>NZ_JAPUEW010000010.1:88418-115029 GCF_027492335.1 Klebsiella sp. | reverse complement strand
GTCGGGGCCGATACGGTGGTTTACAACCTGTTGGCTGATGACAATACCGGCGGCAACGGTAGCGATACCTGGAAGGATTTCTCGGTGGCGCAAGGGGACCACATAGATGTATCGGCGCTGCTGGTCGGCTGGGATGGAAACAGCAGTAGCCTGGGCAACTATGTCACTCTGAGCTACGTCGGCAGTAATACGGTGGTATCAATCGACCGCGACGGTGGGGCTGGCAACCATCAATCAACAACCTTAATTACGCTGGAAGGAGTACATATCAATACGCTCAACGAGCTGCTTGATACCAATAACTCCAACTAAGGCGTGTTACACCGATGACAGCACAGGGAAGTGCTGTCGAGGTTATTTTATTGCGGAGGAATGAATTCGGGCAATGAACCGGAAAATAGCAGACTATCATTTAATAAAAACAATGATGCGGAAATCATGATATCCGTTTTTTCAGTGCGTGCTTTCTGAAGGGTAAATTTGATGCGCCTATTTAAACAAAAAGGGATTGTCATAACCTGCGGCTATACCGCCTTATTTATTTCACTCAACCCTGCATCTGTAGTGAATGCAGAAAGCTCATATTTAATGCCGAATGATATTAGTAGCCAGCGTTTAACCGACAGTCAGCAGATAGCGGGATACAATGAAGAGATTATTAATAACCAAACCCGAATGTCCGGCCCGCTTGATATTAATAAAGCGGTGAAAAATGCAGTCAACTGGCATCCATCTATTACTCAGGAGGTGAGTAAGCTCCAGGAAATGGCACAAAAGGTGGATGTGGCGAAAGCCAAATATTACCCGCAAATTAGTGCGGGTATGAATAATGGTTATACAAACTCTTATTCTGATGCCGGATATACACCATCACTGGTGGTATCGGTATCGCAAATGCTCTACGACTTCGGCAAAGTCTCCAGTTCGGTCAGGGCTGCGGACTCCGGCGTGGCCCAGCAGCAGGCTATCGTCATGCTGAATATCGACCAGGTCGCCCATGATACCGCAGGGGCGGTGGTGCAGGTGCAGGGCTACCAAAAGCTGGTTGACATCGCCAAAGCGCAGGTCGATTCGCTTAAACAGATTGGTGACCTTATTCGCCAGCGTAACGATGCGGGTGCGTCATCATTATCGGATGTCGTGCAAACCGATACCCGCGTGGAAGGGGCGCAATCCACGCTCTTACAATACAGAGCGGCACTTGAGCGCTGGAAAGCCACGCTGGCGACCTATATCGGCATCGGCGGGATTGCTACGGTAACGGATGCGGTGCCTCCGGGGATGGATGCCGCTTGCGCGGTAGCCAAAATTGATTATCGCTCTGTTCCCGCGGTATTAGCCGCGCTGGCTCAGGCAGGCCAGGCTCAGGCGCAGTTGGATAACGCCAACGCGCAAATGCTGCCGACCATCTCCCTTGAACCTGAGGTCACGCACTACCTTAACGACAATTACGCTAACAGCGCGGCGCTCAATAAAACGCAATATTCCGCCTGGGTTAAGGTTCAGATGCCTATCTATCAGGGGGGGGCGATGACTGCCTCTCGCGACGCTGCCCAGCAAGGCCTGGCGGCAGCTAATGCGGCGATTAGAACTGCGCAACTGGACGCCAGCCAGAAACTGAACGCCTCTCGCGATGAAGCCGTTAACCTTGCTCAATCGCTGGGCATTCAGAAACGCCAGCAGCAGCTAGGGGAGCAAACCCGGGCGCTGTACCAGGATCAATATCTCCAGCTGGGTTCGCGTCCGCTGCTGGATCTGCTCAACGTCGATCAGGAAATTTACCAGGCCAGATTTAGCCAGGTCCTGACGGAATCGCAACTGCGCTCCCTTGAATTGGACTGCCTGTTTAGTACTGGCAAGATGCGCACGGTGTTCGCGCTGGAAAATCAAAATATCCAGGGCGTGGAGATCCGCCCATGACCACTCAAAATGAACGCGAAGGGGTGCCGCATTTGCTCGACTGGGCCAATGCCATCGCCTTTATCGCTAACCACTACCGGCAAAGCTTTTCACCCGGAACGCTGCATGCCGCCGCCGAGTGGGCAACGCAGAAGACCCTACCGGAGGCGCTCCGGCATCTGGCGCGTCACGCAGGGCTAAACTGCCAGTTTTTATCCACTACCGACCAGCGAATGTCGGCCTGGCGTCTGCCGCTTGTCATTCAGCTTCGCGATGGGCAGATTGCGGTCATTGAAAGCTTTGACGTGAACAATGCGGTCGGAGTGCGGTTTGTGAAAGAGCTTTCGCTGCTCAGCTATTGCCCGCTGGAAACCCTGCTGCCGGAAATAGAACAAACTATTGCTTTTCGCCCGTCGGCGCCGGAAAAGGACATTCGCAGCGAAAGCTATTTGACCCGCTTCCAGCCGGACTGGCTGCGAAAGATCGTTCTGAAAGATATTCGCCCCTATATGCACGTGATGCTGGCTTCGTTCGCTATTAACGTTCTTGCGCTGAGCGGCATTCTTTTTTCGATGCAGGTTTATGACCGGGTGATCCCGGCGCAATCTTATCCCACCTTATATGTCTTGTTCAGCGGCGTGGTGCTGGCGGCGATATTTGCCTTTGCATTGAAGATCATGCGCGGGCACGTGACCGACCTGCTTGGTAAACGTGGGGATATTCGCGTATCGGACCGGGTTTTCGGTCACGCGCTACGTCTGAAAAATAGTGCGGTGCCGCGTTCGACCGGGAGTTTTATTTCGCAGATCCGGGAACTGGAGCAGGTGCGCGAAATGATGACCTCAACGATGATGACTATCGTTGCGGACCTGCCGTTCTTTTTACTCTTCCAGGTGGTGCTATTTATTGTCTCGCCGTGGCTGAGCTGGATTGCGCCAGTGGCGACGCTACTGATGATCCTTCCCGGTCTGTTATTGCAGCGTAAGCTTGCCGCGCTGGCAAATAAGAACCAACACGAAAACACTTTGCGTAACGCAATTTTGGTGGAAAGTATTCAGGGCCTGCAGGACATCAAAATGATGCAGGCGGAAAGCCGCTTTCTGCATCAGTGGAATAGCTATATCGCCATTACCGCCGAGTCCGGTGTCAAAACGCGCAAGCTGACTCACGGCCTGGTGAGCTGGGGAATGTCGGTACAAAACCTGCTCTATGCCGTGGTGGTGGTGGTCGGTGCGCCGCTGGTGATTAGCGGCGATATCACCACAGGGGCGATGGTGGCGGCATCAATGTTATCGACCCGCATGGTGGCGCCGATGACCGCGCTGTGCGGCGTACTTGCCCGCTGGCAGCAGGTGAAAACGGCGAAAGCCAGCCTCGACAATCTGATGGCGCTACCGGTGGAAGGCGGCCAGGACGAACCCCGCGTTCATCGTGCTGTGCTGCACGGCAACTACGAGTTTCGTCAGGCGGAATTTCGCTATGGCCTTAACGACGCCACTGTCCCCCTGCGCATTAACCAATTATCAATTAAAGCCGGAGAGAAAATCGCCATTCTCGGGCGTATAGGTGCCGGTAAATCAACCTTGTTACAGGCGATGATGGGCAACGTCGAACTGGCTTCCGGCGAGCTGCGCCTGGATGACCTGAGCCTGCCGCAGATCGATCTTGCGGATATTCGCCGCAACGCCACCTTGTTGACTCAGGAAGCGCGTCTGTTCCATGGCACGCTACGTGAAAACCTGATGCTCGGACGCCCGGCAGCGACCGATGATGAAATCTTCTCGTTGCTGACTTTGTGCGGCGCGCTGGAGTTTGTGCGCAAACTACCCCTTGGTCTTGAACACGTCATTATGGAGGGCGGGCTAGGGCTTTCCGGTGGTCAGCGGCAGTCACTGCTGCTCGCAAGAACGCTGCTGCGTGACCCGAACATCATCCTGCTCGATGAACCGACCTCGTTTTTTGACGAGCGCACGGAAAAAGCCTTTGTGGATCAGCTGGCGCAATGGGCTGGAGAGAGAACGATGATTATTGCCACCCATAAAGCCGCAGTCCTCAATATTGTTGACCGGATTCTGGTTATTCAGGACGGACAGCTAGCGCTGGATAAACCGAAAGCAACTGTTTTTGAACAAGAGAAAGCTCGTGCTCAGGTGGTGAATATATGAATAAGCCGGGCAATGTGGTGTTACCAGCGCTGACTGATAACGACCCGGTAGCGTTGCTGCCGGATAGCGAAGAAGATGAAGCGAAGATCGTAAAATCGCGTCGGTTAATTTTGGTATTGGCAATGATGCTACTCGTCGGTGGCGTCTGGGCATGGTTCGCGGTGCTGGACGAAGTCTCCACGGGCACCGGCAAAGTGATCCCCAGCTCCCGCGAGCAGGTGATACAGACTCTCGATGGCGGCATTTTAACCGAGCTGAACGTGCGGGAAGGCAGTAAGGTTAAAGCCGGGCAGGTAGTGGCTCGTCTTGACCCGACCCGCAGTGAATCTAACGTGGGCGAAAGCCAGGCGAAATACCGCGCTTCGCTGGCCGCCAGCATTCGCTTAACCGCTGAGGTTAACAACCAGCCGCTGGTGTTTCCCGACACGCTGAAAGCCTGGCCCGCGCTGTTGGCGGAAGAGACTCGCCTGTACCATAGCCGTAAGGATCAGCTGATCAAATCCACGCGTCAACTGGATGAATCGCTGAAACTGGTCAATAGCGAACTGGCCATTACCGAAAAGCTGGCAAAAACCGGAGCGGCGAGCAATGTTGAAGTGCTGCGCCTGCGCCAGCAAGTGGCGGATATTGGTTTTAAAAAGATCGATATCAATACGCGCTATTTTGTTGACGCTCGTGAACAGCTATCAAAAGCCAATGCCGACGTCGCCAGCCTGGCGGAAGTGATTAAAGGCCGCGCCGATTCGGTCACCCGCTTAACGGTGCGTTCGCCGGTGCAGGGGATTGTTAAAAATATCAAGGTCAACACGATTGGTGGGGTTATTGCGCCCAACGGTGAGTTAATGGAAATTGTCCCCATTGACGGACGTTTATTAATTGAAGCACGGATCTCACCGCGCGATATTGCGTTTATTCATCCCGATCAGCAGGCGCTGGTAAAAATTACCGCCTATGATTATGCCATCTACGGTGCGCTGGAAGGTGTGGTGGAAACAATCTCACCGGACACGACCCAGGATGAGGCCAAACCGGATATTTACTACTATCGGGTGTTTATTCGCACCGATCACGATTACCTGGAAAATAAACACGGCAAACGCTTTTTAATTGGTCCAGGGATGATTGCCACCGTCGATATTAAGACCGGTGAAAAAACGGTGATGGATTATCTGGTTAAACCGTTTAATCGGGCGAAAGAAGCTTTAAGGGAACGCTAATTAAAGTGCGAACCTCTTCCCGGTGGCGCTGCGCTGACCGGGCTACGGGTTTACAGACGTCTGCTGGCCGGTAGCCCGGACAGGTGCGGCAGCACCGCCTCCGGGGAAATAGCGCGCAATGCAGTTTTCGTAGGTCGGGTAAGGCGTAAGCCGCCACCCGACAATAATGTGGCGCAATATCCAAAACGGGTTGGTCGGCAGTCACTAATAATAATTTTTTAAACATGCAATGCAGTTTTGAATATACGGAGAGGGAAAGATGGCGCTAAGCGATTTACTACAACATGCCTGCTTTCAGGCCAAAAAATTAACATCCGCCGCATTGCCCTCTGATTATCCGGCATGGGTTATCTTCTTTAGCGTCAGCGATGGCAAAGAGCGTGCGCATGTGCACATAGCGACAGGAACCAGCTTTGATCTCGCCTGGCTGTCAGGGGCTCGGGCCTTGCAAGCGTGGCGTAAGAAACAAGACAACGAGCCGCAATGGCTGCGCGTCGACGTGGTGGACAGCGTTGAAAAGCTGAGCTGGCAATCGCTCAGTGAAAAGTTCCTCATTACCAAGCGCAACTATTTCCGCTTCGGCCTCTCTTTTGACCCGCAGTTTAGCTGCGCAATGCTCGAACAAGAGATTGCCGGAAACGCGCTGCTTTATGATGGTGATAACGGCGTGGTCGCGCCGAATAGCGTTAATCTGCAAAACTACGCCCAGCGGCGGTTTAAACAAGAGCTCAACTGGCCAGAAGACCCGCAACAGCCTTTCTGGCGTTTCAAAACTCAGGGCGTCTTCTGCGATCGCTTTGGCGCAAAAGTGATTGAACATGACGGGCGGGGCTCCGGCTATCGCGCGATTGGTGAAAACTGGCAGGATGAGTACCTGGGCGAGGTGATTAAAAAAGGCACCGATTATTTAGCCCGCCAGGTGAAGAAAGACGGCCTCTATCATTACGGCTGGTTTCCCTGTTTCGACCGGCCAGTTCGCTCTTATAACGCGCTGCGCCATGCCAGTTCCACCTATTCGCTGATTGAAGGCTGGGAGGCCACGCGCCAGCCTGCGGTGCGTGAGGCGATAGACCGGGCGATTGCGTATCTGGTGAGTCACCTGATTGAAGTCCGCACGCTGGACGATGGCCGCGAGGCCGCATTTCTCTGTGACACTGGCGATGAGATCAAACTCGGCGGCAACGCCGTCAGCGTTCTGGCGCTGGTGAAATACACCGAAGTCACTGGGGACAGGCAATATCTGCCACTGATGGCGCAACTGGCGACCGGGCTTGCGTTTATGCAGGATCCGCTCAGCGGCGAGTTTGCCCATGTACTGAACAGCAAAGATCTCTCGCTGAAAGCCAAATTCCGCATCATCTATTACGATGGTGAAGCCGCTTTTGCCTTAATGCGCCTGTACGGCCTGACCAAAGAACCGCAGTGGCTGGAGATGGTGGAAAAAGCCTTCGCGTACTTCATTAAAAATAAACACTGGCAGCATCACGATCACTGGCTGAGCTACTGCGTCAACGAGTTGACCCGCTTTCGCCCGGAAGAGAAGTACTTCCGCTTTGGCCTGAGCAACGTGCGCGATCATCTTGATTTCGTACTTCATCGCGTCACGACCTATCCTACGCTGCTTGAACTTATGATGGCGGCGTCTGAAATGGTGACCCGGCTGGATGCGTCGCCGGAGCATCGGCATTTGCTGAATGATTTTGACCAGCAGAAGTTCTGGCAGGCGCTGGAAACCCGCGCTCGCTATCTGCTGAACGGCTTTTTCTGGCCCGAACTGGCGATGTTCTTTAAAAATCCCGCGCGGATCGTCAACAGCTTCTTTATTCGCCACCACAGCTATCGCGTGCGAATTGATGACGTGGAACACTATCTTTCTGGTTTTATCGCCTATCAGAAATATCATTTAGCGGCAAAAAAGCCGCTGCTCCAGCAGGACAACGCATTGCCGTCGAATAACGCGACCCCTGTTTTCCTGCTGGAGATGCTGCGTGATGTTGGCAATGGTATCGAAGTGGCGGCTATGCGCCGGGCGAAGCTGTTTACCGAACATCTGCGCACCGTACCGTGGCTGATTACCACGACGTGGGATCCCGCGTTACCGAAAACGGTAAAAGCGCTGAAAGCTCGCGGCGCGCTACCCGAAGAGGTGCCGGTTTATAATATTTATCAGTGGTTAAATGACTGCCGGGAGATGAAGATACTCACCGCGCTGGCACCGTTAGCGGGCAATATTGAACTCAGGCACGCTGTAAATCCCTGTGCGGATCTGCCAGTGGGTAAAAACAATTATCTGCAGCGCCCTCAGGGAAATATCATTGAGGATTATCTTGATTGCGCGGGGAATATTCTTTTGCGTAAATGCTATGACGAGAAAAAAGCCAATGTGCAGTTAAGCTATCTTGAAATTGCCCTGGCGAACGGTGAAATAAAACGCTTTGCGCAAGAGGAAGCATTTTTCTCCTGGATGCTGGAAACCATGCTGGCGGGAAGAGGGGGCTGGCACTTTATTGTCGATAAGAATAAAACGTGGAAAAACTTTGTCTGCTCGCGCCCAGCCCAGCGTATGACGTGCTCGCTGAGCGCTATCATCCACTCTCATCACCAGTTGTCCAACGGCGAGCTGAAAAGCTCGTACCGGCATATTCTGCAACAACCGGATCTTGTGGATACGCTGATTATCCTGACCGATGAACAGTGGCAAGACTTGCAACAAGAAGGGTTCCCGCACAAGCAAATGGCGGTGATTCCAAACCACCTGGATAACAGCAATATCCCTGCGGCCCCACAGAAAATTCCTTCACAAACGGTGATCTACCTGGCGCGTTATTCAGAGGAGAAACAGCATACCTTGCTGTTGAGCGCGTTTCGCCAGGTGGTGGCGGCGATCCCTGGCGCGCAGCTGCATACCTATGGTGTTGGGCCGCTGCGGCGCAACTTAAGTGCGCAGGTGGCGGAGTGGGGGCTTGAGCAGGTGATCCATATTAACGGCTTTACATCGGATATCGCCCTGGTGCATAAAGCGGCCTGCTGCACGGTGCTTTGCTCGACCCAGGAGGGGCAGTCTATTTCTGCCGTTGAAGCGATGGCCTACGGCACGCCGCTGATTAGTTTTGCGATTAAATACGGTCCACGCGATATCCTGCAGGACAGGCAGGCCGGGATTCTGGTGCCCTGCGGTGATGAAGACGCTCTGGCGGCGGCGTTGATAAAAGTCATCTCCGACAAAGTGTTGCAGCAAAGTATGCAGCAAGCTGCGCTGAGTAACGCTCAGCGCTATTACGCCAGCGCCATTGCCAGGCGCTGGGCGGCATGGCAGCAGGCAAGCGAGCGGTTGATCGTTGATGATGAGGAACCGTTGGTCGGCACTGGTCGGGAGGCTAACGTTGGATAGCCGTCCTCTTCGATTTCGTTCAGAGGCGCGATGAGGCGAATCATCGCGCTGCTGCTGGCATCCTGCTGCTGCTCGCCGCTTGCGGCCCGCGATGTGCTGCAGGTTTCCCGCTGCGTGCCCGGTGCTTTGCTCCACGAGCATCGACTGGAAAAAGTGCACGTGGTGGATGATTTTCATATTTACTACAGCCTGCAGGGTAAGGATGCCCTGCAATATCCGCAGGATAGCCTCGGGGGGGGCGTGCCGGATGTGATAACGGATATCGGAAGCCAGCTCCAGGCGGCGCAATATCTTTATACTACGCTGCTGGGGTTACATTCACCGCTGCAGCAGAAGATCTACGCCCAGGCCCGGCAGATTAATATCTACCTGCTGACTCTCCCTAAAGGCAACGGTCTGGCCTTCGATCGCGTAGCGGCGGAAACCATGAACGATGGCACTGTACTTCCCTGCGGATTAAAAATTGTGCTTAACGCTGCGCTACAGCCCGCACGTAACGTTACCCCTGCCCACGAGCTTTTCCATTTGTACCAGTATGGCTACGCGGTGTTTAAACAAAAATGGTATCTGGAAGGGATGGCGCGCTGGATGGAAAATGCGTTCAGGCCCGCAGAAAAAAGAATCGCGCCGTTAGCTGAACTTCCTGCTTGCGAGAGTAACTTTTCCCGTGGCTATAATGCGGCGGCCTTCTGGGCTAGCTACGCACAGCACGCTTTCCCGGCGATAATCTTGCCGAATAAGGTGCTGGCATATCGCTATGTTGATGGCAGCCCGGTGTTTAAACTCCAGTCGCTGCCAGGGGGAAAGATGCTGCGGCCTTTTTTTCAACAGTTAGCGCAAACTAGCGCAGGTATTTCCCGTGAAATGAAGCTGGCTAATACCCGCTGGACTGAGAAACAGCAGCGTGACGGACAGTTCAACAGTCTGATTTGCCAGGCGCTGGTAGATACCGTAATAAAATGACAGACAATAAAAAACCCGCAGCACGGGTTTTTAGATTTTAGATCAGTTACGCAATCTTGGCGCCTGAAGCTGCTGACGAATCGTTCTCGCCAGCTCATCCATTGAGGGTTGTTCAGGGTGTTCGTCGCTGAGTTCGCTGCTAAGCTGCGCTTCCGCAAGGTAAGTATGAATCGGCTGCCCATCATCATCCTCCATAACCACGTGATACCAGGGAGCCATGCGCAGTTCGTCGTTAGCGGCGATTTCGTCCTCTTCTGGCTCTGTGAGCGAGTACTCCGGATCGACATCCACAATGACGCCCAGGTAACCCAGGAGCGTGTGGCGAACCTGTTGGCCGATACCGAATTTGCTGGCTATCATAAGCACCTCCTGGGAAACGTGATTACCTGCTATATGCGGGCAGATTTTCCACTTTTCAACTTACATGATGCGACAGGCAAACCCTTTCAGATACAGCCCTTCCGGGTAGGTTGCAATCACCGGGTGATCGGCAGCCTGACGGAACTGTTCTATAAATTGTACATCACGCCCGGCATCCAGAGCGGCATCGGCGATGATTTTCTGAAATAAATCGGTGGTCATCAAGCCGGAGCAGGAGAAGGTCAGCAGCACGCCGCCGGGGTTCAGCAACTGGATCGCCAGCATGTTGATGTCTTTATAGCCGCGACAGGCGCCCATCAGCTGGCTTTTGTTTTCAACAAACTTCGGCGGATCCATCACGATAACGTCGAACTTCTCGCCCTGATCGCGATATTTGCGCAGCAGTTTGAAGACATCATCACGGACAAATTCTGCTTTCGACAGATCCAGCTTATTCAGCTCAACGTTCTGTTTTGCGACGTCCAGCGCTTCCTGTGAGGTGTCAACGCTGACCACCTGACTGCAGCCACCCATCAACGCGGAAATGGCAAAACCGCCGGTATAGGAGAAGCAGTTCAGCACACGTTTATCCGCAACATAGCGACGCGTCGCCAGACGGCTGTCGCGCTGGTCGAGGTAATAGCCGGTTTTGTGACCGCCCTGAATGTCCACCAACAGCTGCATACCATGTTCGGTAATCGGCAGCAGGGCAGGCGGCAGTTCGCCGACGACCGGCCCCTGCGCCAGATCCAAACCCTCTTTTTTGCGCACCGCGACGTCGCTGCGATCGTAGATAGAGCAGTTCGGGAACAGCGTTTGCAGCGCGCTAACGATAGGCGCACGCTGATATTCCGCACCGGCGCTCAGCAGTTGCAGAACAAAAAAGTCGCCAAAACGGTCGATAGTGACGCCCGGCAGTCCGTCGGATTCACCGGCAATCAGACGATAGCTATCAAGGCCGTCGCGGGCCGCCAGCCACTCGCGCCAGGTCTGCGCCTGCTGCAGGCGACGTTCGAAGAAGGCGTTATCGATGGCTTCATCGCGATCAAAGCTCCAGACGCGGGCGCGGATCTGTGAAGAAGGAGAGAACGCCCCACGGGCCAGCCATTTTCCCTGCGAATCAACGATATCGATGGTTTCACCGGAACGGGCTTTACCTTCCATCCGGGCGACAGCACCGGAGAAAATCCATGGATGGCGACGCAGCAGGGATTTCTCGCGTCCTTTGGTTAACACTAAGCGGGGGAAAACGGAATCTGTCATGGGGCTACCTTTAAGCAACGGAGATGTCGGCACCGAAAAATGGCGCGTAGGTTAGCACAAGTGGCCGATGCAAGCACCATTCCACCGGTATTGACAGGTGAGCGTTTCGGCACAAAACACAGGCGCTTTGGCACAATAAAAATCACGCCAGGATCTTACAGTACTTTCCTCACGCATGGAGGAAAACACAATGAAAACAGAATTAACATTAGCGGCAGCGATAATGTCTATGATGAGCGGCGTGGTGATTGCCGCCCCCTTTAGCGTCAGCAGTGCGGATATGCGCGAAGGTGCGACTTTGGCGCAGGCGCACTGGTTTGGCGGCTTTGGCTGCTCAGGCGGAAATATCTCGCCGCAAATCGCCTGGAAAAATGCTCCTGCGGGTACCCGCAGTTTTGCAGTGACCGCTTACGACCCGGATGCACCAACTGGCAGCGGCTGGTGGCACTGGACGGTCGTCAATATCGCCGAACAGGTGGCGAGTTTGCCTGCTGGCGCTGGTGACAAAAATAACGCTAAACTGCCAGCTGGAGCGGTACAAGGGCGTAATGACTTTGGTTATGCGGGTTTTGGCGGCGCGTGTCCTCCTGCCGGGGATAAACCACATCGCTATCGGTTTACGGTGTGGGCGCTTGATACGCCGACATTACCTATTGATGCCCAGGCTAGCGGAGCGTTAGTCGGTTTTATGTTGCATAGCCACGTAATCGCCAGCGCGGAATTAACAGCGATGGCCGGGCGATAAACAAATAAGGGTAGCCTGATGCGGCGTATCAATTTTCAGCATAATACTTTAACGGCGTCGGAAATCACCACCCGGCGATTATGCAAGCTGCACCGCGTCACGCTGTTTTCACCTGCACTATGTCGGGTAAACCGCGGCAGTAAGGTGATTGTGCAGGGAGCCAGCCAGATGCTGGCGACGCCGCAGCAGCTGATTATTCTGCCTGCCGATGTTGAGCTTGAAGTGATTAATCAGCCGGAAAACGGACTGTTTTGCTCCGATCTTCTTTCATTAACTCCTGAACTGCTGGCGGATTTTAAGGCTCTCTATATGAACGAGCCGCAGACCGGGCGTCTGACATCGCTGTGCGCGCCGCTGGCCCCTGAACTGACGTTTATGTGGCAGAACGTCCTGCAGTCAGTACGCGGAGGGCTTTCCGCCCAGTTACAGCATCATCAGGCAATGGGATTGCTGTTGGCGCTGTATCAGGCAGGATACGCCGGACCCCTGCTCAATGAGCGGCAGCAGGATCTAACCGGTCAGGTCAGGCAAATTATTATGCTGTCGCCAGCCGAGACGTGGAGTGTGGCGAAAGTCGCTAAAATGCTATTTCTGGGCGAATCGACGTTGCGCCGCCGCCTGCAACAGGAGTCCCGGAGCTTTCGCCAGATAGTGGAAGAGGTGCGTATGGCCTACGCGCTGGGGCAATTACAGTCGACGTCGCGGCCCATTGGTGAAATTGCGCTAAACAGCGGCTACCTGTGCGGATCGCGTTTTACCGCTCGTTTTCGCCAACATTATGGCGTATTGCCCAAGCATGTACGTTGAAAGAATTTGCTATCCTCAGTATTGAGTCATTGGCCGGAAAGGAGAGAAAAAATGGCAACGGTTTGCACGATGGTGTGGGTATATATAGTACTATTAATACAAACATAGTACTTGGAGTAACTCATGGTTAAGGCATACATATACACTCGCGTATCATCATTGCAACAAAGCGATGGTTTTGGGATTGAGCGGCAAGTCCATACTCTTATGGATTTTCTTGAAGATGCGGAGTTGCCCAAGGAGTTGGGATATCAGTTAGACCCCCATGATTATGAGGTTTTAGAACAGGACTCCGGTTTGAGTGGCTTTAAAGGACACAACTTTACGAAGGGATCTATTGGTAAGTTTAAGAATCGTGTAGCAAGCGGTGAAATTACTTCTGGATGTTTACTAATCGAGAGTGTGGATAGGTTCAGTCGCAAGCAAGGGTATGATGCAATTGATGAATTTACGTTTCTAATCAAGCGTAACATTGACATTATTGAAGTAGAGACAGGCCAAATATTTAGCTACAAGCTGGATCATAAACTAACACAGTTATCTACAAGCATTGAACGTGCTTACCAAGAAAGTAAACGCAAATCACGAATGGCAGTGAAATCTTGGGCCAACATAAAACGGAAAGCAGTAGAAGAGGGGATTGCTATAAGCCGTAATGTCCCATATTGGTTAGAAGTTAAAAACAACGAATATTTAACAAGAACAGAACATGTCAATAAAATAAAACGTGTATTTGATATGTATATGAATGGTGTTGGTGTGACGTCAATTGTACGAGAGTTGAATAAGGAGGGAGGGAAGCATGATGGAGGGGTATATAGTACTAATTTTATAAATATGATGCTACGAGATAAGCGTTTACTTGGGTGGCAACGTGGAAAGAAAAAAGCAAACGAAACACAGGAAGAAAGAGAAAAAAGGGCGATAAAAATATACCCAGTTATAATTGAAACTGATATATTTGACTTAGTGCAAAGAAAAATTGATACAAATAAATTAAGCAAAAGTGTTAGAACTTCATCAAAACAAAAATCCTTATTCAATGGATTAGTTCGTTGTGAAATATGTGGGGAAGCATTAGTTGGTCACTTTTCTGAAAGAGGTAATTATTTACGCTGTATAGGTAAACGTTCAAAAGTTGGTTCATGTGATAGTCGTTTGATTAAGTACTCAACATTTGAAGAGGCAATGATTGTTAATTTAAAAGGTATTGACTTTAAAGAAATATATACTAATAAAAATGTAAGTGATGGTCATGTAAACAATCTAAGAAATGAACTGGCAGTAGTAAATGCTGAATATGATGAAATTGAAGGGCTACTGAATACATCTGGTAGTACTATTGAGATAGTCGCATTATCCAAGGCATTAAGAGAGAAGAACAAAGAGAAAGATAAGCTACAATCAGAACTCACAACATTAACTAATAATAACGTTATTGAAGATATTGAAATTGATGTCAGTAAATTAACAGAACAAGATAATGTCGAGTTACGTGAGAAATATAACATATATTTAAGGAAGGTAATTAAAGAAATTAGAGTTAAACGAGTTGATGATATTTTATATGTGATGGTGCAGTACTTCACGGATGTAATTTCACATTTGTTTATCATAGATGGTAAGGATGGTACATTACTTTCCCGTTCACATATATCTAATGATTTAGTATTCGAATCAGACATGATGACCATAGATATGCTTAAAGGTGAATGGGAACTCAAGAAAAATAATATGAGTCAATGGGATGAGCTTGCATTGGATATATGGCAGTCAGTAGTTGAAAGTGCGGTCAAATCAATCAAATAGTTGCTCTTTTTAAGATATTTGATAAATATTTTGATAAGAAGTACAAGGAGGTATACATGTTTGATTGGATTGCTACGGCGTTAGTACTATCAGTTGGTTTTTTAGTTATGGTTACTGGTTTGATTGAGTACGTTTTCATTGGGTTTATGATTTATCTATTCATATCAGTAATTGCAAACATCATTTTGTTCTACTTAGAAAGTACAAAAGAGTAAATGATTTTGTACTATTTAGAAAGTACACTTTGTAAAGATAAGGTCCAATACCATACCTGGCCTATTGATGCAAGAAAAAAGATTTAGATTCCTTGAATTCTCACTTTTCACTCGTTAGCATGTGGTATCAAGATGAGGAATAAAAATGAAACGTAAAGAAAAAATACATAAAATCAACAAGATAAAAGGATTGTTGTCTGGTGAGTATGATGTGGGTGTGCATACAAAGAAAGGTAGCTGTTTACGGATTCTAATGAAGCGGGAAGGTTCAAAAGAAGAGTTCATTACTCAGTACTACTTCACAGATAAGATCACAGTAGAACGTATACACATCTTTCGTCGTGACCCCACTGAAGAGTGGGATTCACCTATTGACACTCACGTGTACAAAAGCGAGTTTCCTTTAACGGATGAGGGATACCGTGAATGTACAGAGACTTTCACTCACAAAATCTCACACGAATTAATTAATGAAGTTAATTGCTTAATATCGGCAGTGATTACGTATCCAGCACTAAATATAAATGAAATAATTAAAGGTAATGTGCTATAATATAAATACATGGGACATAGTGAAAAAAATATCCTATAATATGCTTATTACGACGTCCTTTTAAATATAAAGGATAAATAATATAAAGAGTTGAGCATTTCATCTCTAAATTTATGTAATGAATATTTCTCCTTCAAGTACCCGTAGTGGCATTGGGGTTCTTTTTTCGTGTGGGGAAAAATGGAAAATGTTAAACAAAGGAATCTTATGAAAGAAAATAAAACAACGAGTGTGGGAGTTCGATTGACTCAATCGCAATCGCAAACTTTAAAATCAATAGTTGAATCTGGTAAAGCAAAGACGGTCAGTTCAGCTATACAGTACTTAATACAGCAATATACTATTTTAGGTAAGTAAGGGTTTGATACTTTCACTTTAGAAAAGTATTAGCAGTACTTCAGGATGAAGTACTTATGTTCATGGATGAATTATGAAAAAGGAAAAAATAAATGACCTAAAAGGTCAGGAACTACCAAGTGTAAAAGAAGCATTACGAGTATGGAACAACTACCATTCAAGAGTACGTAATAATAGTAATTATAGCACTGTTACCATCTGCGATGATTGGTATCTGTTTAGTAACTTTTACTACTGGTATATTGATAATGTTGTTGATGGATGGCATTTAGATAAAGACATATTAGGAGGGAATGAGTACAGCCCCGATAATTGTATTTTTGTACCAAGAGACGTAAATCAATTGTTCCGTAAAGTACCAACATCATTATCAACTGGTGTGGTTGTTAATCGTAAGGGCTATCAAGCACAGGCAAAATTCGGGAAGCGAGTTTATAAGTTTGGAACATACCCAACGATAGAAGAAGCTCATGCCGCTTATATTACTGGGCGTAAGTCATATATCTATAAACTATCTCAGCAATACAAAGCATATCCAAAACTTAGTCCGGTACTATTACAAAAATCAAAATAAAAAATGGCCTGAGTGCTGGAAATACTACAGGCCAATAAATAAACATCTTTTACAGGAGTATTTATCATGGCAAGAAAAGCAATCAATCATGACAATCTACGCGTAAGAAACGAATTAGATAAAATTTCATTAACAGTACTATGTTCAGAAGCAAAAACAGTAATGCGTAAACTCATCCAGGATAGTACTTTTTTAGGTATAAACAGAGTGCCAGAAGAAGATGTATACTATATTGTACAAAATGCTCCAGAAATTAGTGAGGAATCAGTACTATTATATCTAAAGAACTACCGTCAAATAAAAGGTAAGGACTATCCAAAAGGGAAATCTTCAGCAGAAAAGTATAAGCGTATCTGTACTGAAGTATCTAAGGCATTTGAAGAGATTTTAAATGATGGTACAACGATGAATGGTTTAAGTAAGTATGTGAAGAAAAATCCACTTACTGAAGACCAAGTAAAGGCAGTACAGGCACTATTAGAACAGGGTGTAGATGCACAATCGGTTATTGATTTATTGGCAAAAATGAAATGATAACCGTATTGAACAGTTACGATAAAATATAAGTGTCTGATTTATTTTATATTAATAACCGTAACTATAACCGTATTAAAAATGGCTCCAATACGGTTATTACGGTTATTGATGAATATCTATGCATTAAAAGTGCTTATAAATCAGTGCTTTATGCATGTTTTGGTCATGTAAATGAATAACCGTAACTTAATATAATATAACCCATACCCATTAACTTTAAAGTAATTGACTTACTGACTATTCAGTCTCAGAGAGCCTAACTCGCGTTGCTCGTTAGTCTCTATAAAACTCAATCGTTAGATCAGAACTTGCGTTTTTTCGGCAGTAAACTACCTCAAAACACGCCCTGTTCCTTGCTCGCTTTCGCTCAAACAAAAGAAGTACTACTACAAGTAACAACCCCCACAAAGTATTTTGGCCTACCGTCTCTTTGAGTAACTACGCGGTCGCAAACTCCCTTGTCGGGTCGTTCGCTGTTGAAGCTCACTAAGATGTACCTTCACAGAAGTGGATGCCCCCCGACGCGGACAACACAGTACAAAAGGAAATGAATGATTACAGTACTGATAAATGTTAAAATGTAATTAAACCCAACAATGAGAGAAAACATGAAAATTGTAATTTTATTATTTGTTTTTTTTATACCAGTAGCAAATGCAGCCATGCCTGACTTTGTTTGTACTGATATCAGAGGTGCAATTTTGCGTACTGATGAAACATATTATACTAATATTAGTATAGAAAAAAATCCTGTTCCATATGGAATGTATAAGTATGCAACTGATAAAGATAACGAAAACTACTTAGAAATTAATGTCGTTAATTATCTTAATGCTGATGGTTATTATTATGGGAATTTATATACTAGTACTGATGGTCAGATAAGTAATGAAATACGCTGTAAGAAAGAAGGGGGAAGCCCCTCACATAATTAAACAAGTTTATAAAGATATTCATAGAAATCAGGATATACAGTATACTCATGGTCAGGGTCTTGGGAGTAATCTCGTGCTTCAATCCATGAGTTGATTGTATTTTCTTTGAATTCATCATATCTTTTCTTTAATTCTATTTTTTGTTTTGGATTTAAATTTAGACTAATGATTTTTATTTGCTCATCAGCTGGTTTGAATTTATGTAATGCTAAATAAAATTCAAGGTTCCCACCGGTACTATTATAAAAAAATTTGCAAAGCTCATCATTAACTAATGTCATCGATTTTAGAAAGTCTTTTACGTGATCGTAATGAGATTGAGTAATCCAACTTTTCGCATTAAAGGCAGCATAGACAGCGGATACTGCCATTAATAAATTACATAAAGCACTAACAACATCTGATGTATTACCAACATCAAACGGAATGTAATTATTGATTAAGGATAAACTTACACCAATGGCAAATATAGTAATTATAATTGCGAGCAACTGGAAAACTCTCATGTACACATTTCCTATAATAAAAAAATAAGTATTTTTTTTGCAACACAGTCGAAGGTTAAAATGAGTCTGTGTTGAACTCTCGTATTAAATTGTAGGATTTAGAAAAATAAGAGTTAACCTCCGTTCTGTTATAAATTTTTTGTCGCAATCTCTTCATCATTTCATTGGTGATTTCGTTATCATGTTTGTGCAATTCATGAAATAACACTGAAGTTATGTCACTACATTTTAAACTCAATTTATTATATGCTTCGCTGAGTTCTTTAGAAATATTTTTTATTAATGGTGTTTTTGTCATGTTTATTTTTCTTTTGTCAAGCCTATAAATTAGATGTTGTAAAACGATATTGCTACTATGAAACTCAGAAACTTTGATAGAGAAGTACTCATAATGCTTTAAAAGAAGGTACGGTGAGTTCGTCGAAGAGTAATCATCAGACAATCTTTCGTATAATTGATGTAATTGAGTCATCAAAGACCCTTGTTCATGTAGATGAGTATTAACTTGTAATATTATAATTGTGTCTTCCTCATTCCATTTTTCACTAAATATATTTTTAGCTTTCTCATAAGCAAACAACGCTACTAAGAGTGTACCAAAAGCACATACTGCACTTACCCAGTCAGCTCCACTTCCAATTTCCATAGTACTAACCCCATGAATGAAAATTTTAATAAAAACTATTATGGCTATAATGAACAGAACTAATACAGTGCAAAGGAGTATGTTGTTCAAAAGTTTCATAGTTGTTCACATTAAGAAAGGATTGAATTATGGTATCTTAGTAGGAACACGCTTGCAATAAAAGATACCATAAGGATTAAATACAATATAAAAAGAAGGATATTAATATGATTACACTACAACAATATGATAATGGCTACTATGCTCTATACGTTGATGACCATGTAAGGATTGAAACTCCTTACCTATTTGAAACAAGAGATGAGATTGAACTCATGATTGAAACACGAGATGGTACTAAGCGTGAAATTGCATGGCACATTGACCATATACCGGAAGATGAAGAGTACTATCATGAAATTGATAGCTTACGAAATGTGATATTGAAAGCTTTATCCACTTGACACCGTTCATATTAGGTATGAAACTTGTTCATTGATAAAAAGGCTGTGTGATACTTTATAACATAAAGGAGTTAAGCAATGAGTTTAACAATTATTTATGTGAAAGAACATGGTGACTTAGATAAAGAATATATTGCACTTGCGGCAACTGGTACTACCAACCTTTGGCGTTATATGATATCTGATTCTACCTATCATGGAGATGGAACAACTTCCAATAAACATAGGCATGTATTTGATTTTGATGAACTCCCTGCGATTACCTTGCACAGTGGAGATTTGGTATTATTATATACTAAAAAAGGCAAGTTTAGTATTAACGATTTGTCAGGTGATAAAAAAGCATATTTTGTCTATTGGGGACTTGATGAAACAGTGTGGAATAAGGATGGAGATGAAGCTATATTAATAAACGTAGCGAATAAAGAAAAGAAAAGCGTATAAGTTTTTTAAATTATGACATCAAGTAAGATTGTAATGTGGTAAGGATAAAGGATTTATAACCCTACCACATTTTAATTAGCATTTAACATCATTTAATAGAAATTTCCGATGATCCATTTTTACGTCAAATAAACGAATACTGATTTTATGCTCATGTTTTATCATTGTAACCAGTTGTATTATTTTTTTTCGGACAAGAGGATCAATGTTTAATCCGAATCTAATAGAGCGAAGTTGTGATTTTTCGAAAGGATAGATACCAGCTTTACTTGTTTTTATAACTCTAACTTCTTGTTCATACTCCCAGGCTTTTGATTTTATTAAACATGCATCGAAACCAGTACCGGGAGAGTTAGTTATACCATCTGAATTAAACATGGTTGGTCGTGTGTCACTATACTTAACATCATAAGGTATTAGATAACTGCTATAATCATTCCAAAGCCATTCAGAACTCGATAACATATCATTAAGATCTTCCAATGAAGCATTTGCAAAGCCTAATACACACCCCCTGTGACAATCGGAATAATGTGCCCACATTGGTACAATATGGGGGGATTTACTAAAGCATGTAACAGAGAAATCACGGGAAGCCTGACGTCTAAATTCATCGGTAGCTAAAATCTTCATATTATTTGTAGCTAACTTTCGCGACACTTTAATACTGTTATTTTTACCAACCCTGCTTATAAATTTTGAAAGACCATCAGTTGTTAACGCTGGATTGTAATCAAATGGATCGTTAAACTCTAAAGTGTTTGAATATTTGAGAGTGAAATCTTGCAATACAGTAATAACTGTTTGACTGCTGAGGTATTTAAAAAAAGATTCTGGAATTGCCATGTTATACTCTTTTATAAAATATCCATTTATAATAGATTAAAAAACTACTTAATGTTGAATTTACGATAAAGTATTTTTTTTACTATCGATTTACCGCGTGCGATGAATTGTTCTTCATTTTCATTTTCTCTGATAGAGCCTATTTCATTATCAAGCTCTGTAATAAATTCTTCACTCCTTATCACATTTACGACAGATGTAGCAAATTTATCTTTTTTTGATATATTTGGAATGAGACTAGTAATTTCTTGTGTAGTCTTCTCGAGTTCAGTTGATGAGATTGAATTCTTATATATAACTAACTCTTTACTATCCATGCTACTTTCCCTCATTAGATTTTTGTTTTTGGAACCACATACTTTTCAAGATAACCACAGATAATTCTATTAATTGATCAATGATTTTCTTTTTTGTTTTCTCATCTAAACTGATAAATATTCCAATTGCCCATTGGAATATAGTTTTTAAGATACTTAACATAGACTCTCCTAATGAGTGATCTTGATATGCAAAGGATTTATGTTACATTAACGCAGTACTCACACTCTCACAATGGGTAGGTTTGTTAATTGTGGGTGAGGGTGTGAGTACATTAGTATAAGCATGAAACTCCCTTAGAGACAACTACTATAAGGGAGTTTCATGCTTACATTTTAACAATTCCATCTGGCAAGACGTATAGAACTGATGATCTATACAGTGCGTATACTATACCTTACCCTTTAACCCCTCGCATGAATCCCATCACGCATTTAATCAATAACTAGTGTCTAACCGTAACTTTGAACAATAATTCAGAGTTAAAAATAAGCAATGCTTGGTGTATAAATAATATTATGGGTCCTCCTGCACACCCTAACCAATACGAGTTTTCGCCGCGAAGTATAATAAAAATTCGTGAGATTTTTTTAATAAAACAAACAAAAGTTTAACATCTGTTTAGTACAGAAACCGAGGGAATAAATTATGGCACGACACAATAAAGACGACGGTACTCGTTATACGTGGCAAGAAATTGCAGATAGATTTGGGGTAGAGAACAGTACAGTAAGCCGTATTTGGTCTGGTAAAGGTCTTGATATCACTTGGCCTAAAAAGCTTGTAGACGACTGGCTACTTGCAAACATCATTGAACCACTTCGAAGTGGCGATACTAAAGTCCAAATACAAAAAGCAACTCTACGCAAGCTTGAAGCAGAAGCAGATATGAAAGAACTGGAACTACGTGAATTAAGTGGTGAGTTAATTAATGTGGCTGAGATTGAAAAATTACTATCTCAGTATTTTAATTCTATTAGGCAAGTACTACGCAGTATTCCTGCTAGTTCTTACGTAGAACTGTTCGAATCAATAGATGCAATAGAATTAAAAACACGTCTACAGGAAAAGATAGACGAATCATTAGAAGGAATAGGGATGTTTAAATATGAGTACGAAAACGAAATTAATGAAGCTGCTGAAGAAAACAGTGAAGGCAATATTACCACCAAAGAAACAGAATCCGGCAGAGTGGGTAGAGAATAATCTTGTATTTCCAGATGGTCAATTACAAGGTCAAAAAGTAAAGCTATTCGAATTCCAAAAGAAACCAATTAACGATATTACAAATCCAAGAGTACGTAAGATTGTACTCATGAGTAGTGCACAATTATTAAAAACAACAGTACTACAAAACTCGATGTATTACTTTCTCGCAAATGATCCAAGTAACCAAATCTTTGCAGGTGCAACAGCCGGTACTACTTCAAAATTTAGAACAGGAAAATGGCAATCAGTCATTGAAGCGTGCCCAGTACTTAAGAATCTTGTCAGTAATAAGAATGATAAGAACTATACGAATAACGACAAGACACAACAAAACCTTGATGGGACCTTTACGTACTTTCTAACACTTGGGAGTAGTGCACAACTACGCGGTCTCACAGCACCTAGAGTATTCTTAGACGAAGTTTCAAACGTAGATGCAGATGGTGATGAGGGAAACCCATTAAAGCTCGCAGAACAGCGTACAAAGGCTTTTAGTAACCCACTCATTATGGTGTGCTCGACCCCACTTGATGAGAATGACCTAATCAGTCAACAGTACGAGCAAAGTAATAAACAGAAGTTTTATGTACCTTGCCCACACTGCAATTATTCGCACGAATTAGTATTTGATAATGTCAAATTCGATTGGAAGATTATCGATGGTGGTCGTCGTCGTATTCCTGATGCAGAGACTGCAAGATTAGTTTGTCCAGAATGTGATAAAGAAATCAGTGAAGCAGAACGTGTTCGAATGATTAAGAAGGGAGAATGGATTGTTACCAATCAGGAAGTAGAGGATATCATGGGGTATCATATCTCACGCCTATACTCTCCAATTAATAGTATTAAATCTATAGTACAGGACTTTGCCGAAGCACATTATACATTTGACCTTGCATCATTCTATAACAACGTACTTGGTCTGCCCTGGATAGACAAAGAAAATACAGAGCATGATTTAGTATTACTTGAGAACTTACGTGATTCTTCTTTAGATATTGAGAATATACCCGACGATGTTCTTGGGTTGGTACTTGGAGTAGACCAGCAATTAGACAGATTAGAAATAACTACACTTGGTATTAGTGAAAAGAATCTTTATGTGATTGACCACCGTTCAATTTACTCTATCGATTGTACAAAGATTGAAGCACCTGCATGGAATCAACTAACGGCATTCTCTCAGATTAACTTTAAGACAGTATCTGGTAAACCACTTAAAGTACTGGCAGGTTATGTTGACTCATCGAATGGTAATGCAACAAATACAGTCTATCGCTATTGTTCATCATCTAAGATATTCAAACCGATCAAAGGTGGTGCATCTGCAACTAATCCATTATTCAAAGAGTCTCGTACTTCTGGTCATAGTCTAATTAACCTAAACGTTAACCTAGGTAAATCAAATATTAGACAGTTAGTTAACCGTGCAGTATCTGATGACACCAGCAAAGAAGTGCAAATACATTTCACTCACTCCTTACCTGATGACTACTTTATGCAACTAACCTCAGAGAAGAGGGTTATTAAAGCTGGTAACTGGGTATGGGTTAAGAAGATAAGTAGTGAGCGTAATGAAGCACTCGACTGTTTAAACTATGCCTTAATTTGTTTTAACTGGTACCTAGCAAAACTTGGTTCACATCCATTCCGTAAACTACGTGAGTTTAATGCAATACAAAAAGAAAAAATAAATAAACCAGAAGAACAAGTAAATAAAGAAGAATCTAGTACGGTTACATCTACAAAACGTAAGACTGTACGACATTCAAGAAATAAAGGATTTTTCAAATAAGGAAATTAAATAATGGCAGTAGTAAGAAAAGTAAAACTTACCAGAGATATTATTAAAGGTGAATCTATTATTTTCGATTATCCAGAAGGTACAAGTGTTGATTTAATCGATCCTTCTGGTGTTAAAACATCATATACTTATCCATTCCAATCTATAGATACCAATAATTGGTCAGTAGGTATATGGACTGCAATTATTGATAGTCCTAAAGAATATGGTGTTCATCAATTCGAATTAGTAGATCCAACTAGTAAAGCATCGGCATACAACAATCTCAAAAAAATCATTGATGAGATTGACACGATTATTATTCAAAGAGCAACAAATGGTGGTGTGATTTCTCAATCTATACAAAACAAATCTCTTACCTATGAAAGTAGTGAAGCATTAATGAAGCTACGCAAGATGTATGTAGAACGTGCAAATGATTTGATGTCATCAATGAAAGGTTACACATCTGCTGGTTCTCCAATCAAATCAATAACTAATTTTAGAGGGAGGAGATAATGTGGTTTAAAAAGAAAAAAGAAGAACCTGCTAAGGTTCCATTGACAATCACGCGAACCAAAGAACCACTAATGAGAAATAACCCAATGAAGCGTTCTATTCAAAGTACTCTTTCTCTTGGTAATAACTCTCCAATTATTTCTTTTGGATTCAGTGGTGGTAGTCAGGCAGGTAATATTAATGCAATTATCAATAAAGCTCTCCCAGCGAGTGTTGCAGTATCACGCCAATTAGCACTTGAGAATGGTATTGTTAAGAAATATATCAGTACTAACACTGCCGGTGTAACTGGTGCAGAAGGTCTATATATACGTCCATGTGTTCACGTATCAGATGATGAAAAGGAAAATCAGGATATAAACCATTTATTAGAACGTGAGTTTTATAATTGGGCAGAGAATCCACATGCGTTTAGTCGTGCTGGTGATATGGATATCAGTACTTTTACTCGTTTAGTAGAACGTACCCGTGCAATTGATGGTGATTGTTTTATACGTATTCATAAAACAAAGAATGGTTTACCACAAGTTGAGATTATAGATTCAATGCGTCTTGGTGTTTATAATAACCAGTACTTTGATAATGGTAACTTTGTATCAAATGGCATTGAGTATGATGGCAGTACTTATAAACCTCTTGCATACTGGATTACTCGTTATAATCCAATCACCTACACCTATGATTTAGGTAATCGTGAACGTGTACCAGAAGAGCAAATATTCCATCTATATCAATTAGACTTCCCAACACAACAACGTGGTATACCAGACGTACATGCTGGTACAGAAGAACTAAAAGAACTTGAAGAATTTATGACTGCCGCTATCACATGTCGTAAGGTTGCAGCTAGTGCAATGGCATTTATTACAAACCCAGATAGTGATGAAGTAGATTTAATAACAGATGATTCTGGTGCATCATATTATGACCAAGATTATCTAAATCCTGCTGCAATTGTAGAACTACAAGCAGGACAAGATATTAAAACTGTAAATCCAAATCAATCTACTGATGGTATTAGCGAATTTGTTGACAACCAATTAATGATGATTGCAATGGGATTAGATATAACTAAACAAGCTCTAACGTCTGATACTAGTAATGCATCATTTAGTGCGGCAAAACTAACAGATAAATTACAACAAAGTACTTTCAAGACTCGTACCAATGCTCTAATTGTTTCTGTACTTAAACCTCTTTATATTGAGTGGCTAAAGTCTGCAATGATAAATAATCCTGAGCTAAGTGGTTTAAGCTTTAGCGATTTTGATAAATTAACTCATGCACAATATGTTCAAACAAAAGCTATTTCTCTGGACCCATATAAAGACTTACAGACTGAAGTACTAGCAATAGATTCTGGTCTTAAATCTCGTCAAATGGTTATTAGTGAAATGGGTTATGACCCTGCAATTGTAATGGAGGAAATACAAAAAGAAAGAAATATGGATAAGGAAGAAAATATAGATGGAACTGAACAAGAATCAGAAGAGGGCGATCAATCTAGTACAGATTGAGAAATCAATTAACGAAACGGATCGTACTGTAGAGCTTTCATTTGCCTCCGAAGAACCAGTAATCAGAAAAATAGAAGATAATTTTTATAATGAAATCCTTCTATGCTCACCAGAGAATGTAGACTTAAATAGACTAAACAACGGTGCTCCTTTATTAATTGAGCATGATGCAATGCATCAAGTTGGTATTGTAGAAAATGCACGTGTAGACATGGATAAAGTTTGTCGTGCAACCGTTCGTTTCAGTGCATTAGGAACTGCACAAACTATTTTCGGAATGATTCAAGAAGGCATAAGACCGAAAATATCTGTGGGCTATAACATTCGCGATTATTACTTGGATGGCGGTAATTTAATTATTACAAAATGGGAACCATACGAAATAAGTAGTGTTAGTACTCCAGCCGATAATTCTGTAGGTGTTGGTCGCTCACTAAATAGTAATAGTGAATTAACTCTAGAGGACCAAAATCAAATGGAAGAACAAAACAAGGAAGTTAAACAAGAAGAAACTATAGAAGTTATTGAAACTGCTGAAGTACAAGAAGTACAAGAAGTACAAGAAGTACAAGAAGTACAAGAAGTACAAG
>NZ_JAPUEW010000010.1:12722-88318 GCF_027492335.1 Klebsiella sp. | reverse complement strand
GAAGTACAAGAAGTACAAGAAGTACAAGAAGTACAAGAAGTACAAGAAGTACAAGTAGGAGAAGAATTATCTGTAGAAGATGTTTTAGAACGCTCTTTCGAACAACATAAAGATTCTATCGTAAATGCTGTTAAAGAATCACTAAATAAAGATGAAGAAGATGAACGTGTTCGCGAACTTCAATCAATAGCTTTAGTACTAGATGTCAATGTAGACGAAGCAATCAATAGTGGCATTAGCGTGGAGGAATTCAAACGCACACTAAATAAAGATAATAAACCAATCGATAAGGAAATCGAAACAATGAAAAAAACTCTAATTAAATCTGCAATGGAAGATGCATCTAAACTAGACGGTTTTGAGCGTGGACATCAAGGTTATACTATCGACCTAAATCAAATGGTTCGTGGTGTGAATGATACTACCAGTACTGTTACTGCTGTTGGTGCTGTTAAAACTGAGACTACAGATGATTATATCCGTACTCTTTTATCTCGTTCAGTATTAGGCACATTACCTGTTACTGTATATGGTGGTCTAGCTGGACGTGGAAACCTAGCAGTACCAAAATCTACAGGTGTGGCTCCTGCTGCTAAATTCTATGGCGAAGACGAACCAGTTTCGTTATCAATTGCTGGATTTGACAAAGTAACTTTAAAACCACGTCACTTTGCTGCTGGTATTCCAGTTACGAAAGCAATGCGTCTCTCAAACTCTAACATCGATCGTTATGTAACTGATGAAATTCTCCGTTATTGCTCTAATGGTCTTGAACAAGCTGTATTCGCACAAATTCAAGCTACCGTTCCAGTAATCGAAACTGCCGCTTCCGGCACTCTAACCGAAGCAGACGTACAAGGTGCTATCGCTGCACTAGGCACTGCAAATGTGAGCGTAAATGATTGTGTTGCAATCGTTCACCCAAAAACTCTAGCTAAACTACGTCAAACTCCAGTACTAAACAACGTTGCAGCAGTAGCAATGGTAGCTGGTCATCGTTATGACATGTGGCTAAACGACGAAGTACGTGTGATTGAAAGCACTCTAGTTGCAGAAGATACAGTACTAATCGGTGATTTCCGTTCTGTTATTTTCGCTAACTGGGTAGAAGGTCAAGAACTAGATTTTGACGAAACTACAAAACGTTCTGAGCAAACCATGATCGTTTGGTCTCACCAATGGTTAGATGTTGCAATCGCTCGCGAAGAAGACTTTGTACAAATCAAAATCAAAGCATAATTGAGGACTAACTATGAGGCATTTTACAAGTAATCAAATTGATTCCACTTTCCTAAATGCCTTTGGTCAACCTATTGAAATTAACGGGGCGACATTTACAGGGATTGTAGATGTACGCCCCGTTGTCATTGATAGCGGTACTCAAGGCATGATTGAAAGTACAGAAACTTTTATTTCAATTAATAAAAAAGACATTTCAGTAGTAGCTATTGAATCTATTGTTACTATTGATAATGTTGAATATACAATTTATAACATATATGATGATTTGAGTGGCCTTGTTGAATTATATGTAAGAGAAACATTATATAACAACTATGGGGGCTACTAATGGCAGGGCTTTTAACAACAGTTAAGAATACTTTAACAAGTAGTTTAAATAATCTACAACCACTACGTAAAGCAATGAAGGTTAGTAGTACACAATCATTATTCTCTTTAGTGAGCGTAACACAAGAATATACAGCACTAGATTATGCTGTAATTCCACGACAACAAGGTGATTTTAGTTTTGAGTTTCTAATTAGTTCAACTCCAACTAATCAATTGCCTCCAGAAGCATTTGATATTATTGTTGAATATGTTCTAACTCAAACTAAAATGATTTTTGCACCAGCAGGAATTAATTTAATTAGTCTCGATTTTGGTAATAGTACTTTAATTGATGATCCAACAACTGGAAGAATTTCACTTGTGTTCACTATAAATATCATAGCTACTTTAAAAAGATAATAAGGAACATAAATGAGTGATATTTTTACAGGGAATGGTTTAAAGCTATATTACAATACAGATACGGCAAATTTAATTCCTGATAATTACAAAAATTTTCAAGTCGCATCACTTGCAGCAATGCCAAGTGTCACATTTAATTCAGAAACAAATAAAATCGAAGTATATAATAGTGATTATAGTACTTTAATCGTTGGTGGTAAAACTGTTGGCGATCTTGAGATTGTAGTAAACTACATTCCCGATAGTGAAACTCATATGTTTTTGGATGCGGCAGCAGAGAATCAAACCGAATTTCAATTAATTATTGAGTACCAAACTGATGAAGCGGGAATTATTGATTATTCAATCCTAAATGGTTCAATCAGTTCATATAGCCTTTCTGGTGAAAAAGATGCAGTAGTACAGAAGAGTTATATCTTCTCAACTATGAATGTAATGGTACGATCAGCACGTGCAGTTGCATCTATACCATTGAATGAGGGTTCATATGGTGTTGGCTCCAATGGTGTTACAGTTCCACAATATCAACCAGATGTACCAACCGGAAACAGTTTTATTAAAATACCATCTGGTAGTTCTGGAAGTCCTACAAGTTCTGATGTTATGGGTATTGGTCTAATTGATGAATCAAAGTTTAGTTCAATTGCATTAACTACTAGTGGTACATTAGCAATATATGCAAAAAATGCAAACACTGCATGGACTCGAATTGTAACCTCACCAATGGCAGATGCAAAGTACTTACCACTTGGTGGTGGTACAATTGGTGGAAATCTAAACATAACTGGAATTTTAACACTAACAAATCCGTTAGAAATTACATGTGGTGGTACAGGATCAAATACAGCCGATGGTGCTCGTACTAATCTATCAATTTACTCAAAGAGTGAAGTTGATAATAAAGATTCAGCACTTGATGGTAAAATTGATTCAGTTAATGATGATCTAACTACAGACATTGCTACGCTTGATGGTAAAATTGATTCAGTTAATGATGATCTAACTACAGACATTGCTACGCTTGATGGTAAAATTGATTCAGTTAATAATGATCTAACTACAGACATTGCTACACTTGATGGTAAAATTGATTCAGTTAATAATAATCTAACTACAGACATTTCTACACTTGATGGCAAAATTGATTCAGTTAATAATGATCTAACTACAGACATTGCTACACTTGATGGCAAAATTGATTCAGTTAATAATGATCTAACTACAGAGATTGCTACACTTGATGGCAAAATTGATTCAGTTAATAATGATCTAACTACAGAGATTGCTACGCTTGATGGTAAAATTGATTCAGTTAATAATAATTTAAGCACAAAGATTGATGATCTAACTACGGATATTACTACCACGGTAGCAACACTTGTACCCAAGACAACAACTGTAAATGATAAACCACTATCAGGTAATATCACATTAAATAAAACTGATGTTGGGCTTAGTAATGTAACTAATGATACACAATTAAAGGCTGGAAGTAATTTAAATGATGTACCAAATAAATCAACTGCACGTACAAACCTTGGGCTTGGTAATGTAGTAACCTATAGCATAGGTACATCTGGTAATAATATTCCTGTACTTAGTGGTGGTAATACCTGGACTGATAACCAAACTATGCCGGGTGTGATATTCCCATATGCAAACGGTAACGTCACATTACGTTCTATTAATAGTACAGAAGGAATGGGTACAGGTATTGTATTTGATTCTTCTAATGCAACTGAAAGTACATTTGGTATTGTTAACACTGGTGGTGGTAGTGCTGTATTCCATAACTATGTAAAACCTGCAAATAGTTCAGCGGTTGCAACTGGAGTACTAATTGGTGGTTACGGTTCACGTCCTTGGACAGGTACAACATACACTGAACATAGTAATGTATCTCAACATTTCCTAATGGATGGTACAGCATCAGCAACTAATCATGGTGGATGGTTCAGACTATTAACAACTCCATTAAATAGTACAATGGATGATAGACGACAAACTTTTGCAACATCAAATAATGGTGATTTATATTGTGGTTATGACGTACCAATGGATACCTATAAACTTACACCATCTGTACTAACAGATCTTAATGGTCGTGGATTTAAACAGTTTAATAACTCATCAAATGAAATTAACCTAATAACCCCACGTAATGGATTAACATCATCAACTGTTATTCGTGCCATATCATGTAATGGTACATATGATTCACCGGGTGCAACACAACAGAATGATGAAGTGTGGATTGGACTTGCTGGACACAATGGTAGTACCTTTACTTCAATTATGGGTGGTATCCGTATAGCTGCGTGGGAAGGATGGAGTGGTACAAGTAGAGGAACTGGTATTGAGTTTCATACAACACTAACCGCATCACAAACTCGTAGAGCAATCTGGGAAATGAATCCAAATGGTAACTTACTACCACGTGTTGATAATTCATTCTCCTTGGGTACTTCTGGCTATCGTGTCAGTGTAGTATATGCAGGTAATGGTACAATTAACACATCTGATGCTCGTTTAAAAACTGATGTAAGAACATTCACTGATAATGAATTAAAAGCTGCACAGTTACTTGCAAATGAAATTGGTTTTTGGTCTTGGAAAGATAAATCTGAACTTGAAAAAGATGAAGCACGTGAACATTGTGGTCTGACTGTTCAAAGAGCAATTGAGATCATGGAATCATGTGATCTTGAACCATTCCATTATGGATTTATCTGTTATGACAAATGGGAAGAAGAAATTAAAATCAATGAATATGATGAAAATGATAATCCAATTGAAACAGTAGTTCCAGCCGGGGATCGTTATTCATTCCGTATTGATCAATTAAATCTATTCATTAGTCGTGGTCAACAAGCAAAATTAGATTCACTTGAAGCTAGAATGAAAGCACTTGAATCAAAGTAATAAATAAAACAGTGAGGGACAAGGAAAGTCCCTCGAATTAACTTATAAGGAAATATATAAATGGCTATGGACATTTTTAGCGGCAGTAATCTTAAAGTTTCCGTAGGAACTGTAGGAGCTACTGTAGCAACAGACTTTAAAGAAATCCCTTCAATTGCAACATTCACTACTTCTGGTTTTGAATCAACAGTAATTGATGTTGTTGTCTTTAACTCATCATACAATCGTAAACTATTAGGTACTAAAAGTATTCCAGATATTGAATTAAGTGTTAACTGGATTCCAGATAATGAAGTTCATCAACAAATGGAAACTATTGCAGATGCCCAATCACGTTGCCAGGTTAAGATTGAGTACTTCACAGATTCAACACATACAAGTGGATACTTTGTTGTTTATAACGCATTTGTCTCTACCGCTAGTGTTTCTGGTGATAAAGATGAAGTAATTAAGAAAGCTTTCAACTTGGCGGTTGATGGCGGACCAGTAGATTATGGTATTAGCGAATAATATTAATGACTAAATAATGGGGGATAGGGAAACTTATTCTCCCTTTTTAATTATATAGGAATGACAAAATGAATTTAGAAAATTTAAAAAGCAAATTAAAGCCACAACTTGAAAAATTTGAACTAGTTGGTGAAGTTGTATATATACAACGTCCATCGGCAAGTGATCTACCCAAGTGTGATACTATTGCAAGCACTTTAATATATTGTGTTAAAGATGAGAATGGTGATCCAATTTTTGCAGACACAGATATTGATGGACGTATTAATGTTGGTTCTATTGATTTCATTCACCAAAAAACATTATTTGATGCAATTCAAAAAATTGCAGAAGTAAGTGATGTTGTTGATGAGATTGAAAAAAAGTAATTGAGTCTCCAGAATTTCGCTACTACCTAAAGATGATTAATAAACGGGGGTTAAGCCCCTCTGAATTTGAAGCTATAGACACTGATCTTTTCAATGCATTAATGGTTTATGACACATATATTGAACCTTCTGGTACTAAGATGGACATGCTTTATCATGCTCATCTATGCCATTCAATTACTATGAATAATCCCGGTATGACTAAAGAAATTGCTAAGAGTATTAAAATTTCTGATTACGATTTCTTAGGTGTTATGGATGACTCTAGAACTACTAAAGAGCGATATGAAGAAAGAGTTCAATCTCAGAAAAATAAAGATAAAAATGAAATTGATAATATGGGCGAAATGATTAAAAAACTCGCTGAATCTAATGGAAAGAATAAAGATGGCAAGAAGGAATAGTACCGAAATAGAACTAAATGGTGATAGTTCTGGTTTAGTTGCAGCGGTGAATCAAGCAGAAAAGAAACTTGATAGTTTTGGTAAAAATGTTGGTGGTAGTATAGGCAATGCATCAAATGCAATGGCATCTGGACTAGGAAAAATTACTGGTGGCTTAACTGGTTTAATCTCAATATCTGGATTGGCAGCAACTGCACTTGGTGGTTTAGTACTTAAAGTTAATGAAACAGTTCGTGAACTTAATCAACTATCAAAACAATCCGGTATCTCTGTTTCTGATTTACAAAAACTAGAGAAATCATTTAGATCTACTGGTTTAGGTGCAGATAAGATGGCCGACATTAACCAAGATGCACTTGATAAAATGGCCGATGCATACCGTAATGGTGGCGGGATTGCCGATGATATGCTTTCAGTTGGTTTAGATCCAAAGAAATTTACTAAACTACTTAATGATCCAAATGGTGGTATCAAAGCAGTAATACAAGCGTTTTATGACTTAAGAGCAGCTGGAGCATCAAATGCAGATCAGAAATTCTTCTTAGAGTCATTAGCAAGTGATGCCAGTAGATTAACTGGAGTACTTAATGAATCAGCTAATGCACAAGATGCATGGAATAAAATTCAATCTCAAGCCGTGGCAGTAAGTGATGAACAAGCTACACAATATACAGAATTTGATAAGAATTTAAGCTCATTAACGGATACAAGTAAAACATATCTCATTGATGTACTTACACCATTAGTTACTGCAACTAATAATTTAGCAACTGCAATGCGTGATGTTAACTCAACTAATTTTCTAGTTGATATTTTACAAACTGCAACTGATTTACAGATTAAGATTAATGAAATCACCCATATGTTCCCAGGGTTGAGTACAGTAATGGGTTTAATGTCTGATGGTGCAGAACATTTTAGACAAGATACCGACCCTGTAATGCCAAAACTTAATAATACTCTACCAACTCAGACCGCAACCGTTACATTAGATCCAAATGACGGTTGGAAGAATAAGGAACAAGAAGCAGCCAAAGCCGCAGCGGCAGCAGCGAAGGCACAAGCGGCAGCGGCTAAAGCGGCAGTAGCAGAAAAGAAACTTCTAGATGATCGTAAAAAAGCACAAGAAGAACTTAATAAGATAAGTGCAGATTCAACTATTGGTAGTAGTGAAAGACAGATTGCAGTGTTCGACCGCCAACAAACTGAAATCACCGATAAGATTAAAAAGAATGCAGAAGTACTTAAACTATCGCAGAAAGAACTTGATGAGTACTTAAATAAGCAAGCCCAATTTTCTGCATATCAACGTGAACAAATAATTAATGGTATGATTGGTTATTCAGACCCAAATCAGCAGTTGAAAACCAATATTGGACTTCTTCAATCTGGTTCCTTAAGTGATAATCAAAAAGGATTCCTTGCAAATCAACAAGCAGAAGGTATTGGTGCAGACACAACTTCAGCTCAACTTGCAGCAAATCAACAGGAATTACAGTTACAGTTGCAACAGAATGATTTACTACTTCAAGGTCATGAAGACTATGAAAAACGTAAAGCACAGATAACTGCATTCTATGCTACTAAGGCAGTTCAAATACAGAAGCAAGGAACTACAGCACAATTACAATCATTGGAACAATCATTTAGTACTATTGGTAATAATATGGCAGCAGTTATGGGTGAATCCAGTGTTGCAGCTCAAGCTGCCTTTGCTGTGCAACGTGGTCTATCAATTGGTATGACTATATTGAAGATTCAAGAGGCAATGGCAGGTGGTTTAGCATCGGGTGCAACATTTCCAGAGAAGATGGCATACTACGCAAATATTGCAGCATTAGGTACTTCAATTATTAGTACAGCAATGGGGGTAAGTGGTCAGTTCCACGGAGGTGTCGATGAACTACCATCTAGTATGAATAACAAATCATTTATGCTTAAAGCAGGTGAGCGTGTTGTTCAACCAGAGGCAAATAAGAAGCTAACTAACTTCCTTGATAATCAAGAGAAGGGTGCAAACATTACTGAATCAAATATTAGTGCACCAATGAATATATATTATTCCGGTACTAATGATAGAGAATTCCAAGCCCAACTTAAGAAACATCAAAATAGTATTGTACAAGCAGTTAAGGACTCTCAGCGTCGTAACTCATAAAAAGGGGCATTAAGCCCCTTTTTTTATATAAATATTATAAGCAAATAACAAAAGGATTTAATATATGCTTACTTTTACAAATAACGTTAAGATTTCAAATGTAAATCTAAAAAGTAATGAACCTAAGTATGAGCAAGTATCATGGACAGGTCAATCTATTCAACGTCTTACAGGTATTCAATATTATGAAATTGAATTCGCATTGAATTTTAATATCAAAGACCGTGCAGAAGTACAAGCATTCATTGGGGAATATGGTCAGGGTAAAACATTTGATATTTCACTCGGTCATTTATCATCTTATACAGGTTTAGAAACTGGTGCAGTTGCAAGCACTTCAAATATTTCAGCAGGTAGTATAGTAATACCTACTAACAATCAAGTACTTTCACTTGGTACACTAATTCAATTTGCAAATCATAAAAAGATTTATCGAATAATTGATAGAGGTAATACGTCATTAACAATATTTCCTTCGTTACGTAGTGGTGTACAAAATGGTGAGATGATTACTTACAACGGAATCATACTACGTGCAATGCTTGATGCTGACAATGATTTCTCAATGCCGATAACTAATATAGTACAAATGAAATTTACGGCAAGGGAGAAATTTTAATGGATGAACTTTTAACAAACTCAAATTTAATAAAGTATTGGAACCTAGTGAAAGGTGATAACAAAACTAAACTATCAATTACTGATGTAATGACTTTGGGGCAACATGTAAATTGTTTTGATGTATTTCCAGTTAATCAGAGTGCAATCCATTGGACTGATGCATTTAAAGAGATTTCAATGGGGGGGACGATTTATCAATCTGCACCAGATATCATTCAGGATTCTTTACCCGCATTTAGTGAAGAAAAGGGTATTAGTAATAACTCGATTTCATTCAAGATTAGCAATGTAGATAACTCAGTTCAAATGATGGCATTAACTAATCAATTATTTAAAGCAAAAGTTAATATTTATATGGTAGTACTTGATCCCTATACAACAAATGCAATTTACTCACAATTAATGTTTGCAGGTTATATTGATTATTGTGAAGCAAAAGCAAACCCAAATGAAGCAGTTGCTGAGATGACAATTAATATAAACTCAATATATCAAAAACTAGATGTACAAAGCCGCACATTAGCAAGTAATTCAGTTTATCAAAGTTACTATCCAGGTGATACATTTATGAGTTTATTGGGACAAGTTAACAAGGCAGATCAAGAATGGAGAATGAAAAAATGATTCATAATGAAATAATGTCAATAATTGAAACTGCCTTAAATAGTCCATATGAGTATGGTACTAATGATTGCAATATTGTTTCCTTACGTATTATAGATTTACTATGTGGTACAAGTTGGTGTGATATTGCAAAGTACTCAACGCTTAAAGAAGGGCTTAAACAATTACAGGATCTTGGATTTAATTCAACTCATGAAATCGTAATTAAAGAATGCAAAGAAATTGAAGTGCCAATTGATGGTGATATATGGGTTGATACTAATAACCCCTTACAGATGGGTATTATAGTTTCAAATCGTCTTGTATGCATCAATGATGATCATACAGCATTTAAACTAGACACAAAGAAAAGATATGGAAAGTATTATAGAGGGATGCAACAATGAGTATTTCAGGAGGCGGTATTTTTACCGCATTAGTAACCGCAGTAATGGTGGCCGCTGCTGCATATACAGGTGGTGCAACACTAACCGTTGCGGCATATTGGGGAGCAGCGGCAGGTGCATTAAGTTTAGTATCAACAAGCTTAATGGCACAGGTTGGTACTACAACGGGATATAATGATGTAACCAGTGCACTTAGTAGATCAACATCACCAACAAGTGGATTGCCAATAATTTATGGTGGATCTGGACCAAATAAACCCGATAGTAGTGGTGGTTCTTTTGTTCTAACCTCAGTGATCAATAACTGGTATAACGTACCAAATGGTAGTTCTCAATACTTTTTCTCTGAACAAGTAGTATCAATGACAGGTACAGCAAACCATATTGAACAAATATATTTTGATGGTGAACCAGTTCTAGAGGTTCCAATTACACAAGATGGTATAGTTGCAAAGACTAGTATAATTTCAAAGTTTGCAAAGTACTTACAACTAGAAGTTCGTTTTGGTGGTGATTATACGACTACAAAACAATTAGCAAAACAATATGCAGGTCCAAAATGGACTGATTCGTTTCTTGGGAAAGGTGTTGTATCTATATCAGCAGTAATTTACAAGACTGAAGATAGTACAATGGATGGAATACTAACTAATGACAATTTCAACATGACAGTTGAGATGAAGGGACAAAGCATATATGATTTTAATTCTGGTAATACATTTGCCACTTCATGCCCTGCATCACAAGTTTACGATTTTTTTGTAAATCCAATATATGGTATGGGTATTGACCCTGCGTTAATTAATAAACAGTCATTTTATGAAGTCAGTCAATATTGTTATCAACAAGGATTAACTAGTAATATTGCAATGTCATATCAAAGTACTTATAAGGAAAACATAGATAGTATACTTCAAGCATGTGCAGGTATTCTTTATATTCATGGTGGTCAAGTATATCTAACAGTAGATCGTAAAACATTATCAGTTGCATCTTTTAATGAATCAAACATTATTGGTGAAGCAACAGTAACTACTTCTGGTACATCTGATTATTATAATACAATTGATGCAAGCTTTACAAAACCAACATCAATGTATGCTGATGAAGTACTACGTATTCCATCAGATATTGATTCAGATGAAGTTATTAGAAGTGATGGTATGGTTATTACTCTTGCTCGTGATTTCAAGGCCGTATATAACGAAAATGTATTAGCAACATTAGTAAATGCGGAATTACGAAAAACTAAATTTGCAAAACGTACTCTAACATTCACTACACCAGAAGGTTGGGATTTAAGAGTTTGGGATAGTATTGATGTAGATTTTAAAGAATTGATGGTTGCTGGTAAGTTTAAAGTACTCTCTAAGACTATTGCAACTGATCAACAAAGCGTTGGTTATTGCACTATTACATGTATTGAATATCCAGATGCAATTTTTGATGGTACAGATCCTGGTGTTTGGTCTCCCGATGGGATTATCAATCCAGATGAAGGTCGTCTAATACTTCCACCAGTCAATTTAGAAGTAACTCGTAAGGGTGATATCACAACAGGTTCCGTAGTTAATATATCATGGGGTGCAAGTCCATCTTCAAATGTTCGTGGATACTATGTGTATTATCGTGAAACTGGTACAACAAACTGGGTTATTACAGGTCAAACTGTACCAACACTATATGAGTTTGATATATTTGGATTGGATTTTGATAAAAAGTATGATTTCGGTGTGGCTGCATTCAATATCATTGGTGGGGTATCAGTTAAGGCAGTTCTAGGTAATATTACTCCTGAGTTTGCATTCACTTTACCATCGATCACTGGTTTAAAATTAACCAATGCTACTACCGGATTATATGAAACGACTTCACTTGATTTTAATCTTGAATGGGATAACCAAAGTAATCTTAAAGTAAATGGCCTTTCTTTCTCAAACTATTTTAAGCACTATGTAGTAAAAATTTATGATGGTAGTACATTAAAAGCAACTTACTACACTAAGGAAGATAATTTTAACTATACATTTGAACTTAACAATTTACGCATACGTAAACCAACAATTGGTATTACCGCACAAGGCTTCAATAGTGGTACGTACTCACAGGAAGTTAAAATGACCGTTGAAAACAAACAGTCTGGATTAGTTGAAGATGTTCGCATATCAGGTGGGTTTGGTAATCTATTTGTTAACTGGATTGAATCAACTGAACCAGATTATGCAGGTGCAAGTATTATTCTATCGTCAGATGCTTCAACACAAAACTATATTAGTAATAAACCAGAGTTTGATTCTGTTCCAAACGTTCAGGATGGTAACTATAGAGTTAAAGTAGGATTGTTTGATGCCTTTGGTATGGATAATATTAAGTACTCAGAAGAAATTGAAATTAGCATTAACTCCAAATATGTATTCACCGAACAAGATGCAACTGAAATCAATAATATCCTTGATCTAGATAATAGACTTGAAGATACATTGAATGGTGCAGTTAATGAAAGTAATCAATACACAAATACACAAATCGATGTACTTCAAAATCAAATTGATAATGATGTGACTGCAAAGATTACTGAGATGAACCAAACCATTGTTGATAATAACACTGCAACAACTCAGCAGATTACACAATTGAGAAGTGATGTTGATGGTAATATTGCGACTGTTAATCAGGAAATGGCAACAAAGGCCGATATTGATACAATAAATGCGTCATATTCGCTATCAGTGAAAGCAGGTGGTGAAGTTGCTGGCTTTAGATTACTTGCAAGTGATGGAGTAGATAAAACATCAGCAGTGTATTTTGCAGCAAACAAATTCATAGTTTCTGGTAGTGATACAGCAGTTGCCGGTGATACTCCCCCATTTAGTGTTATTAATGGTAAGACATATATCAAAACTGCAATGATTCAGGAAGGTAGTTTAGGTTCGGTTTATATCTCAGATAGTGCAATTACAAATGCTAAGATTGCAAATGCAAGTATTAATGAAGGCAAAATAGTAGATGGAAGTATTACAAATGCCAAGATAGGTAACTTCATTCAGTCTAATAATTACACTGCTGGTTCAAATGGCTGGAGAATTACTAAAGATGGTGCAAGTGAATTTAACAACGTAGTAGTACGGGGTAATATCACGGCAAGTGATGGTAATTTTGGATTCAATGGTACAGGTAATGTAGTTACAATTAATAACGATGGTGTAACAGTAAATATACCAGGTGGCGGAATGATTAGATTAGGGAGATGGTAATGCCAAATGGACTTTATATAAATTTAAATGATGGTGGTCCAGCAATGGAAATAACAGCAGGGCTTAGATGCCCTGCCTTTGCTAACCAACTATCAACTCAATGGGATAATAATCAATATACAATTAATAATTATGTTGAAGGTAGTCAAATTGTAGTATTTCCAAAAGACTGTGTTTTTAGTACATATCGTGGTACAAACGTTGTACCAACAATTGGTATGTTTTCGGGGTACTCTCAAAATGGTTCACAGATAACAATGAATACTTGGTGGTCAGATAATTGGGGAAGGGCAAGGACTTTTGATTCTGCAATATGGCAGATTTACCCATCATCAATTTCTGGTACTCACGGATTATATATTCAAGATTCTTCAAATTTTCTCGCAATAACAAATACATCTTCAATTGGTTACTGTATATATCGTGATACTATAACTGTAAATGGTTCATGGACTATGCCAACATATGATGGGATTGATAGAAGTAGATATATATGCTTTGCTAGATGGTCGGCAGATGGAATTACAGTTGAATTTGATGGTAATAATATTACCGCATGTGTGAATAAAAATGGTGATGATGAAAGTGCATCCGTAACTATGCAGATTGCCGTGTTCGCAGCAGCACAACCAACACCATCAACTGGTTTGAATTTCTTTAATGCAGCGGGGCAATGTACTTTTAGTACTTCAAAACGTCCATTCGTTTACACTGGCTTCAACTATAGCCCATCATGGGATTATAAGGACATTGGAAACCGTTTCGTAATGCTTGGTAGATATGGATATGATAGTACCGTATCAGGTTCTCAGGACTATCTAAAATGGGCAGGTTTGATGATGAATGGTAATCAAGTTAAATGCTCAAAAGGTCTTACCAACTCTAAATGGACTTCAAGATACTCAGTAACTGGTAATCGTTTAACGTCACTTAATATTCCATGTATTGAAAACATGTATTAATATAGTAACTATAAATAACATAGTAATTATAAAAATAATAAGGATATACTATGGAATGGTTATTTACGGCAGTTATACTACCATTTGTGGTTTATCTCTTTAAGTCGTGGTTAAATAGTCGTAAAGATATGTTCACACGTATTGGAGAACTAGAAACAAAGGTAAGTACAGCAGAAATTCGTATTAGTGAGTTGCGTGATGATGTGGACGAAATTAAAGAGATTCGAGAGGTGTTAACCGATGTTAAACTAGACATTAGAGAGATCAAAACACTTCTACATAACAAAGGGGCTTAATGACCCCTTTTTTATTGTAAGTTCTTATTCATATCTTTAACGCGATTTGGTGTTTGACGATACCATAATGAATCAACAGATTCTCTACGCATTCCATCACGATTATGTGCCTTTGCTGCTGCAAGTAGTTTCTTAAACTTCTGTACTCCCCCCAATCCAAGTTGGAATAACATAATCACAAGATAATCTTCAATATCGCGTGGTAGTACTCCAAGATTAAGAGTCATCAATTGTGCTTTTGCTTTTTCAATATCTTTTGCAAGTAGAATATCTGCATCAATTGCAGATAGTCCATTACTGAAATTTTCATTATTTTGTACTAAATGACCATATCCAATAGTAGTGTATCCTAGACTATCTTTATACGCCCAAAATTTATCATTCTTAAAATACCCCAAAGTTATTTGGTATTCTTTAGTACCCTCATATCTGATCAATCTTTCTTTTAAATCCATTTATAAATATTCCTATATAAGTTTATGTAAGAATATTTAGGAGATTTAAAATGTCGAAGGAATGGCAATACACTGATGATTGGAGCGAAGAAGAACTATTAAATGGTAATTTTGCAGGTTTCGTCTACATGTTTCAGTTTGAAGATGGTAGTTCATACATTGGTAGCAAACAGATGTATAAAAGAGTTAAAACATATAAAAAAATTAAACCTGAATCTGTAGAGAATGGCTGGCGTGAGTACTCAAGCAGTTCTAGAATTGTCAATCAAAAAATTGATGATGGAGAAGAGTACATTAAAACTATTCTATGGGCTTTTCCTAATATGAAAGAAACACTTTTGATTGAAACTGCACTAATTATTAATGAGGGACTTAAACCTGGTAATTTGAACTTATCAATCATGCATAAAGCAAGACTACCAACAGGTAATGATAAAAAAAGACTATATGGAATATTACAGGAATTATTATCATATTTGAACTAAATACAATGTAACTATTTCAATGGGGGTATTATGAAGATAAAGAGTAAAATAAAGGGGCTAGAGGAAACTATCACATATATTAATAAAAAGGGAAGGGATCTTAAAAGCGAATTCCAAAATGAATTGATAATACAAAGTCGTGCTTTAGCACTGAAAATGCAAACTGATTTAGATAACTCGATTGATAAGGGTGGTGTGAACTTCACTAGTAAGTCCATCTATTTCAAATTTAATAAAAGAACTGGTGGTATAACTTGCTACATTGGAGTTAAAAATATTCAAAATAATTACTTATATGAAATTATTAATAAGCCTGTTGCAATTGATAAGTTTATTAACACTTCAGCAGCCCCTTTAACTAAGCAAGGAAACATTGCAAGACTACGTACTAGTCTTAAAAGTAAAAAGTACAAAGTAGTAAATTCTGGTGGTAAGAAAAGATTAATTGATACAACTAAGAAAGATACTAAAACAAAAATAAAACGTGTCATTGGTATTCAGGAATTTAAAAAACGTAAAATGATCTATGACTTCTATCAAGAAGGCGAGAAAGGCATTCGTATGATTGTTTCTAATATCAAAGGACATTTTTCAGTTAAAAAGGGAATGTAATGAATATTGAAGAACACCATTTCGGTGAAGATGTAAATAAAATAAAACTAGATGGAATTACCCCTTTTGGTAACTCATATAATTTTGAAGTGATGATTCATCTAACTCACAAGAGAATGAAGAAAAAACTAAAGATACTTGATCCTAATGTAAAGCAATTCATGAATATCGTTTTTCAAAAAAAACAAGACCAATGGAACGTTGGTGATGTACTTGAATGGGAGTATGAAGGGATTAAATTTGACGTAGTACTTTTTGGTTCACATATGATCAGTCAAAAGGGGAGGCAATTCTATCAGTACTGTGTAGGAATAAAGGAATGATTACCACAATACTAGAACTTATAAAAACTGGATTTTCTTTTTTCCAGAAAAAACAAGAAAATGGAATTAATGTAAACTTAAAAAAAATTAAAGAAGCAAATGAAACTAATAGAGAAGAAATCAAGAAAGGGCTAACATGGCGTAATGCTTTAGGATTTGCTATTACCCTTATCATTCTCTACAATTGGATAATTGTACCAGTACTAGATGCTTTTGGCATTGTGGTGATTCAAGTACCATTAGGTCAGTTGTTACAAGTGTTATTGATTATGGTTGGAGGAAGTTAATTTTTAGGGTTGTTGTGAACAAATTTTCTAATTATGATATACTTTTCATTTAATTGAGGATTGCTAACTATGTCAGATGAAAAAGAACTTTCAGCTCTTGAAGTTCAGCAAAAAGCATATGACGCATTGAAGTCATATCGTGATGAATGGAAACAAATAGATGTTGATAAGCTTGTCAGTGATGGAGTACTCAAGCCAGTGCGAGGGGGTTATCAAGTACTGGATCATCAACGACTACCTGAAGTTGCAAAGAAGCATACAAAATCAATTAAACAAACGGCCAAGGGTATCGTACTGATTATCTCTAAACCAAATCAAAAACTCTTGAAACGAATTGATGATTTCTTTGGTTAATTACAAAAAACCTGTATCCATAAAAAATGAATACAGGTTTTTTGTTAATGCTAAGTCCACTTAAATAAATTTGGTGGTGATTTTTTATTACCAATCCCAATTAACAGTCGTTGTTAAACCTCTTAATTGGGTATGTTCGGTTCTGGTAGCTTTAAGTACAATTTCACCTGTTGCTTTTGATACAATATCAAAGTACTCAATTTCTGTTTGGCCCATTGTTCCTTTAGTACGCATTCTGGTTCTAACATACTCATATTTTTCCCGAGGGTAGTCTAATTCAAATTGTGCATCTGTCATGTTATTTTCCTAAATCTCCGTACATAGATTGTACAAGAATATTATATGGCAAGGATTATAAAAAAGGAATCTGCATTTCAAATTAGAGTAATATATTTGATTTTTCTGATAAGAAATTATCATAAGATGATTAAGACTTTATTTTTAATAACTACAAAGGTGATAGCATAGGTGCTACTGGTGCCACCATACTGTAAGAGTAATACATCTGAAGCGTATATAGGTACATATTAAGGTTTTGAATTTGAATATAAGATTACTGATCGTCCACGCGAGTACTCATCATATGGTGCATGGATAGTTTCACAGGGTTCTGCTGGTTTTGTGTACATGTAGGCACGCTACTATTACAACCGAGAACCGTCTGCTAAGTATCAAAATCTTGTTATGGGTACAGGTTTAGAACTGCATCCCGGTGTGGGTATCGATACTAGCATTTACAAAGATGAATGGAATGGTACTAAAGTTATATCTAAGTCGGTTTTGATTAGTTTTGAATGAAAATCATTTTAAATCATATGGATGCTGCAACATCTGGTTCATAATGATAAGTGAGGTTATCATGAATAGTGCTTGTATTAGTATTTTGATTTGGGTATACGGTTCCGTTCAGGGCGTCGGCTTTCGCTATTCAACCCAGCGTGAGGCGCTACGGCTCGGGCTAACGGGTTATGCGCGTAATCTTGATGACGGTGGCGTAGAGGTTCTCGCCTGTGGCGAATCTCAGCAGGTGGATAAGTTGATTGACTGGCTGAAGGCCGGTGGGCCACGCAGCGCGCGGGTCGACAGAGTGCTGACAGAACCCCATCAACCCACCAGAGAGTGGCAAAAATTCGCCATTCTGTATTAGATGCATTTGACCGGTTTGGGCAGCCCGGCAATTTTTGTCGCCTGCTTAGCCGGGCCTTTCGGGAACAGACGGTAAAGGTAGCGGCTGTTGCCTTTCTCTTCGCCAAACTTGTTCGCCATTGCCTTCACCAGCATACGAATGGCCGGTGAAGTGTTGAACTCCAGGTAAAAGTCGCGCACAAAGCGCACCACTTCCCAATGTTCGGCGGACAGAGTAATCCCTTCCTGATCAGCGATAACTATCGCCATCGCTTCATTCCACTGGGTGGTATCTTTCAGATAACCGTCGTTATCGGTCTCAATTTCATTGTCTTCGAAGATAAACATAATTTTTCACATACTGCTGAAACTGGCGGCAGTGTAGCAAAAAATAAGGCCCCGCATAAGCGGGGCCTCGGAACAGCCGGGGAAAAGGTTAGTCTCTGCTGGCGAAGCCAAGGATGCTCAACAGGCTGACGAAGATGTTGTACAGCGAGACGTACAGGCTAACGGTCGCACGGATGTAGTTGGTTTCACCGCCGCGGATGATGTTACTGGTCTCAAACAGGATGGCACCTGAAGAAATCAGGATAAACACCGCGCTGATCGCCAGATGCAGAGCCGGTAACTGCAGGAAAATATTGGCGACCATACCGATAAGTACGACCACCACGCCCGCCATCAGCATCCCGCCAAGGAAGGACATATCCTTGCGCGTGGTCAGCACATATGCTGAGCAGCAGAAGAACACCAGCGCGGTACCGCCCAGCGCCAGACCAATCAAATCGCCCATGCCCGCAGACAGGTAAGCGTTAAGCATTGGCCCCAGGATATAACCCAGGAAGCCAGTAAAGGCGAATGCCGACAGAATACCTACTGGCTTATTCGCTGTTTTATAGGTCAGGAACATCAGGCCATACATACCGACCAGCGTCAAAATCAGACCCGGAGAAGGTAGCATTAGCACTGTGCTGGCCGTCGCCGTAATGGCGGAGAATGCCAGCGTTAGGCTAAGCAGGAAATAGGTGTTTCGCAGAACTTTGTGCGTGCTGAGAAGCGATGAACGGTCACGCGACGATGTAATTATACGATCCATGAGTCACTCTCTTATGACAGATGTAATTAATAACCAAGCATAAAAAAAGCAGAGCTGAAGCCATAGTGCTTTTACCCATCTTTACTTAGCCCTGAACGGCTTTATATAGCATATTATTCCGTAAAATATCACGTGAATAGCATGTTCGTATGTTCAGTTTGAAGAATTAGATCTAAATCTGATAAGTAACTGAAAAATATTGTGTTATCGCCATTCTGCGACTAAGTCTGGAGAGGGTACAAACCAAACGTAATAAAGGCAAGGGATATGAAATCACAAAAATATAATCACATCACACGTGTGCTACTGGCGGTCGGCCTGTTCTCAATGGCAATCCCGGTGCTGGCCGCTCAGGTGCCGCCGGGAACGGTATTGGCAGAGAAACAGGAGTTAGTCAGAAATAACGGTAGCGAGCCATCATCGCTGGATCCGCATAAAGTCGAAAGTGACGTTGAGTTTAATATCCTCAGCGATCTCTTTGAAGGATTGGTTAGCGTTTCACCGGCGGGGGAGATCCAGCCTCGACTGGCGGAAAAATGGGAAAATAAGGATAACACCATCTGGACATTTCATTTACGCCCAGGAGTGACTTGGTCCGACGGTTCGGCAATCACCGCGCAGGATGTTGTCTGGAGCTGGCAGCGCCTGGTCTCACCGCTTACCGCTTCCCCTTATGCGAGTTATCCTGGCAACATTCATATGGTCAACGCTGCGGAGATCGCGCGAGGGCAAAAAACGCCTGAGACGCTGGGGGTGAAAGCCATTGATGACACGACTCTTGAGGTAACGTTGAATCAGCCGAATGCGGCGTTCCTGGCAATGCTGGCACACCCTTCGATGGTTCCACTCGATAAAGTGCTCATCGCGCGTTATGGCGATAAGTGGACTAAGCCGGAGCATATGGTGACCAGCGGTCCCTATAAGCTCTCAAGCTGGGTAGTGAATGAGCGCATCGTGGCCGAGCGCAATCCGCGCTACTGGGACAATGCGCATACCGTTATCAATAAGGTGACATATTTGCCGATAAGTTCCGAAGCTGCCGATGTGAACCGCTATAAAGCGGGTGAGATCGACATTGTATATACCGTGCCGATTAATCAGTTTGCCCAGCTTAAGAAAACCATTGGCAATCAGTTGGACGTTTCGCCGCAGCTGGCAACCTACTATTACGAGTTCAATACTACCCGTCCGCCGTTTAACGATCCCCGTGTACGTCGCGCGCTGAATATGGCGCTCGACAAAGATATTATCGCCGAGAAGGTGCTGGGGCAGGGACAGCGTCCGGCGTGGCTTATCAGTCAGCCGGAAGTTGGAGGGGTCAAACTGCAAAACCCGGAGTACGCCAGCTGGCCGCGCGATAAACGTATTGCTGAGGCGAAAAAGCTACTGAATGAGGCGGGCTATAATGAGGCCCATCCACTGGTGTTTAATCTGCTCTATAACACTTCGGAATCGCACCAGAGAATTGCCATTGCTGCCAGTTCGATGTGGAAAAAGAATCTTGGCGTTGAGGTTAAGCTGCAAAACCAGGAGTGGAAGACCATGCTCGATACCATGCATACACATAATTTTGACGCTGTGCGCTATTCGTGGATTGCCGATTATGATGACGCGGCGACTTTCCTTAATAACTTCCGTACTGGCGATAGTGAAAACACCACCCAATACAGCAATCCTGCCTACGATGAGGCTCTGCACAATGCGGCCAAAGCAGCCGATGCGGCGACCCGGGGTAAGTTCTACCAGCAGGCCGAGGATATGTTGGGGCAGGATGTACCTGCCGTTCCGGTTTATCACTATGTGCGCACACACCTGGTGAAGCCGTGGGTGGGTGGGTTCATGCCTGACAAGCTGGGGTATTACTACACCAAAGATATGTACATCAAAAAACACTAACGCAGAGACGGTTTTTTTCGCTGAAATTCTGCGCAAACCGCCTGAATTTCAGGCGAATAGCACGATTTTGTTTATTTTTAAGGCGGTTGAATAAAATCGTGCTTTACAGTCCGAACGGAGGTGTTTATAGTGCGCCTCATTGGAAGCGTGGCCGAGCGGTTGAAGGCACCGGTCTTGAAAACCGGCGACTCGAAAGGGTTCTAGAGTTCGAATCTCTACGCTTCCGCCAAATCTAAACCCCAAGCTATTAATTAGCTTGGGGTTTTTTGTTTTATACGATTTCTGTTGTGCCATTTCTCTTTGGCTTAGAGTGTTCCCGGCTAGCTTGCATTGGAAGAAGAATGAGCTTTTAGCTACGTGTTGATGCATCTTCTGGTAGGCTCCGGCGATGATTATGTCCATCCTTTCAACGAACCCTCATTAACTGAAGTTATTATGCGGGATCATGCGAACCTCAGCATTTTTAGGTATAAGCACACCTGTTTTACTTCCTCGCGCTTTTGAGATTTCCGGTTTTTCTGTCATCAGCCGGTACTCTTCCTGTGTAAGATTATTCAGGGATTCATGAGAACGCTCGCTGTTATATTCCATCAGCCAGCGCTCGGTAATTTCCCGTGCTTCATTCAGTGTTCTGAACAGGTAAAAATCCAGAATTTCTGTCCGGTATGCCCGGTTGAACCGTTCGATAAAAGCATTTTGTGTAGGCTTACCCGGTTTGATAAATTCAAGCAACACACCATATTCCTCAACCCATTGTGCCAGCGCCAGTGAGACCCGTTCTTTCCCTTGCGGCGAAAATCCAGTTTCGAAGACAGTAAATGCGATAAATGCGTTTATGGTTCCAGGCCTTACCCTACTCAGCGATAATGTCTTTCAGGGCCCGGCATTTAAGGCTGAAATCGGCAAACACCTGTATGAGACGACGATTTTCGTCCTCAAGTTCTTTTATCTTTTTGATATCAGAGGTTTCCATACCGCCAAACTTTGCTTTCCAGTTGTGATAACTCTCTTCTGAGATACTGGCTTCACAGCAGACATCCTTAACGGTACGTCCGGCTTCGACGGACTTCAGAATGATAATGGAAGTGATTTGATTAATGTCGAAATATAAAAAAATAATAATGCAGAACTAAAGCAGACCAGCCTGTCACTGAAAGAAATAACTTAACGCATTATTCCTTCAGGAAAGTAACGAGAGGGCATTATGGCCCATTTTTTAGTATTCTTTATATGTTATGTAATAACTAAGTAACTCTGAATGGATTAATTTTACTAGTGTATTATTATCTTTGGCCTGCATTTTATTTCGAGCTCTGGCACAATGGTAATATATTTTATTGAGTTCACATTTTTGATTTTTTGCAATCTGTGATAATGGACTTCCACTCATCATCAAACAAATCACCGACGCTTCTTCTTTTGTTATTCCAAATTTTAACGTTGTAGCCAGGTAAATTTTATCCGCAGGTGGTATGGAATGAGCATGTACATCGTTTATCGAAATAAAAATCTCTGATAAACTAAGGCAAATTTTAGCATCAAGAATTGTTATATATAATCTGACAAGCTCATCAAAAACCACATTAGGTTTCTTTATAATAAATAAACGTGCTAACGGATAAAATGTACGTAAAAAAATGATGAACTGTAATGTTTCAATGTTTATCGCGGTGTGATCGACAACAATAAACTTTAATTTTTTACCGCGCAATGTGTTCTGTAGATCATGCATTAATTCATCTTTTGCTATGGATGGATAGCTACATACTTCATCAATCAGTGATTCTTCATTACGAGTATCAGAAAAATAGCTACTCAGAGCAAAGTTAAAATAGTAGGAATTAGATAAGGTTATCAGCACGATTCACTCCTTTTATGCACATCTATGTCGCAATGAAAAGACAACTAATGTAGGTCACCGTAAGTGCTGAGTGTGAATATGACATACTCTTTTTAGTAAAATCTGACGGCGTAGATTGGGGGATGAGAAGGTCTCTAATTATAATTAGTGCGCAACGCCTCATTTTTATATTTTTAGCTGAAATAACAATCTTGATAATAATTCGTTGTTTTTCATGATGAAAATCCTTCATTATCTGCGTTTTAAACTCAGGTGTTTAGGATTATTTAAATTTTATCATTACATATCTTACTTTTAAGCCTTGAATAAATGCCTGGAACAATGATTAGATGCAATTGCACAGCATGTTTCAAAATGTATCAGAGGTAATGAAGAATACGCATTTCAATATTTTAATATGATGCGTCGGAGGGCCGCTGTGTTTTTTATGTGGCTTGATGATGAGTGTTATGTAAATTTTTGAAAATTACAGATAAGGGGTTAATTATGAACATATTCATCAAAGGAATTGCGTCAGCAGCGGTAGTAATGATCTGTTCCCCAATATCGGCACAGGCTGCTGATGGCAAAGTGACCTTCAATGGTGAGATTATTACTAATACCTGTACTGTCATCAGCGGTGATAAAGATAAGATTGTCACACTACCAACAGTCCAGGCGTCTGCATTGTCTGCCGCCAATCAGACTGCGGGGACAACACCTTTCACTATTGGTCTTGAGAATTGTGCAAGTGCTTCGGACGTTTCGGTCTATTTTGAACCGAATGAGTATGTCTCTACGGAGGGGCGACTAAAAAATTCTATTCCTACTGGTGGTTCAGATAATGGCGCGGATAACGTTGATATCGAGCTACTGAATAATAATTATGGCGTAATTGATCTTGCAAACCAGACTATTGATACAGCGACTGGAAAAATAACAGGTGGTAATTCTACTATTGTCACACCTGTCGATGGTTCTGCGACACTACCTTTCTATGCCCGTTACTTTGCGACGAATGCCGCTGAGGCTGGGAGGGTGAGCTCCTACATTAACTTCACTATCGTTTATCCGTAACACGTTAAGGCAGCTCCGTTAGGGGCTGCCTGTCCTGAGAACAGGGAGGTGTTGAAATATGACTCGTTATGTTTTTACGTTTCTTATATCCGTATGTATACCTTTCACGAATGCAAGTGTTGTTATTGATGGGACCAGAGTTATCTTTCCATCTGACCGGAAAGAGGTATCAATCAGGGTTACTAATTCAGGAGATATGCCGTCACTGACGCAAGTATGGGTTGATGGTGGTACGATACAAAATAATACAGGAAAAGATCTGGCTCCTTTTGTGGTTCTGCCGCCAATAATTCGCGTTGAACCAGGAAAGGGACAGTCCTATCGTTTGATTTATAGCGGTACAGCTCTTCCACAAGATCGTGAGTCATTATACTGGTTTAACATGTTGGATATACCTCCAGAACCTAAAAATAGTCAAGATGGCAACTATCTACAGTTATCGATTCGTTCCCGCATTAAATTGTTTTATCGTCCGATAACATTAAAGGGAAATGTCAGCGAGGCTGCCAAATCGCTAATCTGGAGATTTCACAAGGAAAATAACACACTCACTGTGAATAACCCATCTCCATGGCACGTCACTATTGATAGCATCACCATTAATGGGAATAAACAATCTGCGGGTATGGTGGCGCCATTTTCAACGATGAGCATAAATAGTAAAGAGCGTGCACTTAAAACAATGCCAAGCAAGTTCAGTTTCACAACCATCAATGATTATGGTGCTGTTGTGACTCATAATTATCCTCAGTAAAGGAAGTTATTATGAAACTAAGGGAGATCAATGTTGGATTAATAGTGATAATACCATGGAGTGTCGCATGGTCAGAAGAGGCGTTTAATTTCAATAGTGCACATTTGCATAATGCGACACATATAGATCTCCAGAAATTTAAGTATGGTAACCCGATGAATATCGGGAATTATCGCAGTAAACTTTACATAAATGGTTCGTATGCGAGTGAAGTTGAATTCGAACTACAGAAAGTGGGAGAGAAAATTGAGCTCTGTGTAACACCAACACTATTTCGAATGATGAGACTTAAAGATAAAACATGGCCAGAAAAGGCTTTATGTATCCATTTATCGCAACTCAATGTGGGCATTTCATGGAGTTATGATGTCGGGGAGAATGCGTTAAATTTAACCGTCCCTCAGGAGTTACAACAACCAAAGTATCGAGGCGAGGTTAATCCGGAGAGTATCGATGTTGGTGTACCAGCAGCCGTGTTACGTTATCAGGCGAACAGCTATCAGAGCATTAATCATGGCGAAAGTAATAATTACAGTTACGTTGGGCTTGATGGTAGTTTTCGTGCTTACGGCTGGCGCTTTTACCATCAGTCTAGTTATCAGGCAAACGACAGCGATGCGCATTGGGATAATATTTCGACATACGCCGAGAAGAGTCTTTTCGATTTGAGCTCAACCCTTAGGCTCGGACAGGGATGGACAGATGGAACCTTCTTCGACAGCGTCAGTTTCGTTGGCGCCAGGGTTGCGACTGATAAACGGATGCTGCCTGGGTCACGACGTGGTTTTGCACCCACGGTAACGGGAATCGCCCGGACAAACGCGCGCGTCACTGTCACTCAAAATGGTTCATTACTCTATGAGGCCACCGTTCCGCCAGGTAAATTTGCCTTTGCTGACCTCTATCCAACGAATTCAGGTGGCGATCTGATTGTGACGATTAATGAGGCCGATGGCAGCCAGGATACGTTTACTGTGCCTTATGCTTCCATACCTGGTCTGGTTCGTAAGGAAGCGCTGTATTATGATTTGTCGATGGGATATCTGGATGACAGTGATATCTCAGAGCGTCCGGGATTCGGAGAATTAACGCTGCAGTATGGTTTTAATGACTATATTAGCGGCTATATGGGGGCAAACGGAACCGAGGGGTATTACTCCACTCTTGTCGGTAGTGCATTAAATACTTACTGGGGAGCACTGGCAGTTGATGTTACGCGTTCTTCCTGGAAAACGGTTGAAGATGACTGGAAGGATGGCTATCGCTGGCGCATTTCGGCAACAAAATCATTTACCAGTGATACCAGAGTTTCCTTATCGATGAGTCACAGTAACGATGCAAGGTATATTTCAATTCGTGATGCGGCATCGGCTAACGATCGTGACAACTATACTTACCGCGAAATGACAAGGTACACAGCCAACCTGTCGCAACAAATTGGTGGTGGTAGCTTGTCATTTTATGGAATATGGAGTGAAAACTGGAAGCACGGTACATATCGCTCCTATCAGCTAGGCTATTCGAATAATTTTAAACGCCTGGGCTACTATATCTATGCACAGAAAAGTCAGGATGCTAACTATAAAAATAACCAAATAGTTGGCATTTCTTTTTCTATACCTATTGGCGGTAATGACAATATTCATACTCGTTTAAATTACGACAAGAATAACGGCAACCAGTTACAAGCTACTTACACCGGGAGCCAAGGTGAAAAGAACGAACTTAGCTATGGTTTGACGACCAGTTACGATATGCCAAAGGAAGGGGGCCATGAGAATTCAATTGGGGCAAACGGTAGTTACAGAACGAATTATGCCTATCTGAATGCGAGTGCCAGCACTGGCAAGAATCAGCAACAGTATTCCCTTGGGACTTCCGGTGCGTTAGTTGCACATGAAGGAGGGGTGATTGCAACACCTGATATTGGTGAAACATTCGCCATTGTACAGGCCCCCTGGGCTTCCGGTGCGACGGTGGCGAATCGCATTGGACGTCCAGTGGATAATCGTGGTTATACCATTGTCCCTTATCTGAACCCGTTTACAGAAAACTGGCTGGATCTCGATCCACAAGGAATTAGCGATCAAGTTGAGATCGTCTCAAGCAGCACGGTCGTCGTTCCTGACTCCGGTGCGGCCGTGAAGGTAAAATTTGCGACCCGTACTGGCTACCCATGGTTTGCCAGTGTAACCCTCAGTGATGGTAATGCGCCGCCATTGGGGGCTGAGGTCTATGACAACAATGACATGGCAATCGGAGTCGTGGGACAAGGGGGAATGTTATATGCCAGAGTCCCAGACAGCAGTGGCGCTTTACATGTGGTGTGGGGAAAAAAGAGCCATCAGCGTTGCCAGCTTTCATATTCCGTAAATCAAGAAACCAGTCGTCACGTTTGCAAATAAATACTTAAGGAAGACAATAAATGAAGAGAGAAACGATTCTGGGGTTATCTGTTTTCCTGTATCTAGGGTATAGCCCCGCAGTACTTGCATGCGTAATGACCAGTGGCAAAACAATTGAATATAGTGTCAATATGGGTAATAAAGATTTTACGGTGGATGTTCTTAATCGTCAGACTGGAGATTTATTGTTCACATATGGTGGAATGACTCTGACTAATAATGCAAGCTGGAATATCAATTGTAGTGGTTCTGAACCGAGTGGCTACAAAAGTATTGGTGGTGCTCCCATTGGACCGGCTTATCAAAGCAAGCCTGGATATGTTTATAGTATCGATCGTCTGCCTGGAATTGGTTATAGTTTTCAAATGGGTGAGCAGGATGGTATTGATTTCGATTCACTTTTTATGCCTTATCCGGCAGCACATCCATTTTCTGGTGCAAAGTATTTTAATTCAGAAAGCAAAAAGCCAACAATTTATTTTTGGCGAATCCCTGATGCCAACGGTTTACCACCTCCAGGCCAATATTGCCTGAATGATTATCTCGGTGATATTTTTCTTGAGGGTGCCAATGCTTTAAGGTTTAGTGTGAATGGATTGTGCATTACGGTGAAATCTCCAACTTGCAAAATCAGTAATGCTGATATTAAAGTCAATCTGGGTAGACACAATAAGGCCGTATTTATGGGGGCTGGGAGTACCACAAATATGGTACCGTTCAATATAGACCTTACAACCTGCGAGAATGTCGGTAACATCTTTATGCAATTTAATGCGACGACTGATGGCAGTAATGCGGTAAACGGGATTATAAAACTCGATGATATTGGTGATGACATTGCCGCGACTGGAGTTGGCGTTCAGATATTAAAGAGTGGCGTCCCGATAGCGTTGAATGAACCTGCGACAATCTGGTCGGGAAGTAAAGGAAGTGAGTCGACCTACAGTTTCCAGTATCAGGCAAGATACATTCAGACTGAATCGACGGTTACCGCCGGCCAGGCTAATGCCAGTGCGACATTTGTGGTTACCTATAATTAAATTCGTGGGGTAAGAGGAGAATCTGTCGCTTACACAGTCAACATAGGATAAGTAATTACCATTGAAATGCACTTGAGGTCATGTGTTGCGATATTGTATGGAGAGTAAGCAATGTTATTAGTTGTTTCTGGATCTGGATATTTTGATTTGGGTTTTAGTAGCTATTTTTCAAGGGAGAGGTGCAGAGTAGAATGTATCGAAAAAATCCTATATTGTTCGTTTGAGCATCCTAAAAATATCGTCAGTAAAGCTATGTCTGTATCAGATAAGTATTGTCTAAAATGTCTCATCATCGATTATCCATGGAGCAATATCGAAGTCCTTCAGTCAGCGCTATATATAAAAATACACTTCCCACTTATTAGCGTAGTTGTATATTCAAACGGAGGGTACAGATTCAATGATTTGGAGGCGTCTTATCTTGAAATCCTTGGGGCTAAATTGAATGTGGGATTTTCGGGCGTATGCTCAGTGTTGATACAAAGGCGAATACCGGTATCTGCGGTCGATATCATTTATGCGTCAGCATCAAGGTTTGTCAAAATATCTAAAAAAGAAGCGTTGTTAATTTCTTTTATCCTGGCGGGAGTGAAGCTAAAAGATATAGCCAGCGCTTATAACAAAGATATTAAGAGGATTTATTATGACAGAAGTAAGCTTCTGAATAAGTTTAGCATTAAAAACAATATTGAACTGGAAAGTAAAATAAGGTGTTTTGTTTTGTGCCACACCGGTGGAGGTCTTGATGAGAGAGTATCGGCAAGCGAAAGAAAAACTGGATTCATTGATCTTTGCGATATGGTTAAACAGTAGTTTAAAAAATAATGACTTTGATTATAGCGCCATGCGTGAAGAGATTAATGATATTATTGTGCCATATGTTTACAGAAAGGAGTTGGACGATGTGATTGCGGTTGTCAACTTAATGATTTCATCAGACCCAGCTGCGCGACGAGAATATAATGAAATTCTATTTAAACGATTGCTCGATTTATACTCCGGGTTAGCGGGTCACCAGGCTATTGAAAATTATCTTTTGGCCAAAACTTACTAGGTATTTATGTTTATCCATAAAGTCGCTGGCATGATGGAATCCCCTGTGCCATGAATATAAACCACGGACAGACCCGGTATCACCAAACAAATAAAAACGGCGCTGCGGCGCCGTACAGGATCGTGGATTAATTGCGTGTTTGCACCCAGAAAGTATGAATCAGGCCGGGGATGTAGCCCAGCAGGGTTAGCACAATATTCAGAATAAATGTCCAGCCGAAGCCTTTACCTAACAGAATAAAGAGGGAGCAGTGTTTACTGTTCCCTTTTATTCGTGTAATGATTAATTATCAACCACGACATTGTTTATTTTACGGCGCTGACCGCATGAAGAATTACACTTGCCACGGCATCTGGCTGAGAAATATGTGGGGCATGACTGGCGTTTAGGGTAGTCACAGTCGCGTGGATTTTCTTCGCCATCGCGTTCTGTAAGTCAGTGTCGAGCATGTGATCCTGTTCGCTGACAATATACCAGGAAGGTTTATTTTCCCATGCCGCGTCATTCACTTTTTCGCCAAATACTGCGCCGTTAGTTGGGCCCTGAGTGGCATAGATCAGTCTCGCCTGTTCTGCAGTAACATCCTGCGCCAGGTGCCTGGAAACGCCTTCAGAAGTGAGCTTCAGATAACCCGCATCATCGGCATCAATATGGCTGAAACCTGATGGCGTAGGATAATCTTTTGTTAAATCACCGACAGACTCTCTGGCCGATGGCGCAAAAGCGGCAACATAAACCAGTGCTTTGACGTTCTCATTTTTTGCGCCTGCCTCTGTAATGACTGCTCCACCATAGGAATGGCCGACCAGCACAACAGGACCTTTTACTCGTGCCAGTGCGCGACGTGTTGTGTCGGTATCTTCAGCAAAGGAGGTGAGTGGGTTTTGTACGGCAACGACATTCAGCCCTTTAGCCTCAAGCAAAGGAATGACCTTATTCCAGGTTGAACCATCTGAAAATGCGCCATGCACAAGCACAACCGTAGGTTTCACAGCTTTAACATCAGCTGTAGATGCCAGCGCTGAACAGCTCATGGAGGCCGCCATTAGTAAGGAAAGAGAGAGATTTTTCATGTCAGGAACACCTTTGTTAATGATTGGATGCTCACGGTTAAGCGAGCCAGGTTGACGGGCAATGTACATTGAAAACGTAATGCGATAAATTTACGTAAATAACCATCACCTGGAACATTTCATTTCAAATGGATCGTTTAACCTGCATGCAGACATTCATTAGGGTGGTCGAGTCAGGCTCCATTTCTGCCGCTGCGGGTGAACTGGACCAGTCCTCCCAGCTGACAGGTAAGCAGTTACGCATGCTTGAGCAAAATCTTGGCATTCAGCTGATCAACCGTACGACTCGGAGCCAGAGCCTGACGGACAGCGGCCGTCTCTTTTATGAAAGAGCGAAAAATATTCTGGCTGAAATGGAAGAAGCGGAAGCCGTGATTGCTGAAACCCGTGCGATCCCCCGTGGTAATCTCAGGATCAGCGCTCCCATTACCTTTGGCAGTCAGCTGCTGGCCTCAAAACTGCCGGAATATCTCAAACAAAATCCCGAAGTCTCGCTCGAACTCTGTTTGTCGAATCGCACTGTCGATCTGGTTGAAGAGGGCTTTGATGCCGTATTTCGTACGGGGGAACTGGCGGACAGCCAGCTACTGGCAAGAACGCTTGCCCCCTATCAGATGGTTATCTGTGCCGCCCCGGCTTATCTCGATGAGGCTGGCACGCCCTTGGCGCCGCAGGATTTGACGCGGCACCAGTGCCTGATCTTTACCCACACATCAATGCGGACGGAATGGAAATTTGAAGGCCCTGGCGGACAAATCTCGGTACCTGTAACCGGCAGGTTTAAAACGGACAACAGCGAAGCCCTGCTTGCGGCGGCCCTCTCAGGGCTGGGAATCATTATGCAACCGCATCCGTTGATGAGCGCGGAAATCGCCGCCGGGCGGCTGGTGCGGATGCTGCCCGATTATGAACTACCCGGTCGACCAGTCCATGTGCTTTATGCCCAGGACAGAAGAATGACTCCGCGATTACGCAGTTTTATCGATTTCTGCATCACCCATTTTGGTCCTTAGATACCCGTGAAGGCGGCTTACTTCGGATCGCCAAGAACCTTTTTCAGCTCCTCGATATCTTCTTCAACCGCGGTTTTAAGACCGCGGCGTTCCAGCCAGTTTCTGCCCCATATACTGAGATCCAGAACCAGCTTGTTCAGCTCCCGTCCTTCGTCACTCAACGAGTATTCAACCTTTGGTGGAACAACGGGATAAACCTGGCGAATAATCAGGCCATCCTCTTCAAGTTCACGCAGTTGCTTCGTCAGTAAACGCTGATTAATGCTGGTTAAAAACCGCTGGAGTTCGCTAAACCGAAGCGTACCGTCCTTAAATAAATGATAGAGGATCACCCCTTTCCATTTCCCGCCCATGATATGCAGTGCCGCTTCCATTGAACAGCCTGGTGCCGAATCGTAGTTACGTAATTTCTTCATAAAAACATCATGGTTACCTTTTGGTAAGTATGTGTATTTTTTTAGTGTATAAACGAATTTTCTCAGTATGGTACTTTTAGCGGGCTAAATATCAATCACTTTCTGGAGTAGAAATGTCAGCTTTGCTTTTTGAACCCATCACAATCAACGGCGTTGAATTCCGCAACCGTATTGCCATGTCCCCGATGTGCATGCACTCGGCGTCTGACGACGGTAAGGTTAATGATTTTCATGTTATCCACTACGGCGCGCGAGCCCTGGGCGGAGCAGGTCTGATCATGCTGGAAACGGCCTCTGTATTACCGAATGGCCCAATCGGTCCTGGCGACATCGGTATCTGGGATGACAGCCACGTTGACGGTTTGTCCCGCGTGACGGACGCCATTCACCGCTTTGGTGCGAAAGCAGGTGCGCAACTCGGCCACGCAGGTCGCCAGCTGGGTATTGACCTGCCATCCATCGCGCCGTCTGCCATTCCGTTTACAGTGGAATCCCGCGTGCCGCAGGCGATGAGCATTGAGCAGATCAAAGAGGTAGTAGAGGCATTCAGACAGGGTGCACGCCGTGCGCGTGAAGCGGGTTTCGACGTTATCGAAATCCACGGTGCCCACGGCTATTTGCTTAATCAGTTCCTGTCGCCTGTGGCGAACAAGCGCACTGATGAGTACGGTGGTAGCCACGAGAATCGCTACCGAATTGTGCGTGAAGTTATCGATGTGGTGCGTAGCGAGTGGAAAGGTCCATTGTTCCTGCGGATCTCTTCAACCGATTACGTAGAAGGGGGAAACCGTCCGGAAGACTTCCTGATCTACGGCAAATGGATGAAAGAGCAGGGGATTGACCTGATTGACTGTTCGACCGGTGGGATTGCGATGGTACCGGTAAACACATATCCCAATTACCAGGTTCCGGCAGCTGAATTGCTGCGCAGGGAACTGAGTATTAAAACCGGAGCTGTAGGTCTAATCGAAACGGGCCGTCAGGCAGAAGAAATACTGCAGAATGGCCGCGCAGATATCGTTCTGGTTGGCCGCGATATGTTGAAAGATCCCTTCTGGGCACGAACCGCTGCAGACGATTTGAACGTTACCCTTCCGGTCCCGGCACAGTACACCCGCTATGGTTCAGGCTGGCAACGCTCTCAGCCGCGACTGCCAGCGGCTGAACTTAAAAGCACGGTAGAAAAAAAACTGGAGCCACCGTCAGCCCAGTAAGGTTGTAATACTGTATCTGTACCAGGGTCAGCCTTTGTTATAACCCTCATTATTAAAAACAGAAGTTCTTTCCTGTTACCCCTGCATGCTGATGCGGGGGGATTATTACGATTATCGAATTTGGTATTACTGGTATATAGACAAAAGCGCAAAATATTTACAGAGGAAACAATTCCGAACCACACTTGTTCAAATTATTGCATTGTCCGATTCTGGCACAGGCTGTGTGAAAATTCGTTTTTTGTAGCATCTGAACACTATTTACGGCCAGAGATATAATAATTCCCCTGATATTTACCGTATAAGATGTGAGTTCTTTTCAGGATCAGTTCAGGGTTTTTAAAGCTTTATACTGAATGCTACTGGATTGTTATTAGGCACTAAGCTAATACAGTTAAAGCGACTATCGTCGTTAATTGAATTGCTCCCGCAACTTGACGTTCAGCCCTTCAGTGCCCCAGATGCTCATCATTCTTTTCAGGTTATAGGCAAGCACATGTAGACTAATTTCTGTGCTGACATTTTTAAATCGTCGCATCAGGAAGTGAGTCGCCCCGTTTTGATGTGGTGCATTTTGACCGCTGGCTGCAATCACGACATGCGATATTATTAAAGTATATTTGCAGTTCTAAACCATCTTCAATTACCGTAAATCTATTCTGAAGCTCGCTACCTACCCGCCGGGAAGACTGAATACGGTTCAGGTATCCATAAATATAGAGCTTTAGCATGGTTGCCTGATATCTGCCCAAACCTTCAATGTGGTGGGTCATATCGCCCCTGCGAGCTTTATTCATAACTTTTTAATTTTACTAAAAAAGCATATCTCTACACGAAACTGGCAAGAATAATTGATCATACGAGCGTATTGCTTAGGCCAAAAAGTGATCAGTGGTTTTCATACAGCCTGAGTGAAAATCGGACGTTGGGCTCAGTGAAGCCTGCGGTATCGGTGTAATACTCTGTAATTTCCAAATGGAATCCCCGCCCCTCAAGGCGGGGAGGATATCAACTGGATTTAGAAATCTACAACACGATATTCTTTGATAAAATCTTCATCCAGGTGTAGTCCCAGACCGGGTAAATCAGGAACTGTCACTTTCCCGTCTGTTACAGGAACTTTATTTTTTACCAGATATTTATAGATGGGACTCTCGCTCTGAGAATATTCAATCAAATCTCCAAATCGGGTTGATGCAAGAAAATGTATTGTTGCATGCAACAGGATACCTGTACTGAAGCCATGTGGAACCAGACTGACACCATTGGACTCAGCAAGTTGATTTATTCTTTTCATCTCTGTAATACCACCACACCTGGTGATGTCTGGCTGTACAATAGCTGGATTTGCTTCCTCGATAAATTGTTTGAATTCAGCATAACTGGTCAGGGCCTCTCCTCCTGTAATTTTAACAGGTAAGGCTTCCGAAAGCCTGCGGTAACATTTCAGACTGTCGGAGGGAACGGGTTCTTCTATCCAGTTAATATTGAAATCCTTAAGCATTTCATAGCGGGTCTGCGCATATGAGAAGTTTCTCCATAATCCAACCAGATCCAGTTCTATATCGATTTTTTCACCGACCACTTCACGTATGCGTCTTACCGTTTCGTAATCTCTGTTCGGGTCAATGCCGAACTTATTTCCACCAAATTTAATGCTTTGAAATCCCTGACGAATCAGACTTAGTGCTTTGGAACAACTTTCATCATCGTTGTCTGAAGGGATGAATGTACCATAGGCATCAATGTGATCCCTATATTTGCCTCCTAGTAAAGTATGAACCGGAACACCATAAAACTGGCCAGCGATATCCCATAAAGCAATATCCACGGCACTGATAGCATGTACGCCAGCTCCCCTGCGTCCCATATATTCACTACCAGTAAACATTTCATCCCACAAACGTGTTATCTCGAGAGGATTTTTTCCTAAGAGAATCTCTCGTAATCCCCTGCAGGTCGAGTGAGAAGAGGGTGTTTCAATAAATGATTTAACTACCAGAGGAGAGCTGTCTGACTCACCATAGCCTGTAATCCCCTCATCAGTGCTGATTTTAACAATGACCGCATCCTCACCCCATTCACAGACATGATTCAGTTCAGGAACTCGTAACCAAATGACATCAATATCTGTAATCTTCATTTTACATCCTTTTCAAAATTATGATTTTTAAGCCATTTAATTAAGCCATAAGCGCAGATAATCAAAATGACGATGAATGGCGCGGCCGTCAGTGTGACAGCTGTTTTCAATGTGGATAGCGATGCATTTATATACAGCATTGCCAGAGGTATTAATCCCAGCATAATGCACCAGAACACCCTTAACTCTCTTTTTGGATCCTGACCCTGTTGTAATCCTTTGGTACTGACTGCCGCTACAGTATAAGCCGTTGCATCGAGGTGTGAAGCCAGAAATACCAGCATCAAAAGGAAATAGAATAGAGAGAAAAAGGAACCAAAAGGTAACTGAGAAAGGAGTTCACTTACAGCAGATTCACCCGCGTTAGCTTGTAATAATGCTGGCGCATTAACTACTGAAGAATTAAATAAGTCGATAGCGAAACCACTCATGCTACCAAAGAAGAACCAGCATCCGGCGCATCCACCCAGGATAAGGCCAAGAATTAATTCTCTTACCGTTCTGCCTCTGGAAACACGTGTGATGAAAATAGAAACCCCAGGTGTGTATGTTATCCAGTAAAGCCAGTAAAATACTGTCCAGTCTTTATTAAATGTTCCCTGGTCAATAGGATCTGTGAACAAGCTCATATGGACGAAATTGGTAAATGTGAGTCCAAGTGAATTGACAAAATTGTCGACGATGAATGTCGTCTTACCAAGAAACAAAACTACAACGCCAAACAACAAGGTCATACCACATGCAGCTTTTGCAAGTTTCTGCATACCGCCGTCAATACCGATGTATGAGCTCAAGGAGAAAGTCAGCGTAATTATCGCGAGAAGAATCACCTTAAGACCAAATGTGTTTTCAAAGTCGAACATTGTCGATAGCCCGACAGAAACAGTACCAACTGTAATAGTCGTGGTCAGAACCAGTCCACCAAAGGTGGAGAAGAGGAATATCAGGTCAATGATTTTCCCCAACGGACCTTTGTCAGAAATACCTGTTATTGATGATATGAGAGATGATAAATTAAGACCTTTTGATTTGTTAATATAAAAATGGTAGGCCATTGCCAGTGATGCAATAGCATAAATTGACCACGGAGTTAACCCCCAGTGAAAGAATACATAAGACAGACTTGCTCGTAATGACTCCTTGCTTTCTGGTGTAATGTTGAGGCCAGGAGTATTATAATAATAAGCCCACTCCATAAATGCCCAGTACATTGTTGCAGACCCCAATCCTGCACAAATAAACATGAATATCCAACTGATATTAGAGTATTCAGGCATTCCTTCACCTAGCTTGATATTCCCGAAACGACTACCGGCAATCAGCAATGCCATGACAACACAGGCGAAACCAAGTAGCTGAACAACAGAACCTATTGAGGTCGTTAATCCATTAAAAAGGCTTTCTGCCATCTTCTGCGAAGAGGCCGGATATAGCATGAGAAGAATAATCGTGCTGATAACCACTACTATGCTTATTGTGATAAGAAATACGTCATTTCTGACGGGAGGACTCTTTTCAGGTGTAGATCTTTCATTCATTTCCATAGTATCTTCCATTCGATTCAATTCAGCAGGGAACTACTTTTTCATTTATCATTAAATTAAACTGGCAACTTACGTACAACGCCTTTTTCCTTATAGAAGTATTACATATCCTAATTCATGAGGGTTTATGGAAACGAAAATGACAAGAGTCCCGCAGCTTTCCTGGCTCCTTGCATTCAAGAGTGTGGTTGAACATGCAAGTTTTACACACGCAGCACGTGACTTGAGCCTCACTCAGTCAGCAGTCAGTCAACGCATAGCGAAGCTTGAAGACTTGATGCGTACACAACTTTTCTTCAGAAACTCAAAACGAGTTGAGCTGACAGATGCAGGAAGAATGTTACTGGATCAGATCCAGTCGCCATTCGATGAGATTCTGGACGTTCTTGAGAGCTATAATCAGGGGCTTGCAAGCAAAAGTCTGGTAATTGAAACGGAGCCTGTCTGGAACCGGGTGATTCTTTCCCCTGAACTTCCCCGTTTTCTTTCCCGACATAAGGATATTATTTTTCGTCAGACTCTGACAACTCATCACCTTGATTTTTCTGTCGGTACAGAACTCGCAATAAAGTGGGGAGAAGGTGTATGGCCTGGTTTTGATGCGCAATATCTTTCCGGTCTTGATTATTATCCTGTGTGCTCACCTGCCTATATGCAGCAGAATAATCTTTCCTCAATTGAGGACCTTGCGAGAGTTCAGATTCTTCATGAGAGAGATTACTCTGACTGGCGCTTCTGGCTGAAGTACCATCCTTGTAAAGGCATAAATCTGAATGGTGGTCATATCGTGGGAGAATCCAATATTTTGATGCAACTCGCGATATCTGGGGTGGGAGTCGCTCTATGTGGGATTACTCTGGTCCGTGAATATCTGGATTCAGGTCTTCTTGTTCTGCCGTTTCCTGAATTAAAAGTACGTCACCATAAGGCGTATTATATTCTGACGCGGAAAAATCATAAATTGTCCGAACAGGCGCGCATGTTCACTGACTTCGTTAATGACTTTACCCTGAATAAATCAGGTTAATATTTTTGGCACTGTTGCAAGGTTTGTGGTGAGCGAGCCATTAGTGTTATTAATATGTGGTAATGTTAGCAATATCTCCATCGACTTTCAGGACACTGTAAACTTCCGCTTCTGGCACTTAACTGCCAGTGGAGCCGCTCCGGTTAATACTTCAGAAAAAAGAGGTACTATCGTGTACCTCCGATGGAATAGTATGCAATCCCGGCTTGTGGCAATTCAATCACCTGATCGTGTTACATAATCTGCCCATGCCTGCATCATCGGGCGACGTTGTTCCAGTAAATCCGTCCTATGGTAAGCGGCCTCAACTTTACTCTGAATTGCGTGTGCGAGTACTCTTTCAGCAAGATCCCGTGAGTAACCATATTCGCTGCACCAATCACGAAAACTTGAGCGAAAGCCATGCGCAGTGGCTACTCCTCCGGCGGAGAGAAATAGACAATCAACGTCCGGTACGGCCCGGTAATATTCTCCGATGCGAAAGCGGTCGACCCCGTCAACCCGATGACCATCATCGTCAGAAATGCGCTAATTACTGTTCTCATGATGTTTATTCCCTCAATCAGCAAACGTCACGTACTTAACGTTATTCTGGCGTAAGCCGACTGTCGTCAGGCTGACGGTCTTCTGACAAGGCGCTATTGAGGACGTTTTTATGGGCTGAGAGACCCAGCCCATATGGTGTTACTTCCAATCAGCCACGGCCAACGAACGGCATGGTGGTCGCCATCACGGTGATAAACTGCACGTTGGTGTCGAGCGGGACGCCAGCCATGTAAACCACGCTGTTGGCAACCTGTGAGACATCCATCATCGCTTCAACCGCCACTTCTCCATTGGCCTGTTTGACGCCTTTTGACATGCGCTGCGACAGTTCGGTGTGCGCATTGCCAATGTCAATCTGACCGCAGGCGATGCCGTATTTACGGCCATCAAGGGAGATGCTTTTCGTCAGGCCGGTCACGCCGTGCTTTGTTGCCGTATAGGCCGCTGAATCAGGACGCGGGGCGTGGGCGGAAATCGAACCGTTGTTGATGATTCGCCCGCCCTGAGGGCTTTGTTCTTTCATCAGGCGGAAGGCGCCCTGGGCGCAGAGAAACATCCCCGTCAGATTGACATCAACAACCGCCGTCCACTTCTCGTAGCTCAACTCTTCGAAGGGAATACCCGGGAAATTAGTCCCCGCGTTGTTGAATAGCACGTCAAGATGACCGCATTTTTCATGGATCCGGGCGTACAGAGCCGTCACGGATTCCGGACTGGTAACGTCGGTTGGTACCACCATTGACTGTTCGCTGCCGCCAAATGCTGCAACGGTTTCCAGTAAGGGTTCCAGACGGCGTCCGGCGAGGACCACAAAATAACCGGCATTCGACAAGGCGACAGCCGTCGCTCTGCCAATCCCGCTGCCTGCGCCGGTGACGAGGGCGATTTTACTTGAAGTGAACATAGCTACATCCTTCTGCTTCATTAACGTTACTGGAATGGTTGGCTAAAATGTTGACTCTCAGGCCGTCAGGCTGCATTCAGGACGCTGGCCGCTCAACGCCTGTGCAAGGCTTGCCAGCACCATTTCGCCCATGGCGGTTCGGGTTTCAATCGTGGCGCTTGCACGGTGAGCCTGCAGAACAACGTTATCCATCCCTAAAAGCGGGGCGGGAACATTCGGCTCATCAACGAAAACATCCAGCCCCGCCCCCTGAATACGTCCGGCAACCAGGGCATCCACGAGGTCAGGTTCATTGACCAGCTTCCCGCGGGCGATATTCACGAGAAAACCGTTCTCACCGAGCGCTTCAAGTACGGCGGCATTGACGATACCTTCCGCTTTGTCTGCCGAGGCCGCGAGGATCAGCGCATCGCTCTGTCGGGCCAGCTCCTGCAGGCTGGCGACAAACGGATAGTCGAGGTCGGTCATCTGGTGAAGATCGGTATAGGCAATCGGGCAGCCAAAGGCTGAGGCGCGCGTAGCGATGGCGCGTCCAACCCGGCCCATGCCAACAATTCCTACGCGCATACCGCTAAAGCGGCGGGAGAGGGGAATCGCTCCGGGATGCGGATTTTTCGCCCATTCGCCGTTGCGCACCACGCGGTCGCCTGAGCAAATACCCCGGCAGGTGGCAATCAGCAGGCCAATGGCCAGGTCGGCAACGTCTTCTGTCAGCGCGCCGAGGGTAGCGGTGACGTGAATCTTACGTTTACGTGCATAGTCCAGGTCGACAGCATCAACGCCAACGCCGTTGATAGCGACGACTTCCAGCGCGGGCAATTGCGCCATTAATGCATTGCTGATGCCGGTGTGACCACCAGAAATGACGCCGCGAATAGTGTTACCATATTCTTTGATAAACGCTTCTTTATCTTCCTGCTCAAAGAAACGATGCACGGTATACAGCGCGTTTAATTTCTCACTAATCGCGGGGATAAGGATAGGATTTAACTGCAGGATGCTGGGTTTCATTATGCTATATCCATAGTTGCGGCCAATAAATGGCTGGCTAAATTTTTATGTTTACGTTTGCCGGGGGTGATTAACTCAAGCGCCGCTCAAGTATTTCAATCGAGATGTTTTGCGGCCCGCGAATAAAACAGCCGCGTACGCCAGGACGAATAGCGATCGGTTCCTGGGTGAATTCCACACCTTTGCTTTTTAACTCGGCGGCGATTTCATCCAGGTTGTCGACCGTCAGACCGAAATGGTCGAGCCCCTGATAGGGCGGCAGCGGCGGTGGCGCAACGCCGTCTCCTTCGCTCACCGGGGCGATAAAGATATTGATTCCGGCTAAGCGGATATCTACCTTGCCGGGCTTGCGAACGATCTCTGCGTTCAGGCAGCGCTCGAACCAGGCAGCGGTCAGTTCAGGGTCAGGACTGCGCAATTGCAAATGATCCCAGGTGTATTTTGACACGTTCACTCCTCTGTCTATAAAACCGGTTTGAGCCACAGACGAACGCGGATAGCGGCTCAAACCGGGTGAATCAGCGTTGACTTATTAGTCCATTTCGATGCGGGACAATGGCCCCAGCAGGAATGAATAAGCGAATGCACCAATTAAACACATAATCCCCATCATATTGAGCGCCCAAAAGAATTGGCCAGTCGCATGAAGGATATAACCAATCATTATCGGTGTAGTGACGCCAGCAATATTAGCCGCGAGGCTGGTGATACTGCTGGTTAATCCAATATATTGCCTTGGTGCTATTTCAGACACCGCTGCCCACGACGAAGAACCCACGCCCTGAGCAAAGAAAGAGATGGTTAAAATAACAATGATCATCTCGTTAGAGGTGACAAAGTTAACGAGTAGTATTGATGAGCCCAGCAGCGTGCCGATAATTAATGGTGCTTTTCTGGCGGCCGAGATCGAATACCCGCGGCGAATAAAGAAATCTGAGAAAAAACCCGCTAATAATATCCCTGCGGTTGCGCCGATAAACGGTAAAGCCTGGAATATACCGACTTTAATCATAGTCATCTGGCGCTCTTCAACCAGGTACGTCATAAACCAGGTGGTAAAGAAAACCAGAATAGCGTTATTGCAAAACTTGCCCAGACAAATAGCCAGAATCTGACGATGCTTGAGCAGGCGGAGCGCATTTTTCCAGTCAAAACGATCCCGTGTTTTTTTCCCAACAAGACCGCCTCCCTCTTGAATATGCTTCAATTCGGCTGCGTTGACGGCTTTATGATTTAACGGATCGCGATACCAGAGATACCACAGAATACCGAATATTACGCCTGCGCCACCGGTCAAATAAAAGGCGGAGCGCCAGCCAAAGCCGTTGGCAATCCACAGCAGCAGGCCGGTGAATAACGGCGTGCCGATATATTGCCCCATAACGTAAACGCTGGTGGCAAAGCCGCGCTCACCGGTTGGAAACCACATGGTGACGGCGCGGGCGTTTGATGGGAAGGCCGGGGCTTCAAGCGCGCCAATTGCCAGACGAGAACCAAACAGCATATTAAAGCCGCTGGCGACACCTTGCGTCATGGTGGCCAGCGACCAGGTTATCAGGGAAAACGCGTAGGCAATACGTGAACCTAAGACATCCGCAATAATTCCTCCGGGAATGAGCGCAAACGCGTAAGTAAGACCAAATGCGGCGAAAATTTGCCCCATCTGAACTTTATCCAGTTGGAGGTCTTTACTGATAAATGGCGCCAGAATACCCAGACTCGATCTGTCGACAAAATTGATAATTGTCGCCAAGAGAATAAGGGCCAGCATGTAATACCTGATGCGCGTCGCCTTCTGTTGGGGAACCGCTCTGGCATCTATCGATGCCTCAGTCAGTTCTTGCTGTTGCATATTACTCATATTTTTCGTCCTTCATGGATTTGTAGGTATACGTTTTATTCTTTAACCCTTGTTGATAGCGGGTTAATCATTATTTCGTAAGGTGTCAATCCAACCCAAATGCCCATCGATTTTCATGAGCAACGGTTCTACAAATAAAAAATTGATACGTCTTCTTGCCGGGAGATTAAACCCGCGTAAACGCTTTTTTCTGTCGATTCCGTCGCTTGCTGTGTTTGTGGTTTTTCAGGGCATCAATTTGTCAGGCTTCACTGCATATGACCATTGATTGGGCTGACGTTAAAATAACGCCTTGCCGGGATCAATCTTGATTAAAAAAATCAATGCAAATATTTTCGCCGATAGTTCCGGAGTGTGACGCGGTAGCGATAGATTGAAATTGTTTGTTGACACCACAGGCTAAAAGGGAGTTGAAAAAATAGTTTTCGGCATTGAGTGCTTATTCTGAAATGGCGCATGGCTAATATTCTTGCTCTGAAACGTATTCAGCCATTTTGCGATCTATCTATCAGTTGATTTAATTAATCAATCTTGATTGGGCGAAAATGGAAACGTACAGTTTTCTCATTCGATTCGATTTATCGCACGCCCACAACGGCATATGGGAGAGTACAGAAATGGTATTTTCGACAGCAGAACACAGTGAAAAGCGTCGCTTTAGCATCGGTTTTGAAGGCTCGATGGCAAGCTCGCAGGGCGTTGGCATCCAGGAAATGGTTCGTGTTGCCGAGCAATTATCGCAAGGAGAAATGGTGTTCGAACTTTATCCCGACGCGAAACTTGGCAATGGCCCGAAAATGGTCGATATGGCCCAGCAGGGAGAACTGGATATCTTTCTCGGCGGGGCAGGTTATTTTGCGGCGCTAGACGGGCGGATCAATGTCTTTGATATTCCTTATCTGTTTGAAAATGTTGAACAGGCCTACAGGGTAATGGACAGTGACTTTGGGTGTGAAATGCTGGATGTACTGGATCAGAAAAAGCTAAAAGGGCTGAGCTTTTGGGAAAACGGTATCCGTTCATTTACCAACAATGTCAAACCGGTCACTCATCCCGCTGATTTCAGCGGCCTGAAGATTCGCACCATGCCGGGCAATCAGGTGCATGAAGCATTATGGCAAAGCGTGGGTATCGATACGCAGCCCTTACCGTCCGGCGCTATCTATGCGGCTATTCAGGAAGGCACTATCAATAGCCAGGAGCACCCGATTTCTGTCATCTATGCGCGCAAGCTTTTTGAGGTGCAACGCTATCTCTCGCTGACCCGCCACATGTATGGTCCGCTTATCCAGGTGATGAATAGCGTCACCTTTACCTCCCTGAGTAAGCCGCAGCAGGATATTTTGCTTAGCGCATCCTACGCTGGCGCGGTGGCGACGCGGAACTTCTCCAATGAGAATGAAGCGATATTTCTTGCCCAAATGAAACGCGCGGGATTGCAGGTTAATGACGTTGATCCCAAACCCTTCAGAGAGGTGATGAAACCGGCGATAGAACATGAATTCATCGATAAAAATGGTGATGACTGGCTGAAGAAGATTAATGCCATGCTGGCCGACGACGGCAAATAATGGGGCCGGTTTTTTTACCTTCAGACTTCACATTACTGCCCCTTACGGCGGAACAGAAGACGATATCTATCTAAAATTGACATGTTCATCCTGATAAAGATTATCAATATAAAATAAGCGGTTATTATCAGGGCTGGATTTTATCTACTCATTTTTGTACAGGACGACAGCATCCCGCTTACCCGATCTCTCATTTGATAGGTATTTGAGCTAAACCATGCAACCAAAGATGAAGTTAGCGCCCTGGCTCACACTGGATGAGGTTCAGGAATTTCTCGGCGTTCGTCCCCAGACTATCTATGCGTATGTCAGCCGTGGGTTAATCGCATCGCATCCCGACCCTCAGAATACGCGGCGCAGCCTGTATAGCGCAGAAAATATTCAGAACCTGAAGCAGAAAAAGCAGCAGGGAAGAAAACGCGAAACGCTTGCTGTTAACACGCTGTTTGGTACCGAGCCGAGCATTCCAACCGCTATTTCCACCTTTGCTAAAGGTCATTTGTATTACCGGGGAAAAGATGTCATTGCGTTCTCTGAAAACGCGACGCTTGAAGAGACGGCGCGTTTGCTCTGGAACGCTGAAATCACGTCCGGATTTTCGGTCCCAACCCGGGATTATCCTTCCTCACCGCCGGAACGATCCCATGCGTTTATTGCTCTGGCTGCCGCAACCGCCTCGGGGCATTCGACGCATGGGCGAACGCTTAAGGTTCTGCATGCCGAAGCCGCGACGCTGGTGGGCCACCTGGCTTCGACGTTTGGCGCACTCAATCAACCCGAAATGTCGGTACACCAGCGTCTTGCTTTGGGATGGGGCATGGAGAAAGAGGTGGCCAATATCCTGCGCAGGGCAATGGTGCTGTTGGCTGACCATGAATTAACAAGCTCCGCGTTTGCCTCCCGAATTGCCGCGTCTAACGGCGCATCGTTACCCGCCTGTTTGCTCACCGGGCTGGCGACTTTTACCGGGCCGCTACACGGCGATGCAACCCAGCGGGTTAAAGCGCTTTTTGATGAGGTTGAGCATTCGAATGCCGATCGGGTGGTTAACCGCTATCTCTCTTCTGCGCTCCCGATCCCGGGGTTCGGCCATCATCTTTATCCCGATGGCGATCCGCGCGCCATTGCGCTGCTGGCAGAGTTTGCGCCGCCGCAGGAGATTGCGAAATTTATTGAAAAAGTGATAACGCTGACCGGCCTTCAGCCCAATATTGATGTGGTACTGGCCGCGCTGGTGGCCCGTTATCGTCTGCAGGGCGATGCAGCATTTGCGCTGTTTTCCATTGCTCGCAGCGTGGGGCTGCTGGCCCACGCCATGGAGCAAATCAATACTGGTAAGGTGATTCGTCCGCGCGGGCGGTATATAGGACCAGAGTTAGAGGCATCGACCGAGACCTCTTTTTCGGATAACGCTGGCAGACCGTGCCGCTTTACCCGCCAGTAAACTGAATCAGTCAATTTTTTTGATGTATTCGGTTAAACAAAGGATATTTATTCTCACCTGGTAATGCGTAGAGTAGGGGGATAACTCGACAGGAACGGGCTTTTCACGCGCGATAATCCGCCGCCTGTTGACGATTCCCCTGCAAACCAGGATACCCACGTCATGAAAAAGATTGGCTTTTTATCATTTGGTCACTGGACGCCGTCGCCGCAGTCCGGTACGCGCTCAGCCGCCGATGCGCTGCTGCAATCCATTGACCTGGCCGTTGCCGCCGAAGAACTGGGCGCGGATGGCGCTTACTTCAGAGTGCATCATTTCGCTCGCCAGCTCAGCTCGCCGTTTCCTCTACTGGCAGCAGTCGGTGCGAAAACCAAAAGTATTGAAATTGGCACTGGCGTTATCGATATGCGCTATGAAAATCCGCTGTACATGGCAGAGGATGCAGGCGCTGCGGATCTCATTTCCGGCGGTCGTTTACAGCTGGGCATCAGCCGCGGCTCCCCGGAGCAGGTCATTGATGGCTGGCGCTATTTTGGTTACGTCCCCGCTGAAGGCGAAAACGAGTCGGACATGGCCCGCCGTCACACTGAAGTGTTGCTGGACGCGCTGCGGGGCGAAGGTTTTGCGAAGCCTAATCCGCAGCCGATGTTCCCCAACCCGCCTGGCCTGTTGCGCCTTGAGCCTCATTCTGAAGGGCTGCGCGATCGAATCTGGTGGGGGGCGGGGTCAAATGCGACAGCGATGTGGGCGGCAAAGCTTGGGATGAATCTGCAAAGTTCGACCTTGAAAGACGATGAAACCGGTGAGCCGTTCCATATTCAGCAGGCTAAACAGATCCGCGCTTATCGTGAGGCGTGGGCCGAGGCCGGTCATACGCGTACGCCGCGGGTTTCGGTTAGTCGGAGTATTTTTGCACTGATGGACGATCGCGATCGGGCATATTTTGGCTCAGGTCGTGATGAGAGCGATTCGATAGGTTTTCTTGATGAGAAGACTCGGGCGATTTTCGGGCGCAGCTACGCCGCAGAGCCGTACAAGCTGATAGAACAGCTGAAACAGGATGAAGCAATTGCTGAAGCGGATACGCTATTATTGACGGTACCGAACCAGCTGGGCGTGGATTATAACGCGCATGTGATTGAATCTATTCTGAAACATGTTGCTCCGGCGCTGGGCTGGCGCGACGCATAAATGTGAAGTGTGTAACGCCCTGCAGACGTTCGGCATGCGGGGCGAAATTGTTTTACGAGGTCATCTTTGGCTGTAGCTGATAGGTCCACGCGGCCACGTGCTGACCATCCTCCGTGGTAACTTCAACAGCAACGCGGTCGTAGCCATCTTCGAATTCGTCCAGCATTGACCAGTGAGCGTTAAGATTCGCGGACAGGAAAAGATAACCGTGGACGCGAGGGCCGCTTTTATCAAGCACGATCCCCGGAAAATCTGCCGCCGCTCCCCAGCCACGCTCAAAAAAAGTGCCCGTTACGTAACCTGGTAGCCACTCTCCGCCAATATCTTGCAGAATATGGGCATTAACGTGACCTGGGCGTAGGGTGCCGTAGACAAATAAGCGTTCCATAAACTCTCCAACTGATAACTGAAAACCCAGGGTCTCAAAAGGACTGGGGGCCAAATGGCCATGATTACAGTAATTTATATCAGATAGCAGAGCGCTTTCAGATTATTCTCTTTAGAAATTATTTACATGGCTAATGATTCTGGGTATCATGCGCGCCGCTAATGAGTATTAGCCCTTTCGGGAATTTACTCATTACATATAACCGCCATTAGCTCATCTGGAAGAGCGAACGACATACGTTGTAGGGAACGGGGTTCGAGGCCTCGATGGCGGCCCAATGCCGACTTAGCTCAGTAGGTAGAGCAACTGACTTGTAATCAGTAGGTCACCAGTTCGATTCCGGTAGTCGGCACCATTCATTATCCATTCTGCATAGATGCTTAGAACCTATCCCATTAGGGCTATTTTACTTGCCATTTTGACCCTGGGCAGTGCTCAGACAAAACTCACGGAGTTTTGAACGCCCTTCAGGGCGGCCCGAAGGGTGAGCGGAGCGAATCATCCTCACGTACTACGTGTACGCTCCGGTTTTTCCGCGCTGTCCGTGTTCAAACTGCCTGTGACAATAACGCCTACTGGAATAGGCTCTTAGTTTCAAGCTTCTGACTATCCCGCTGTGGCTGCATAAGAAAAACAGCAAAAAATATCTATTTCAACAATTTCTGCAAAATTCACCACTACGATCTACATATTGAATTCGTATAAATCATGCGATTACTCTGTGAATAAGAGTGATTGAGGATTTACTTATTAGGATTTATTCGCGTACTTTTCAGAAATTTCACTACTTTTTATATGGTATTATCCTTTGTTCAAGGAGTGAACGAAGGGAAAAATAATGCTGCACCGTTATGCCGTTTTCTCCAGAAAACATAATACGCTTCATATTGTTATGCTTTTTTCCATATTAATAATAAGTTTTATACATTTGAGCGTACTGCTGGAAACAGATAACACATGGCTGTTTTGGCCGATGATGATTTATCTACCCATTTTTTTTCTTTGGCGGAAAGTCTCCGTGTTACGAAGCAGGATCGCTGATTAATGTGCTGGTGGAGTTGCCTACATGAATGAAAACACAACGTCTAAACCAACCTCTGAACAGAAAGTTATTCAACCTGTATTACGAAAAGTCGACCTCAATCTATTGACTATTTTTGATACCGTGATGCAGGAACAAAGCTTAACCAAAGCGGCGCAAACGCTGGGGATGTCTCAGCCAGCGGTCAGCAGCGCAGTTTCTCGGCTAAAAGTACTGTTTAAAGACGAACTGTTTGTCCGTAATGGGCGCGGGATTAAACCGACAGACCGTGCATTTCAGCTTTTCATTTCGGTGCGCCGCGCGCTGCAGCTGGTGCAAAATGAACTGCCCGATACCCTTTTTGATCCGCTGGACTGTGAACGTATTTATAATTTGTGCGTTTGCAGCCCGCTGGATAACTATCTGACCCCGCTGATATTTAATAAGATTAGTGAGATCGCGCCAAGGGTAAGCCTGTCATTTAAATCCTCGCTGAGCCAACAGGTCACGAACCAGCTGCGCTATCAGGAAGTTGAGTTTGTTCTTGATTACAACAAGTTTAACCATCCTGAATTCACCAGCATCCCGTTGTTTAACGATGAAATGGTGTTAGTGGCCCGCCGAAATCATCCGCGCATTTCAGGACCGCTGACCGAGCGGGATATTTATCAGGAGCAGCATGCCTCCGTGGCGTTGGATCGCTACGCGTCGTTTAGCCACCCTTGGTATAGCTCGGAAGAGCAGCAGGCCTGCGTTGCTTTTCACGGCAACGCGCTGGTCAGCGTGCTCAGCGTCGTGTCACAAACTAATATGGTCGCCATTGCCCCAGAATGGTTAGCCAGGGAATTTGAAGAACAATTTGAACTGCAACTGCTGACTTTGCCATTAGAAATGAGCAACCGTACCTGCTATCTCTCATGGCACGAAACTGCCGGTCAGGAGAGAAGCCATCGCTGGATGGCGGAACTGCTAATTAAAATTTGCCAGCGTTAAATATATTTCAATAAATATCTGGTCAGACGCCGGGTATTTATTGTTGTTTTTCTAGTTCAGTATTGAGAATAAATATAATAGCATTAAATTCATCCATCCTGTTGCCGAGTAAATAACAGGTGGGAATTATTTTTGATAAAACTTGCATGCATAAAATTTATTGAAACATCAAGTTGCAGAAAATCAGTCATTTGTGCAGCAGACCTGCGCGGCGGTTTCTATACTCTCATTATCTGATGCCTGAACCAAGAGATGATGTGGATGTACAGAAAAATGAAGTGCGCAATGGCGACTGCCGCTTTGTTTGCCTCGGCGACGCTCGTGCAGGCGGATGGAATCAATCTCTATTCAGTTAATACCGGCTCATGGATTTATCATTTGTCGAACAACCACGGGCAGTACACTGAAGGTTTTGATAACCAGTTTGCCTCCGTCGAGCGCAAGTTTTCTGAGGACTCAAAGTACAGCCTGCTGGCCGGGACGATGAAAAACAGCTTTGACGACCGCTGCATTGCGCTTGGCGTGCGCCGCGACTGGGTATCCTTCGGCAACGGTTGGGTATTTAAGGGCATTTATGGCTACGTGGGTGAATTCTTCTTCGATGCTTTTGAGCACTGTGGTGACCATGGTTCTTATAAGGATTTTAAAGATGCCACCGGGATCGGCTTTTCTCCCTATATTTATCATGGTTTTCAGTACAACTTTACCGATTACTTTGGTATTGAAACCGGGATTATTATCCCGACCGTTTTTGTTGTCAGCATTCAGTGGAGTTTTCGCTAGTTACGGATGTATTCTGTATCACGTTAGTGCGATGATGATCATGTTTTTAATTAATAGCTGTTAAAAATTAAGTCGCCTTAAGGTTATTTTAATGTTCATTATTTCCATTCTTTTTTAAAAGAATTTTCCCGCCCTAAAATACCCGTGCTCAGTATATTTCGCTCTTTTTATTGGATGGTAATTGTTTTCATTATCATTCACATTTCACTGTGTTTTAATCCTTTCCGCCGGCTGGTTTGTTTAATTTGCCCACATATACTAAGAGCCTACCCCATTAGGCTACTTTATTTGCCATTTTGGCCCTGGGCAGTGCTCACCCAAAACTCACAGAGTTTTGAACGCCCTTCAGGGCGGCCCGAAGGGTGAGCGTAGCGAATCATCCTCACGTACTACGTGTACGCTCCGGTTGTTCCGCGCTGTCCGTGTCCAAACTGACTACAACAATTGCGCCTACTGGGATAGGCTCTAAGGATTAGCTTATGCGTTTTCGCTTATCGTCTTATTGCTCCGCTGCGTTGCTTGCTTCTTCTGCATTTCTTGCCCCGCAGGTTATGGCTGCTGACAGCAGCGAGGGAATTGTCGTCTATAACGCGCAGCATGAAAATCTGGTTAAGTCATGGGTGGATGGCTTTACTAAAGAGACAGGAATTAAAGTGACGCTGCGTAACGGCGGCGATAGCGAGCTGGGGAATCAGCTGGTACAGGAGGGGGCCGCATCCCCGGCGGATGTCTTCCTGACGGAAAACTCTCCCGCGATGGTGCTGGTGGATAACGCGAAGCTGTTTGCACCGCTGGCGCCTGAAACTCTCAAGCAGGTTGCGCCGGAATATCGCCCTGAACACGGACGTTGGATTGGCATTGCCGCCCGCAGTACCGTATTCGTCTATAACCCGGCAAAAATCAGCGAAGCGCAGCTGCCAAAATCGCTGATGGATCTGGCGCAGCCGGAGTGGAAAGGCCGTTGGGGCGCTTCGCCATCGGGCGCGGATTTCCAGGCCATCGTCAGCGCGATGCTGGCGCTGAAGGGTGAGCAGGCTACGCTCGAATGGCTCAAAGCGATGAAAACCAATTTTGTGGCCTACAAAGGCAACAGCACGGTGATGAAGGCGGTGAATGCCGGTCAGATTGATGGCGGCGTTATCTACCATTACTACCGCTTTGTCGATCAGGCGAAAACCGGCGAGAACAGCGACAACACCCGTCTCTATTACTTTAAAAACCAGGACCCGGGCGCTTTTGTCAGCATTTCCGGCGGTGGCGTTCTGGCTTCCAGCAAACATCAGGAACAGGCGCAGGCCTTTATCAAGTGGATAACCGGCAAGCAGGGCCAGGAAGAGCTGCGTACCAACAACGCCTTTGAATATGCCGTGGGTGTTAACGCCGCATCCAACCCGAAATTGACGCCGCTGAAAGACCTGGATGCGCCGAAGGTTGAACCGTCTTCACTGAACAGCAAGAAAGTGGTTGATTTGATGACCCAGGCTGGCCTGCTGTAATTGCCAGAAAAAGTGAATACGCCATGTCTTCTCTGAGTTTCGCGCTCGGAAAAAAAGCACAACGCCTGCCCGAGCGCAGGCGTCCTGCCTTTCCGATGATCGCTTTAGCTATTCTGTTTTCCCTGATGGCGCTGCTGCCGCTGGGATTTGTCGTTGCCGTAGGCATTGAAACCGGTTGGCAAACTATCAAAACGCTGGTATTTCGCCCGCGCGTCGGTGAGCTGCTGAGTAATACCCTGTGGCTTATTGCGCTGACGGTACCGCTTTGCATTGCGCTGGGCGTTGCTCTGGCCTGGCTCACGGAGCGGACCTTGCTGGCCGGGCGGCGAGTCTGGTCGGTGCTGGCGGTTGCGCCGCTGGCGATACCGGCCTTCGTGCAAAGCTACGCCTGGGTCAGCGCGGTGCCCTCATTGCACGGTCTTTCCGCCGGGGTGTTCCTTTCGCTGCTGGCCTATTATCCGTTTATCTATATGCCGGTTGCCGCGGTATTGCGCCGTCTGGATCCCACGCTGGAAGATGTCGCCGCTTCATTAGGCTCGCCGCCGTGGCGCGTCTTTTTGCGCGTGGTTTTACCGCAGCTCAGGCTGGCGATATGCGGCGGCGCGCTGCTGGTGGCGCTACACCTGCTGGCGGAGTACGGCCTGTTTGCGATGGTCCGCTTTGATACCTTCACGACCGCTATTTACGACCAGTTCCAGTCGACCTTCAGCGGCCCGGAGGCGAATATGCTGGCCGGAGTGCTGGCGCTCTGCTGTCTGGCCATTCTACTGCTGGAAGGAGCATCGCGGGGCAAAGCGCGCTATGCCAGAATTGGGTCTGGAGCGGCACGCGAACAAAAACGCTGGCGGCTGAGCCTGCGGGCGGCGATCCCTCTACAGCTCGCGCTGCTGACGCTGGTTATTCTGGCGCTGGGGGTTCCGCTGATGGTGCTCTGCCGCTGGCTATGGCTGGGCGGAATGGCGAGCTGGATGAACGCCGACCTTTGGCACTCTCTGCGGCAAACGCTATTTCTTGGCGCGGTGGGCGCTCTCCTCACCACCGCCTGCGCGGTCCCCATCGCCTGGCTGGGCGTTCGCTATCCGCAGCGTCTTTTTCGCCTGCTGGAGGGGTGTAACTACGTGACCAGCTCTCTGCCCGGCATCGTTACGGCGCTGGCGCTGGTAACGGTCACCATTCACTACGCGCGGCCCATCTATCAAACTGAAATCACGCTGTTCCTGGCTTACCTGCTGATGTTTATGCCCAGGGCGCTTATCAACCTGCGCGCCGGGGTCGCTCAGGCTCCCGTCGAGCTGGAAAACGTCGCCCGCAGTTTAGGCCGCAGCCCCGGTCGGGCGCTGTGGAGCGTGACGATGCGCCTGGCGGCGCCGGGCGCGGCGGCGGGGGCGGCGCTGGTATTCCTCGGTGTGACCAATGAACTGACCGCCACGCTGCTGCTCTCTCCGCTCGGTACCCGCACGCTCTCAACCGGCTTCTGGGCCTTAACCAGCGAGATTGATTATGTCGCCGCCGCGCCTTACGCGATGCTGATGATTCTGCTGTCGCTGCCGCTGACCGGTATTCTCTATGTACAGTCGAAAAAAATCGCAGGCCTGTAAAATGCTCGAACTCTCCTCAATCTCAAAATCTTTTGCCGGTACGCGCGTGCTCGATGGCCTGAATCTGACGGTGGCCGCAGGCAGCCGGACGGCGATTGTTGGCCCCTCCGGCTCCGGTAAAACGACGCTGCTGCGGATCCTCGCGGGCTTCGAAACGCCGGACAGCGGGCGCATCGTGTTGCAGGGGCGAACGCTATTTACGCAGGGGACATTTATCCCGGCCCATCAGCGTGGGGTAGGCTTCGTCCCGCAGGAAGGCGCGCTGTTCCCCCATCTTAACGTCGCGGACAATATTGCCTGGGGTCTCGACGGTAGTCGTCAGAAGAAATACCTGCGGGTGGCGGCGCTAATGGAGATGGTGTCGCTGGACAGTCAGCTATCGAACCACTGGCCGCATGAAATCTCCGGCGGTCAGCAGCAGCGCGTTGCTCTGGCGCGCGCGCTGGCCCAGCGGCCCGCCCTGATGCTGCTGGATGAACCTTTCTCGGCTCTCGATACCGGGCTGCGTGCGACCACGCGTAAAGCCACGGCAGATCTCCTGGAACAGGCTGGAGTCGCTTCGATCCTGGTGACTCACGATCAGAATGAGGCGCTCTCTTTTGCCAGCCAGGTTGCGGTAATGCGTCAGGGGCGATTTGCCCAGGTCGGTACGCCGTTTGAGATATATAGCCATCCCGTTGATGAAGAGACCGCGCTATTTCTCGGCGATGCGCTGATGCTGCCTGCCGAGCTTCTCGGCGGACGTGCGAGCTGCGCGATTGGCGAAGTGTTCACCGACAATCCTGATGCCGTCGGACAGGGGCGGGTGATGCTGCGCCCGGAACAATTGGTTATTTCCTCCTGCCCGGCAGATAAAAAGCCTCTGACCATCCGCGATGTCGATTTTACCGGCCACTTGTCAACGTTAACCCTGGCGCTTCCCGGTCAACATGAACCGCTGATCGTCAAAACCGTCAGCCAGCGCGGCTGGAGAGTGGGGGCGGCGGTGCGAATTGACGTCGTGGGCAAGGCGCGAGTCTTTGTTGGTTAACGTCGCAACGTCATAAATCAATGCACAGATTTGCCGACCGACTGCGCGAGCAGCACAGGGCAATCTGCTGTGCGCTGGCGGATTTCTCCGCCTCCGACTGCACGGTGTCGCGATGATCGACAACCCCGTCGATGACCGGCGTCAGGCAAGCACCGCAAATCCCCATTTCACAGGAGAGCGGGACGGCGACGCCGTTCTCCTGGAGTACCTGAGCAATAGTTTTATCCGGGGGTACCGGCCACTGTTCGCCCGATGACGCCAGCGTCACGTTAAAGGTTTCACCCTCCTGAGCACTGGTTGGCGTTACGATAGGCTGAAAGGCTTCGCTATGGATCAGCGCTTCGGTCCAGCCTTTTTCCCGCGCCACCCGACGCGCGGTGGTCATAAAACCCTCTGGCCCGCAGAGATATATCGGATGCCCGTCATGCGCATCCTTCAGCGCTGCGGCCAAATTGTGCCGGGCGCTATCTCCTTCGTAAGAGCTGTGAATCACTACGCTTTCAGTACTGAACCGCTGCTGCAGTTCGCGTACAAACGCCCCCTGTTGGCGGTTTTTCAGGTAATAGTGCAGCGTAAACGGTATCTGTTCTGCGCCCAGCCTGAGCGCCATCGCATACAGCGGCGTAATCCCGATCCCGGCGGCCAGCAGCGTCACTCGTTCCGCCGCGTGTAAAGGAAACAGATTACGTGGGCGGGAAATCAGCAGCGTCTGGCCGGGACGCAACTGCTGATGAATATAGCGCGATCCGCCGCGGGACGTTTTCTCCAGCGCGACGCAAATCAGGTAGCCGTCATCAGGATTTTCAGGGCCGGTAAGCGAATACTGGCGGATAATCCCGCAGGGCAGATGCACATCAATATGCGCACCGGGCTGCCAGCCGGGAAGCGGTTGACCGTTTTGCGCTACCAGCCTGACGGCGAGGCTCTGACTCCCCTGACGCCAGAGACCGTCAACGATAACTTCTACTATATCGCTCATGATGATTCTCCACTCAGACGAGGAAAAAGTCGCCGAAGCCCATTTTCTTCAGCCCGCGCCGATAGGCGATAGAGCTGCGATCGGCAGGGATATGTGCTTCGAGGGTTAAATCCAGCGGTAATCTTTCCGGGCGCTGGGTCTCCACCATCAGGCGATCTTCCTCAAAGACGCGCAGGTTAAACGCGTGGACATCTTCCACCGGCACGTGCAGGTCGAAATTGCGTGCGATGGGCGCGAACATTCGGGTTATCCGTGAGGAAACCGGCGAGGCGGCGTTCATAATCACCAGCCTGGCGTCACCGGGAAAATGGATCGTCAGCGTGGCGGTGAACGGCAGATGCATCTCGAAATGACGCAGCCACTGGAAGCCTTCCGGCGCGCGAAATTCGGAGCTGGCGGGATAGTTGCCGACTGAACTCCAGTAATCGGCGATAAAACCAAACGCTGTTTCCTGTGGGTTGTAGTTCGGCACCACCTGATTATCCGGGTCGGCGAAGGTATCGGTATGGATCCACGCAAAATGGGCGACATCCAGAAAGCCCTCAACCTGGCGGCCCGCAAAGCCGTTGACTTCAAATGCCGGGCAGTTAATTTGCTGAAAGCCGTCATCGTGCCAGTGCGGCATCACCGGCAGCGGCATGGGATTTTCCGGGTCGAAAGCCAGGCAGGTCCAGATCAGACCATAGCGCTCCTCCACCGCAAAAGAGGTGAGGTTAAGCTTTGCCGGTACCGGCTGGTCAGGACTGGAAGGAATGCGGTTACAACGGCCATCTTCGCCGAAGCGCAGGCCATGGTAGGGGCAGACGATCCCTTCTTCATCATGAAAACCGAGCGTCAGCGGTACGCCGCGATGGGGGCAGACGTCGCGAGCGACCACCACCTGTCCCTTAATTCGATAGATAACCAGTTGCTCATCAAGCAGAACGGCTTTCACCGGCGCGGGGCCGATATCGCAGGCGCGGGCGACAGGGTGCCAGCATTTTGCCAGGCGCAACCAGTCTTCAGGCTCAAAGGTGCAATGGGCGGGTGGGGTGGGTTGTTGTTTGTTCATGGCTTCTCTTCCTGCTCACAAAAACATTTGTTTAATTGTTGTGAGTTTATTGTTGCCATATTAGGGTGTTGACATCCATCGCCATTAATTCAGTTAGCTGTTGCAAAAAAGAGAACAGGTAAAGATGAGCCCATTTTCGCGTTTTGCTCTCTATTTTGCCGAGGTGGCCCGCAGCGGCAGCCTGCGGCGTGCGGCGGAAAAACTGCATATTTCCGCCTCGGCCATTAACCGGCAAATTTTGCAGGCGGAAGAGGATTTCGGCACGCCGCTGTTTGAGCGCCTGCCGGAAGGGCTGCGCATGACCACCGCCGGAGAGTTGCTGTACGACAACCTGCTGCGCTGGCAAAAGGAGTTTCATCTGACACGGCAGAAGTTTGATGAGCTACAGGGGCTGAAGCGCGGTACCGTTAGCGTTGGTATGGTGCAGGCGCTGGCGGAAGGGAGCTTTGCCGCCGCGCTGGCGGAGATCATTGCCAGCTGGCAGTGGCTGGAGCTGAATCTGCAGGTAGCGGACAGCCATACCGTTAGCCAGAAGGTGCGGCAAGCGGATCTCGATTTTGGCCTGATTCTGGACCCCGAAGGCCAGGCCGGGCTAAGCGTGCTGGCCTTTGCAGAGTTGGAGATGGGCGTGGTGATGCGCCCAGCTCATCCCCAGGCGCATACTGCGAGGCTCTCATTGGGGGAGCTAAGCGAGGAGCGGCATATTCTTCCCGGTGCGCCGCTGATCGTCCATGAACGGGTTGCGATGCTCTATCGGCATTATGATTTTTCCCCGGCGAACAGCATCAGCTGCAACGATATCCGGCTGATTAAGTCGCTGGTGCTCAAAGGCAGCGGCGTGACCGTCCTCAGCCGCCTGGACGTGCTGGATGAGGTAAAAAGCGGGCTGCTGGCGTTTGTCCCACTGCGCAACAAGCTGCTACGACCTCTCACCCTGGCCCTGTGTACCGCTCCCTCGCGCCAGCTTTCCCGCCCGGCGCAAATGGCGATTCAGAAACTCACCGCGGTGATGGAGGAGATGCAGACGCCGTCCCCTGCGGACGAGTAGCCTGGACAGGCGCATCGCGCCGCCTCCGGGATTCTACCCGGCCTGAAATCCTCTACGCTTTGCTTCCCCGGTGGCGCTGCGGCTTCCCGGGCTACGGGTTCACCGCCGACTACGGACTGGTAGCCCGGACAGGCGCAACGCGCCGCCTCCGGGAATGTGCCTAATCCGAAATTTCCTGCAACCTGTTTCCCCGATGGCGCTGTGCTTACCGGGGCTACGGGTTTATTGCCGTCTGCAACCCGGGAAGGGCTCGGAACCACAGCCTTTACCCTAACGGGCCACCCTGAATGGTTTCGCACAGACCGTTGATAATCCGCTCACCGGTCTCGATTTTCAGCTCCTGGTACCAGGCTTGCGTCTGCGCCATATCTTTGCCATGGGTCACATCACAACGTTTACGCGCTTTCAGCACCAGGTCGCGAACCCGGTCGCGGCGCAGTGCTTCATACTGCTGCAATACCCCGGCAATATCGTGGCTCTGGCGGAACAGATCTCCCAGCACCACCGCATCTTCCATCGCCGCGCAGCCGCCCTGGCCGATATCCGGGGTGGTGCTGTGCCCGGCGTCGCCAAGCAGGGCGACCTTACCGCGGATCAGCTTATCAAACGGCTCAATATCATGGATTTCAATCCGGTTGGTGGTCTGCGGATCAAGAGCGGCAATCAGCTTCTGCACCTGCGGCGCCCAACCGCTGAAATAACGGCTGAGATCCGCCCGCAACGTGTTGCGATCCTCAGCAAGCCCTGTCGGAAGCGGCACATCAAAGAAAAAGTAAAACCGTCCATCAGAGACCGGCATCAGCGACACGCGCTTGCCCTCGCCAACAAAGGTCGTCCACTGATTACCCGGCGCAATCGCCTCATCGATTTCTACCAGACCATTCCAGTTAACGTAGCCCGCGTAGCGCCGCTCCGGGCTAAAGCCGAGGACGTAAGGGCGCAGCGCTGAATGGCTACCGTCGGCGGCAATTAAAAAATCCCCCTCAGCCGTTGACCCGTCGGTAAACCAGACGCGAACGCCGTCGGCGTGTTCTTCGCAGCGGGTGACCCGTTTACCAAACTGCACGGCATCGCGCCCCCAGAAGTCGAGCATTTCTCGCTGCAGCTCGGCGCGGGACACCGGGCAGGGACGACCTCCGGTGCGCTCCACCAGCGGAGCAAGGCTGAACTGGGTAAGGTTCTCTCCCTGCAGGTAATCCTTGTAAGCCAGAAAATGCATCGGGCCGCCGTAGTTCTCGATAATCTCGCCCATGCCCAAATGCTGCATACACTTCACGCCGTTGGGCCAGATAGAGATAGCCGCGCCCACCGGCTTAATTTCTTTAACTGCTTCAAACACTTCGCAGCCTACACCTGCATTTTTCAGCGCCACCGCTGCGCTCAGGCCGCCAATTCCGCCGCCGATAACTAATGCTTTCATTTTCTTCTCCTTTGCCTGGGTCATTATTGGCTGAGCAATTTGCGTACCACCCTGTTGAACGGCGATATTTACGGCAAAGGGCGGCGTAAATGCGCCAAAGTAGTGCGTTTTGCCACCGTGAGTGCCTTTTTATGAATCAAAAATTGCTAATTGAGTTATGGGGAATCTATTGTTTCATGTGGGGGAGTTTGGCGTGGTTTATGCAAGGTTCAGGTTGTGAGTGAGGCTAAAGGAGCCACGATGATTTCTCTGGAACGCTTTAATCAGCTCAGTCAAGACGATGCTCGCGCTGTACTTCAGCCCTGCGTAGCGCTTCCAATCTGGTCAGCGTCGCTGATACAGGCACGACCATTTGCGAATTTTGCCGTGCTGCTCAGCACCGCGCAGCAGCTGATGCAGGAGTGGGGAGAGGCGGAATTGAACGAGGCGCTGAGCGCCCATCCGCGTATCGGCGAGAAGCCCGCAGGGCAAGAGGCGCATGCGGCGCTCTCACGTCAGGAACAAGGGAACGTTAACGATCGCGATGCCCGGCTGGCCCAGGCGCTGAAAGAGGGTAATGCCCGCTACGAAGCGCGTTTTGGTCGGGTCTTTTTGATTCGCGCCAAAGGGCGCAGCGGGGATGAGATCTTAGAGATGCTGTCGCGTCGTTTGCGTAACAGCGATAGCGAAGAAGTACAGGACGCGTTAGCGCAGCTGCGCGAAATCACCTTATTAAGACTGGAAGGAGTTATTGGCGAATGAGCACGTTAAGTACCCATATTCTGGACGTCTCAACCGGCCGCCCGGCGCAGGGCGTTAAGGTTGTGCTGGAGCGAGAAGGGGCGCGGATTGCCAGCGGCGTGACCGATAGTCATGGCCGCATTGGCGAGCTGGGGGCCGGGCCGCTGGCGGTGGGGAGTTACCGGCTGGTTGCCGAGATTGGCGAATGGTTTGCCGCCAGCGGGCGCGAGACGCTGTATCTGAAGGCGCAGATTGATTTTGCCATCCGCAAGGCGACGGACGACCATTTTCATCTACCGTTTTTAATTGCTCCCGGTGGCTGGTCGACCTATCGCGGCAGCTAAATTCCCCCGGAGGCGGCGCTGCGCGTTCGGCACTGTCTGTGGTCTGGTAGCCCGGACAGGCACAACGTGCCGCCTCCGGGAAAAGAACTATACCGCAGCCGCATCACCCCATACGCGCTCACCGTTCACCCACGTCTCGCTGATATTACGCTCATCGCCCAGGGTCATCAGGACGAACAGCTGCTCATAGATATCTTTGCAACGCCCGTTGCGTAAGCGCTGAAGAGGCGTGACCGCCGGATCGATAACCACAAAATCGGCTTCTTTTCCAGGCTGGAAATTACCAATCTTCTCATCGAGACGCAGGGCGCGCGCGCCGCCGAGAGTGGCATGATAGAACGCTTCGCTGGCGCGCAGGCGATAGCTTTGCAACTGGCTCACTTTATACGCCTCACCGAGAGTGCGCAGCATATTGAACGTCGTGCCTGCGCCAACATCGCTACCGATACCCATCCGCACCTTTTTCTGCCAGCAGGTCGGTAAACGAAACAGCCCGCTGCCGAGAAACAGGTTTGAGGTCGGGCAAAAGGCCAGCGCCGAACCGGTATCGTGCAGGCACTGCCACTCTGCATCCGCCAGATGGATACCGTGGGCGAATACGCTGCGCTCACCGGTCAACTGATAGTGATGGTAAACATCAAGATAGTGCTCATGTTCCGGCCACAAGCTTTTTACCCATGCGACTTCATTGAGATTTTCGCTCAGATGCGTTTGTAGCCAGGTATCGGGAAACTCCTCCCGGAGCTGCTGTACCGCCGCCAGCAGCTCCGGCGTCGAGGTTGGCGCGAAGCGTGGCGTAATGGCGTAGCCGAGGCGGCCGCGCTGGTGCCAGCGCTGGATCAGCTCGCGAGTTTGTCGGTAGCTTTGCTCTGCGCTTTCGCTCAGATAATCCGGGGCGTGGCGGTCCATCATCACTTTCCCGGCGAGCAGGCGCATATTCAGCCGTAGCGCTTCGCTAAACAGCGCATCGACCGATTCCGGATGCAAGGTGCAAAATACCAGCGCGGTGGTGGTGCCGTGGCTCAGCAACTGGTTAACGAAAAATTGCGCGATCTCCGCGGCGTAGTCGGCGTCGGCAAACTGGCTCTCCACCGGAAACGTGTAGGTAGTGAGCCACTCCAGTAGCTGCTCGCCGAATGCGCCAATCATTTCGGTCTGCGGATAATGTACGTGGGCATCGACAAAGCCGGGGAGTAGCAGCTTACCGCGCAGGTCGCGATAGCCCTTCAGCGGATGCAAATATTGTTCGCCCTCCTGCCAGGACAGCAGCGCCTGAATGCATCCGTCCCGGAGAAACAAAATACCATCCTCCAGATAGCGCGCGTGGCGGGCGATATCGTCAGCGCTATCGGCAACAGCGGCGATATCGAAAAATGCGCCGCGAACTGCGGCATGGTAGTCCATCATCTTTGGCTGCCTTGTGGATTAGCGAAAGGATAGGTTAATTGAGCAAGATTGATGCCAGTTTGCGCAGGAGGAGAACCGCCGCGACAGGATGCCGCGGCGGGGGAAGGAGAATCACTCTTTCTGGGCGAGGGCGCTAAAACCGGCAGCGGTGCCGATGCGTTCGTCGCGGGCAATCCAGCGATAGGCCGCGCCGCTCAGGAATACGCCGATAAACCAGCTAAAGTTAGCCACTTCGTGCAGGGCCGGAATAAAACTGATGATCAGACCAATAGCAACGGAAGGTACCAACGCGGCGATAGCTTTCGGGTTAAAGCCGTTGCGGTACCAGTACTGGCCTTTAGGCGTGTCATCGAACAGGTCGTTGATCGAAACCTGCCCGCGCTTAATGATGTAGAAATCGACGATCAGGATGCCGAACAGCGGGCCGATAAACGCCCCCAGGACGTCGAGGGTATAATGGATAAGCTCCGGTGAGTTAAACAGGTTCCACGGCGTCAACAGGATTGACCCGACGGCGGCAATCATCCCTCCGGTACGGAAGCTGATTTTCTGCGGCGAGCAGTTCGAGAAATCGAACGCCGGAGAGACAAAGTTAGCCACGATATTAATCCCGATGGTGGCGGTGATCATGGTCAGCAGGCCAATGGCGACCGCCAGGTCGTTGCCCACGCGGCTGACGGTTTCAATCGGGTCGGTGATCATGCGGCCAAACAGCGACTGGGTGCCGGAAACAATCACTACGGTCACGATAGAGAACAGCAGGAAGTTGAACGGCAGGCCCCAGCGGTTGCCGCGGCGGATCTCGCCCATGCTTTTACCGTAGCGCGAGAAATCGCCAAAGTTGAGCAGCGGACCGGAGAAGTAGGAGACCACCAGCGCGGTGGCGGTGATCATCTGCCAGGTTTGCTCCCCGGCGCTCAGCGATTTGCTGGCGAGGGTAAAGGAGATCCCGTCAAAACCAGTTTTGTATACAATCCATCCCGCTAACGCCAGCATCACTACGTAGACCGCCGGACCGGCAATATCGATAAAGCGCTTAATGGCGCTCATCCCGTGCCAGAACACCATTGCCTGTAGCAGCCACATGGTGGCGAAGCACAGCCAGCCCAGATGCGACAAGCCAAGGAAGCTGGCCTCGGTGAGCGTTGACAGCGACGGCCAGAACTTCAGCAGCACCAGCATCAGCGCGTTGGCCGCCAGATAAGTCTGAATGCCGTACCACGCGAAGGCGATAAGCCCGCGGATCACCGCCGGAATATTGGCCCCGAAGACGCCAAATGCCTGACGACAGATCACTGCGTAGGGGACACCCGCCATCTGGCTGGGCTTCGCCACCAGATTCGCGCATAGCTGAACGATACAAATCCCCACCAGCAGGCATAGCAGCACCTGCCAGCTTGCAAGGCCAAGAGTAAAGAAGCTCGCGGCAACCACATAACCCCCCATGCTGTGCACATCCGACATCCAGAAAGAAAAGATGTTGTACCAGCTCCAGTTCTGGTCGCGCGTCGGCGCCAGATCCTCATTGCAAAGTCGTGGGCTGTATCCAGCGTGGGGATCAGCGGCCTTAACCTGGTGCGTATTTTGTGTATTTGGCATGAAACCTGCTCCTGTAAATGAAAACCCGTTTAAATGGATTGCAGGAGGTGTTGCAGGATTCAGGCCAAAACAGTTAATTTTGTATGCAATAATTAATTTTTATGTATACGATTTGGCATCAGAAAGTAAAAATTGGAGTGGTTAATGAACAACCAAGATCGCCTGCAGGCCGCGCCAGAGCTGCACGACAAAGACGAATCAATCTATCAGGCGCTGATGACCGCTATCGTCGAGCATCAGCTGCCGCCGGGAAGCAAACTGCCGGAAGAGGCCCTGGCAGAGGTGTTTGGCGTGAGCCGCACGGGGATCAGAAAAGTGCTGCAGCGACTCGCCACTGTGCAAATGGTCACTTTGACGCCCAAACGTGGTGCACAGGTCGCCAGCCCGACGGTCGAAGAAGCGCAGGAGATCTTTCGCACCCGCGCGTTGCTGGAGGTGGCGAATTTGCCGGATGTGCTGGCGCGCTGCCAGCCGCCGCATCTGGCGGCGCTGGAAACCGTCACCCGTCAGGAGCAGCTGGCGCACGAAAGCTATAACGGCCCGGCGGCGATCCGCTACTCCGCCGAGTTTCATATACAGCTACAGGCGATTTCCGGCAATCAAGTGCTCACCGAGATGGTGACCCGCCTGAGCCAGCGCTCTTCATTAGTTATTGCTGCGTGGGGATCGCCGTGGCGTCAGGGCTGCCGCTGTGACGATCATGAACAGCTTATTCAGCTATTGCGTGACAAAGCGCTGCAGCCTCTGGGCGATGCGCTAACGCACCATTTTGAACATATCGTCGCCAGCCTCTGTTTTGAGCGTTCTGGCGTGACCTTACCTGATTTTGCCCGGCTGTTTGCCGATTATAAGGAGCCGTAATGGCCGCTATTTGTATACAAGTGATAAATCCTAATACCAGCCCCGGGATGACGGAAACCATCGGTGCCGCCGCGCGGGCGGTTGCCGCGCCGGGAACTGAAATTCTGGCGGTCTGCCCGAGCGAGGGCGTACCGTCAATAGAGGGCCATTTTGATGAAGCCATTGCCGCCGTCGGCGTGCTCGAGCAGATTAAAGCCGGTCGCCAGCAGGGGGTGGATGGTCACGTGATTGCCTGCTTTGGTGACCCGGGTCTGCTGGCAGCGCGCGAGCTGGCGCAAGGGCCGGTGGTGGGGATTGCGGAAGCGGCGATGCATATGGCGACGCTGGTCGCCACCCGTTTCTCCATCGTGACCACGCTACCGCGCACCTTAATTATCGCTCGTCATCTCCTGCATCAGTATGGTTTTCACGACCACTGCGCTGCGCTACACGCGATTGATTTACCGGTGTTGGCGCTGGAGGACGGCAGCGGTCTGGCGCAGGAGAAAGTGCGCGCGCGCTGTATTCAGGCGCTAAAGGAGGATGGCTGCGGGGCTATCGTGCTGGGCTGCGGCGGGATGGCGACGATCGCTCAGGAGCTGACTCGCGAACTGCGCGTGCCGGTAATTGATGGCGTCAGCGCGGCGGTCAAAATGGTTGAGTCGCTGGTGGCGTTGGGTCTGTCGACCAGCAAGCACGGCGATCTGGCCTTTCCCGAAGCTAAGGCGTTGAGTGGCAAATTTCAGGCATTAAATCCATTTTAAATTGAAGAGGTGGCAGATGGCATTTTGGGCAGACGATTATCCGCGCGACCTGCGCGGCTACGGCGGGCAGCCGCCGCACGCGCAGTGGCCGAACAACGCGCGGGTTGCCGTGCAGTTTGTTTTGAACTACGAAGAGGGTTCGGAAAACCATGTGCTGCACGGTGATGCCGGTTCCGAACAGTTTCTGTCCGACATCATCGGTGCCGCCAGCTATCCTGACCGCCATATGTCGATGGACTCATTATATGAGTACGGCAGCCGCGCGGGTTTCTGGCGCATCCATAATGAGTTCAGCAAGCGTGGACTGCCGCTGACCGTGTTCGGCGTCGCCATGGCGCTGGCGCGTCATCCCGAGGTGGTCGAGGCGATTAAAACGGCGAACTATGACGTGGTCAGCCACGGCTGGCGCTGGATCCATTACCAGAATATGCCCATCGAACAGGAGCGGGAGCATCTGAATAAAGCGGTGCAGGTATTAACCGATCTGTTTGGCAAACCGCCCACCGGGTGGTACACCGGGCGCGATAGCCCCAATACCCGCCAGCTGGTGGTTGAACACGGCGGTTTTGATTATGACAGCGATTATTACGGCGACGATTTGCCGTTCTGGAGCGAAGTGGCGTGCAGCGACGGTACGCGTAAGCCGCATCTGATCGTGCCTTATACCCTCGATGCCAACGATATGCGCTTCGCCACCGCTCAGGGGTTCAATACCGCCGAGCAGTTTTACACCTATCTGAAAGACAGCTTCGATGTGCTGTATGAAGAGGGAGCCAGCGCGCCGAAGATGATGTCTATCGGCATGCACTGCCGCCTGCTTGGGCGTCCGGGCCGCTTCCGCGCCCTGCAGCGTTTCCTTGATTATGTTCAACAGCACGACCAGGTTTGGATCTGTACCCGTCAGCAGATTGCCGATCACTGGCGTGAATTTCATCCGTTTGGTGGGTAACGTTGTTCCCCGGATCGCGCCGCAATCGGCTTACCCGGGCTACCGGCCCGCAGACGGTGGTGGGCCCGTAGCCCGGGCAAGGCGCATCGCGCCGCCCCCGGGGGAAGGCCGCAGAGTGTTGCAGGATTTCCCGGAGGCGATGCTGCGCATCTGTCCGGGCTACCGGCCCGCAGACGGTGGTGGGCCCGTAGCCCGGTCAGCGAAGCGCCACCGGGGAAGCAAACCGCAGAGTATTTCAGACCAGGCACATTCCCGGAGGCGATGCTGCGCATCTGTCCGGGCTACCGGCCCGCAGACGGTGGTGGGCCCGTAGCCCGGTCAGCGAAGCGCCACCGGGGAAGCAAACCGCAGAGTATTTCAGACCAGGCACATTCCCGGAGGCGATGCTGCGCATCTGTCCGGGCTACCGGCCCGCAGACGGTGGTGGGCCCGTAGCCCGGTCAGCGAAGCGCCACCGGGGAAGCAAACCGCAGAGTATTTCAGACCAGGCACATTCCCGGAGGCGATGCTGCGCATCTGTCCGGGCTACCGGCCCGCAGACGGCGATTGACCCGTAGCCCGGTCAGCGAAGCGCCACCGGGAAATGCGCAAGGACTTAACTCATCAAGCTGACCTGGGCGGCGACGATGCGCCAGCCAAAGGGGAAACGCACCCAGGTTTGCTGCTGGCGGCCTATGCGCTCGCTGCCTGCTCGGGTGAATTCCGTGCTGCACACCGCGTAATCTTCACCGAAAGTGGTGATGGTGGTGTGCCGCAGTTCGCGCTGCAAACCGGCCGCAGGACGGGCGGCGCGGAAGGCGCGGATTTCGTCGATACCGTATAAATTTTCTCCGGCTCCCAGCCGTACCGTGCGCTTATCGTGCCAGAACAGCTCATCCAGCACCGCAATATCATTGCTCACCAGCGCCTCCTCATAGCGGTAAAACGCCGCCGTTACCTCGGCGAGGACGAGCGGGCGGTTAATATGCTCTTGCGTCATCATGCTGCTATCTCCGCAGGGCGGGCATCGGTCATGCCCATCTCTTCCAGCGCCCGCGCCACGCGCAGGCAGGCTTGTTCGTTAAACGGCGCGGCAATTAATTGCATGCCAATCGGCTGCCCGCTCGCCGTGCGCAGCGGTACCGTGGTCACCGGTAACCCCAGGAAAGAGATAGGCTGGGTCAGCATTCCCATACTGGCGCGAATGGGCAGCGGCTGGCCGTTGATCTCCATCGTCTGCGCGCCGATGAGCGTGGCGCTGCAAGGCGTCGCTGGGGCGATCAGCACATCGGCGTGGGCGAACAGGGCTTTAAACGTCTGCTGCGCGTGGCGGCGGAAGCGCTGGGCCTGGAGATACCAGGACGCTGGAATCATCGCCCCTGCCAGCAGGCGCTCGCGGGAGTGTGGCTCAAAACGCTCAGGTTCGCGGCGCAGGGCGGGCAGGTACTGATTTCCCCCCTCGGAGGCACTCATAATAAACGCCGCCGACCGGGCCAGCTCGGCCTCCGGGAAGATCAACTCTTCATGCGCCCCAAGCGCCTGGGCTACGCGGGCGACAGCGGTACGCGCATCGTTATCGCACCAGGTTGAAAAATAGCCGCCGAGGGTAGCGCAGCGCAGCCCTTCCAGGCCCCGCGGCAGCAGGTTAGCCGTGCGCTCGCTGGCCTTGTCGGCCTGAAAACCATCGGCGGGATCGCGGCCCTGTAGCGCGTCATAAACCGCTGAAAGGTCGCAAACGCTGCGGGCAAACGGGCCGATGTGGTCAAGACTGGCGACGAACGGATGGCTACCGGAGCGCGACAAGCGGCCAAAGGTCGGCTTCAGGCCAAATATCCCGCACAGCGAGGCCGGGACGCGAATAGAGCCGTTGGTATCGCTCCCCAGCGAAAAATGCACCAGCCCGGCGGCCACAGCTGCCGCCGATCCGCCTGAAGAACCTCCGGCGATCCGCGAAAGATCGTGCGGGTTATGCGTCGCTCCGTAGTGGCTGTTTTCGGTGGTAAAACCGTAGGCGTAGGCATCCATATTCAGCATGCCGGATAGCAGCGCGCCCGCGCTATGCAGCTGGCGTACCGCCCAGCTATCGGCAGTCGCCGCAGGACGGTCGCTCAGCAGCTGCGCTCCGGCAAGGGTCGTGTGCCCGGCGACATCGAACAGATTTTTCACCGCATAGGGAACGCCAGCCAGCGCGGGCAGAGGCTTTTTTTCCCGTCGCAGAGTGTCGATATCCTCCGCCTCTGCCAGCATTCGCTTTTCGCTGACGTGGGTCCAGGCGTTGATCTGCGGGTTAACGCGCGCGATGTTCTCCAGCGTGTGGCGGGCAATTTCTTTGGCGCTGAGTTCACCGCTGGTCAGCGCGCGCTGTATTTCGTGAATCGTCATTTCATTGAGCTTCATGCTTTATACACTCCGGCAATTTCGACTCGTTCGTCGAGTGGGAAGGCCAGCAGCGGCCTGGCCATCGCGGCAATGCGGCTGAACTGCACTCTGAGCTCTGCGCGGCGTTCTTCGTCCAGCTCCAGCGCCAGCAGCTGTTCCATTTGTGTGAGATAAGCGTCCCATTCGTTGTGCGGTGTGTTCATTATCGGCTCCTAATATCCGGCGGCGGAGCCGTTGCTGCGCGGATCGCTGGCCCCCTCAAACAGGCCATTGGGGTGGCGAACAATCGCCCCGGCGTGGCCCATGGCTTCGCTAAAATCGGCCAGAACTTCAACGTCGTGCCCCAGCTCGCGCAGTTGGGCGATGCTTTCAGCGCTGAAGCGGCCTTCCAGCTTGAGTGAGTCAGAGGTTTGTCCCCAGGTGCGTCCCAGCAGCCAGCGCGGCCGGGTGATGCTCTCCTGCAGTGGCGCATTTTGCAGCACGTAGCGGGTGAAGATGGCGGCCTGGGTTTGCGGCTGGCCGTCGCCGCCCATCGAGCCATAAACCATCACCCGGCCATCGTTTAGCCGTGCGGCGGCGGGATTCAGGGTATGAAACGGTTGTTTACCGGGGGCCAGCGCCAGCAGGTGGCTCGGGTCAAGGCTGAACGACGCTCCGCGGTTCTGCCAGACGATCCCGCTATCCGGCAGCACCACGCCGCTGCCGAACTCGTGGTAGAGGCTCTGGATAAAGGAAACCGCAAGGCCGTTTTTATCGATCACGCCCATCCACACCGTATCGCCCGGACCTTTGCCTGTGCCCCATGGCGCGGCCTGCTGGTCGTTAATTTTATCCGCCAGCGGCTGTAGCGCGGTGGGCTCCAGCAGGCTTTGAATATCGACATCCAGGTGGCGCGGGTCGGTGATATGCGCGTCGCGCAGGCCGAAGGCCAGCTTGGTGGCCTCAACAATGCGGTGGACGGTCATCGCCTCATCGGCCTCGGCCATCGCCAGCCGGTCGGTGATGCCGAGAATGGCCAGCGAAACCAGCCCTTGAGTCGGCGGTGCGAGGTTCCACAGTTCGCCGTGCTGATGATCGAGCCTCAATGGCTGCGGGCGGCGGGCGCGATGCTGTTGTAGGTCGCTGAGGGTCACCGGCAGCCCGTACTTTTCCATGCCGCGGGCCAGATGCTCCGCCAGCGGCCCGCGATAGAAGCTGTCTAATCCTTCCTCTGCTAAACGACGCAAGGTGTTCGCCAGTGCTGGTTGTAAAAAGCGGCTGCCGGCTTTCGGCGGCAGGCCGTCGACCAGATACGTTTCGGCAAAGCCGGGCTGGTCGCACAGCTCGCTGAATTTACCGGCGGTTGCGCTGGCCTGCGAGGCGGTGACCGGGATGCCGTTTGCCGCGTAGCCGATGGCGTCCTCCAGCAGGCGCGTCAGCGGCAGCCCACTTGCGGTTAAATCGCGCGAAATCTTCAGCGCTTCATCCCAGCCGCTAACGGTACCCGCCACGGTCAGCGCTGCCTGCGGGCCACGATGGGGAATGTGCGCCAGTCCGGCATAGGCCTGCGGCGTTGCCCGCGAACCCGCCGCGCCGCTGGCGTCAATGGCAATGGGGTCGCCTTCGGGCGGGACGATAAGCCAGAAACCATCGCCACCGAGTCCGTTCATATGCGGGTAAACCACGGCAATCGTCGCGGCGGCGGCGACCATGGCTTCGATCGCGCTTCCCCCTTCGCGCAGAACCGCCAGCGCGCTTTGGCTGGCCAGATGATGGGGGGCGACCGCCATCCCGTGGGCGGCAACATGACTTTGCATGGAGTGTCCTCAATTAACAGAATCGTTTGCTGAGGGTTGCAAAAGCTGTTCCATGTCTGAACGTAAAGTTTCAACCGCTGTCGACACCGCGCATTTTTTGCGGAACTGGCATGCATTATGAAAGCGGATACGGTTATGATGCGGTGAAACGAAAGTTACAGAGGTCTTATGCAACAGCTTGATGAACGACTAAAAGAGCAGTACGCGTCTTTATCGCCCCAGGAGCAGCGGGTGGCGGATTTTATTTTCGATCATTTTGATGACCTGATTAGTTACAACAGCGCAGAGCTGGCACAGCTTAGCGGCGTATCGAAAGCCACGGTCAGCCGTCTGTTCAAGCGTCTGGGCTATGAGAAATATAAAGATATGCGCGATGAGCTGCGCACGCTGCGCCAGAGCGGCATGCCGCTGACCGACAACCGCGATGCGGTGCAGGGTAACACGCTGCTGGCGCGCCACTATAAACAGGAGATGGCGAATCTGACCCAGTGGGTCAACGCGCTGGATGTGCAGCAGTTCGCCGAGGCGATTCAGGCGCTGGTTGCCGCCCGGCGTATTGTTATTGTCGGTATGCGCAATGCTTATCCTGCGGCGCTGCACCTGCGCCAGCAGCTATTACAGGCGCGCGGGCAGGTGCTGGTGCTGCCGCAGCCAGGACAAAGCTTAAGCGAAGAGCTGGTGGATTTAACCGCCGAAGATCTGGTGGTGGTGATGGCGTTCCGCCGACGCCCGCGGATTATTCGCCCGCTGTTGCAGCAGCTACAGAGCAGCGGGATCCCGGTTCTGCTGATGTGCGAGCCGCAGGCTCATGGCCTGTTTCCGCTCGCGCGCTGGCAGCTCTGCGCGCCGCTGGATAGCGTATCGGCCTACGACAGCTACGCCTCGGTCAACAGCCTGATCAATCTGCTGGCGAACGCTTTCCTGCATGAAATCCTCGATAAAGGGCGTCCGCGCATTCACGACATAGCGACCCTTTACCAACAACTGGACGAACTGGAACAACGATAATGGGGCGCCAGCGTGGTGCTTTGCATAGTTTTGGTGCGCTAAAAAAACGAGGAGACGCGCCTCCGTTTCCTCTTAATTCATCTCTTTCTCTTTTATTCCCGGTAGTTAACTGAATTTCGGTTAATGGCTTAACGCTGAGATTTATCTGGCACATTAGTTGCAAAAGTGACTTTAAAGAATCTTTTGTTTCATGCTAACGTAACGGGTAAACATCATGAAGAAACTGTTGATCGCACTGGCCGGGGCCGCTTGTCTGTTAACCAACCTGTCGGCGGCGAAGGCTGACCAGCTCCAGGATATTGAAAAACGCGGCGTTATCCGTATTGCGGTGCCGCAGGATTTCCCGCCGTTTGGCTCGGTGGGCACCGACCTTCAGCCGCAGGGCTATGACATCGACATGGCGCGCTACCTCGCCAAAGAGATGAAGCTCAAATTGCAGCTGGTGCCGGTCACCAGCGCCAACCGCGTACCTTATCTGCAAACCGATAAGGTGGATCTGGTGATTTCCAGCCTCGGCAAAAACGCCGAGCGCGAGAAGGTGATTGATTTCAGCCGCGCCTACGCGCCGTTCTTCCTCGGCGTGTTTGGCCCGAAAGGCGCTGAGCTGAAAGACCCGGCGGCGCTGAGCGGGAAAAGCGTTGGCGTGACCCGCGGCGCGGTGGAAGACATGGTGCTGACCAGCGTGGCGCCGAAAGAAGCGCAGATTAAGCGCTACGAAGATAACAACACCACGCTGTCGGCGTATCTTTCCGGCCAGGTGCAATATGTGGCAACCGGCAACCTGGTGGTGGCGGCTATCTCGCGGCAGAACGCGGATAAAGCGCCGGTACCGAGCTTTATGCTGAAAGATTCGCCGTGCTTTATCGGGCTGAAAAAGAATGAACCGGCGCTGAAAGCGAAAGTGGATGCGCTGATTGAGCAAGGCGTCAAAGACGGCACGCTGAACGATTTGTCTGAAAAGTGGCTGAAAGCGCCGTTGCCTGCCAACCTTGGCGCGTAAGGCCCGGGCATGACGGAGCAACTTCATTTTTCTGAGCTCTGGCCGCACTGGCCGGAGCTGCTGGCGGGGCTGTGGGTGACCATTCAGCTGACAGTGCTGGCGACCATCGGCGGCCTGACGATAGGCATTTTGGGCGCGGCTATCCGCAGCGGGCGCACCTCGTGGTTCAGCCGAATTTGGGGCGGGTATGTCGAACTGATTCGCAACACGCCGTTTGTGGTTCAGCTATTTTTTATCGTCTTCGGCTTACCGAATCTGGGGCTAAAGATGACGGCGGGCGAGGCCGCGCTGCTGGCGATGGTGGTGAACCTCGGGGCCTACAGTACCGAGATCGTGCGCGCCGGAATTCAGGTGACGCCGAAAGGGCAGTGGGAGGCAGGGCGCGTGCTGGGATTGACCCGAACGCAGACCTTCATTCAGGTGATTTTGCCGCCCGCGCTACAGCGTATTTATCCGGCGCTGGTTAGCCAGTGCATTATCGTGATGCTCGGTTCATCGGTAGTGTCGCAGGTCTCTTATGAAGAGCTGACCTTCGCCGCCAACCTGATTCAGTCGCGCACCTTCCTCAGCTTTGAGGTGTATCTGGTGACGACGGGCATTTATTTAGTGCTGTCGATAACGATGCGCCAGCTGCTGATGGCGGCAGGGCGTAAATGGCTGGGGGTGCAGGCATGATGACCACCTTTACTGATTGGGACATAGTCCGCAATCTGCTGCTCGCCGGGCGCTGGACGGTGCTGCTGTCGCTGGTGGCGTTTATCGGCGGTGCGCTGGTCACTCTGCCGTTATTGCTGCTGCGTATGACCGGTGGACGCCAGGTAAAACGCCTGATCCGCGGCTATATCGAACTGTTTCAGGGAACGCCGCTGCTGATGCAGCTGTTTCTGGCTTTTTTCGGCGTAGCGCTGTTCGGCATTGACGTTTCGGCATGGACCGCGGCGTCGCTGGCGCTAACGTTTTATACCAGCGCCTTTTTGCTCGATATCTGGTTTGGCAGCATTCGCGCTCTACCAAAAGGGCAGTGGGAAGCGTCGCGCTGCCTGGGGTTGAGCTTTGGTCAGACTCTATGCCGGGTGGTGGCCCCGCAGGCGCTGCGGATCGCTATCGCCCCAACGGTGGGTTTTGCCGTCCAGGTGATTAAGGGCACGGCGCTGGCGTCGATTATCGGCTTCGTCGAGCTGACGAAAGCGGGCACGATGCTGACCAACGTGACGTATCAGCCGTTTAAAGTCTTTGCGCTGGTGGCGCTGGGCTATTTCATTCTGTGTTACCCGCTGTCCCGCTACAGCCGTTATCTGGAGAACAAATTCAATGCCTCTCATCACCATTAATCAGATGCAGAAGTATTACGGCGATAACCACGTGCTCAAGGGCGTCGATCTGGATATCGATATGGGCGAAGTTATCTCGATTATCGGCCGCAGCGGGTCCGGAAAAAGCACGCTGCTGCGTTGTATTAATGGTCTTGAAGGCTATCAGGAAGGCAGCATTAAGCTCGGCGGGATGACCATCACCGACCGCGATTCCCAGGCGCGGGAAATCAGCCGTTCTATCGGTATGGTGTTCCAGAACTTTAACCTGTTCCCGCATATGACGGCGCTGGAAAACGTCATGCTGGCACCGCGCCGGGTACTGAAAAAGAGCGCCGCCGAGTGCCGTGAACTGGCCCAGCGGATGCTGGAAAAGGTGGGGCTTGGCGACCGGCTTGATTACTACCCGTCCAGTCTTTCCGGCGGCCAGCAGCAGCGCGTGGCGATTGCCCGGGCGCTGGCGATGTCGCCAAAAGTTTTACTCTGTGACGAGATAACCTCGGCGCTGGACCCAGAGCTGGTTGGCGAAGTGCTCAAAGTGCTGGAGCAGCTGGCGGCGGAAGGTATGACGCTGATTCTCGTGACCCATGAAATGAATTTTGCCCGCGAAGTGGGCGACCGCGTAGTGTTTATGCATCAGGGACGGGTCTGGGAGCAGGGCGACAGCAAAACGCTGTTTGCCAATCCGCAGACCAGCGAGCTGAAGCAGTTTATTTCATCCGTGCGCGGCCTCAATCAATAAGGACTTAAAGATGGATATCACTCAGTTTTCGCAAATCAACCCGCCGTCACGCCTGCTGATGGGGCCTGGCCCGATTAACGCCGACCCGCGCGTGCTGCGCGCCATGTCGAGCCAGCTTATCGGCCAGTATGACCCGGCGATGACCCACTATATGAATGAGGTGATGGCGCTATACCGTGGCGTATTTCGCACCGAAAACCGCTGGACGATGCTGGTGGACGGTACCTCGCGGGCGGGGATTGAAGCGATTCTGATTTCGGCTATTCGTCCCGGCGACAAGGTGCTGGTGCCGGTGTTTGGCCGCTTTGGTCATCTGCTGTGTGAAATCGCCCGCCGCTGCCGGGCGGAAGTACACACCATAGAAGTACCGTGGGGTGAAGTTTTTACCCCGGATCAGGTTGAAGATGCCATCAAACGCGTGCGCCCGCGCCTGCTGCTGACGGTACAGGGCGATACCTCAACCACCATGCTGCAACCGCTGGCGGAGCTGGGGAAAATCTGCCGCCGCTACGACGTGCTGTTTTACACCGACGCCACCGCCTCGCTGGGCGGCAACCCGCTGGAAACCGATGCCTGGCAGCTGGATGCGGTGTCGGCGGGGATGCAAAAATGCCTCGGCGGCCCGTCCGGGACGTCGCCGGTGACGCTCAGCGCGCGCATGGAAGAGGCCATTCGCCGCCGTAAATGCGTGGAAGAGGGGATCCGTACCGATGCCCATCGCGACGGCGACGAAGAGATGATCTACTCCAACTACTTCGACCTCGGCATGATTATGGATTACTGGGGGCCGGAGCGCCTGAATCACCATACCGAAGCCACTTCGGCGCTGTTTGCTGCTCGCGAATGCGCACGTCTGATCCTGCAGGAAGGTCTGGATAACGGTATCGCCCGCCATAAGCTGCACGGTGACGCACTGGTAAAAGGCATCCAGGCGATGGGGCTGGAGACCTTCGGCGATCTGAAACATAAGATGAACAACGTGCTGGGGGTGGTGATCCCGCAGGGGATCAACGGCGACCAGGCGCGCAAGCTGATGCTGGAAGATTTCGGCATTGAAATCGGTACCTCGTTCGGCCCGCTGCACGGCAAAGTGTGGCGTATCGGCACCATGGGCTACAATGCGCGTAAGGATTGCGTAATGACCACCCTCAGCGCGCTGGAGTCGGTGCTCAACTATCTCAAATTCTCGACCACTCAGGGGGCCGCGATGCAGGCCGCGTGGGATCACTATCGCAGCGAGAGCGCGCAATGAGTCAAACAACACGCCAGCAGGCGGAGATGCAGCAGGCCGCAGCGCGGGTTATGGCCCGCGCCGATGAGCTGGCCGCGATCAGCGAAACGCCGGAGGGATTGACCCGGGTTTATTTGTCGCCCCAGCATCTGCAGGCCAACCAGCAGGCGGCGCTGTGGATGACCCAGGCCGGAATGACCGTCTGGCAGGACAGCGTCGGCAATATTTGCGGGCGCTACGAAGGGGAACAGGAAGGCGCACCGGCTATCCTGCTGGGGTCGCATCTTGATACCGTGCGCAACGCCGGGCGCTACGATGGCATGCTCGGCGTACTGACGGCGATTGAGGTGGTGCACAGTTTGCACCAACAGGGGCGGCGGCTGAAAAAGGCTATCGAGATTGTCGGTTTTTGCGATGAAGAGGGGACGCGGTTTGGCATTACGCTGCTCGGCAGCCGCGGGCTGACCGGTACCTGGCCTGAGAGCTGGCTGGCGCAGAGCGATGCCGATGGCGTTAGCGTGGCGCAGGCGATGGTGCTGGCCGGGCTGGATCCGGCGCGTATTCACCTTGCCGCCCGCAGCCAGGAGGAGATTGCCGCCTATCTGGAGTTGCATATCGAGCAGGGGCCGTGTCTGGAGCAGGAAGGGCTGGCGCTGGGCGTGGTGGAGGCTATCAACGGCGCACGCCGCCTGAACTGCTGCTTTACCGGCGAGGCAGGGCACGCCGGGACGGTGCCGATGAGCCATCGCAAAGATGCGCTGGCCGCCGCCGCTGAGTGGATGGTGCTGGTAGAGACTCTGACCCGCGAGCAGGGTGGAAATCTGGTTGCTACGGTAGGGACGCTGCGCTGCGCCCCCGGCGCGGTTAACGTGATCCCCGGCGAAGTGACGCTGACCCTCGATATTCGCGGGCCGAACGACCAGCCGCTCGATGCGCTGTTGAACAGGCTACTAGCGAGTGCGCAGGAAATTGCTGCCCGCCGCCAGCTGCAGTTCAGCGCCGAAGAGTTTTACCGCATTGCCGCCACCGCCTGCGATAGCGAATTGCAGCGGGTATTAAACGAGGCGGTGCAGGAGGTGCAGGGGGGGGCAGTTAGCCTGCCGAGCGGCGCCGGGCATGATGCCATCGCTATCGCCGAGCGCTGGCCGTCAGCGATGCTGTTTGTGCGCTGCAAAGGCGGCATCAGCCATCACCCCGCCGAGTCGGTCACCGCCGACGATGTGGCGCTGGCGATAGACGCGTACTCGCGCGCGGTGTTGAAGCTGTAAACGGCTCCCGGAGGCGATGCTACGCATCTGTCCGGGCTACTCGCTACCCAACCTTCAGACCGTGCGAACCTGTAGCCCGGGCAAGGCGCTCTGCGCCGCCCCCGGGAAAGGCAGATCAGCATCAACATCCCCCGGGCTGCGGCTGACGCCATACCCGGGCTACCCAACCTTCAGACCGTGCGAACCTGTAGCCCGGGCAAGGCGCTCTGCGCC
>NZ_JAPUEW010000010.1:0-12622 GCF_027492335.1 Klebsiella sp. | reverse complement strand
GCCCCCGGGAAAGGCAGATCAGCATCAACATCCCCCGGGCTCCTTGCAATTAAGACACCCGCAGCCATTCGACCGATCACTATTCCTAAAACGGTCATTTTTCAGCCTCAATTGTGGAGAATTTGTGGATTAATCAACGATGTTAATGATAACTATTTGCTCTAAGTCACGAAAATGGAGTTTCGATGCCTGTGCAATCTGCTTTCCCCTGCGCGCTTTTCAGCGCCGCTATTCTGCTGGTTTTCCCCGTTTCACTGGCGGCTGCACCGCTAAGCCCGGCTGACCATAATACTATTGAGCAGCAGCAAAAAGCGTTGCTGGAACAGGCTCAGCAGCAGCGTGACTCACTGCAGGGGGCTTCGTCACCCCCGCGTCTGCCTGATGAGCCAGCGCTGACCGAAGACAGCCGTTGTTATGCGCTTCAGCGCGTGGAGGTCTCCGGCGTGACGGTGCTCTCTCGTTCGGCGCAAACGCGCTTCGCCGCAGTTCCGGCGAGTGGTTGTATGACGTTTCAGGATATCCGCCAGCGCGTTCGGGACATCACCCAGACCTATCTCGAAAAAGGCTACATCACCTCCAGCGCCTGGCTACCGGAACAGGATATCTCCACAGGAAGGCTGAACATTGCCGTGACCGAAGGGCGAGTGGAATCGGTCCGCGTCGACGGCGAAAAAGAAGCGGCGTTGCGAATGGTCTTTCCCGGCGTGGAAGGGCAGGTGCTGAACCTACGCGATCTGGAGCAGGGGCTTGAGCGCCTCAACCGACTTTCTTCCCGCCAGTTAACTATCGATATCCTGCCGGGCAGTACAGCCGGATACTCGCAGGTTCAGCTGATCCCGACCAGCCCCCGCTTTCCCGTCAGCCTGACGTTTGGAGCGGACAACAGCGGGCAAAAAAGCACCGGACGCGGGCAGATGAACGCCGGGCTGGTGGCGGACAACCTGCTGCGGCTGGCGGACCAGTGGTCGCTCTCCGCCGCCCGCGACAGCGAGTTTCACCACGATCGCCGCAGCCGCAGCCTGCAGGCGGGCGTCACCCTGCCTTATGGCTACTGGCTTTTCAGTGCGCAGTACGGCTGGTCCGACTTTTATCAGCCTGTTTCGACAGGGCAGTCATCCGCCCGCTGGCGTTATGACGGCAGCGTGCAGACTCAGCGTGCGACGGTGAACCGTACCCTGTGGCGCGATGGCAAACAGCGGCTGGCGCTGGATGTTGATTTCACCCGCCGCAAAACCGAAAACAGCCTCGGCGGCGTGCGTCTGAACGTCAGCAGTCCAACGCTCACTAGTCTGACTACCGGCCTTAACTACAGTCGCTCGCTGGCGGGCGGCTGGCTGACGGTCGGTCCCGCTTTCGCTCATGGTCTGGGCATCGCCGGAGCAACGGAAGACGACCCGGCGCATCCGTCGCTCCCGCGCAGCGAATATCGCCGTTTCAGCCTCAACGGCAGCTGGTTTTATCCCGTGACACCTTCTCTGTACTGGCTGACCTCCGCATACGGCCAGACTACCCCCGACACCCTCTATGCCAGCGAGCGCATCTCCGTTGGCGGTCAGTATTCGGTCAGAGGGTTTAAGGAGCAGTATCTGACCGGCAACCGCGGCGGCTACTGGCGTAATGAGCTGACCTGGCAGTGGCTGACCCTACCGCGATTGGGGACGCTGTCGCTGACTGGTGCGCTGGATGCGGGTCATGTGATGAGCGAGAACGGAAAAATTGCCGGCGGCAACGTAGTCGGATCTTCTCTGGGACTGGAGCTGAGCGGGCGCTGGTTTACGCAGTCGCTCTCCGCGGGCTTCCCGCTCGCCTGGCCCGATTCGCTGAGCCCGGATAAACCGGTGGTTTACTGGCAGGCCACCCTCACGCTTTAGAACCTATCCCAGTAGGCGTAATCGTTGCAGGCAGTTTGGACACGGACAGCGCGCAAGAACCGGAGCGTACACGTAGTACGTGAGGATGATTCGCTACGCTCACCCTTCGGGCCGCCCTGAAGGGCGTTCAAAACTTTGTGAGTATTGTCTGAGCACTGCCCAGGGCCAAACTGGCAAATAAGATAGCCCTAATGGGATAGGTTCTTAACTGCTAGCACAACAAATAAGGATGTTTATCACAATGGAAAAACCACTCCACCCGTTAGCGCGGGCGGCAGGCTGGCTGTTGATTTATCTGACCGCCGTGCAGCCGATGCACCCCGCCATTGCCGCCGGTATCACGGCGGCGAACGGCAACAGCAAAGTGGTGATGAAGCCGGGCAACGTCCCGGTGGTCAATATCGCCACCCCCAATTCTGCGGGTATTTCGCATAACCGCTACACCGATTTCAGCATTAACGCGCCCGGCGCGGTGCTGAATAATGCCACCGCTGCGGCGAAATCGCAGCTGGCCGGACAGCTTGGGGCAAACCCCAATCTCAAAGGCAAGGCGGCGGAGCTGATTATCAATGAAGTGACGAGCGGCACCCGCTCGGCGCTGAACGGCAAGCTGGAGGTGGCCGGGAAGAAGGCTAACGTGATGATTGCCAACCCGAACGGCATTACCTGCGACGGGTGCAGCTTTATCAATACCCCTGGCGTGACGCTGACCACCGGTAAACCGCAGCTGGATAAGCAGGGGGCGCTGAGCGCGCTGGAGGTGAAAAAAGGCAGCGTGATTATCGGCAGCAAGGGCCTTGACGGCGGTTCGGCTGAATATGTTGATGTGATAAGCCGGGCGACGGAGCTGAACGGTAAAATTCGCGGTCGCACGGTGAGCCTGACCCAAGGGGCGAACAAGGTTAATTTTCAGGACGGCAGCATTAAACCCATTGCCGGAGAAGGTACGCCCCCTCAGTTGGCGGTAGACACCAAAGCGCTGGGCGGCATGTACGCCAATAAAATTCGCCTGGTGGCCACGGAATCCGGTGTTGGCGTCAATCTTAATGACATCACCTCGACCCAGCGGGACATCTCGCTGACCACGACGGGGAAAATTACCCTCGGCAACGTGAAAGCGCAGACCGACCTGAACATCAGCGCCCGCAGCCTTGCCACCAAGGCGGGCACCAGCGTCAGGGCCGAACGCGATATGACCCTGGCCGCCACGACGTTGGAAAACCGCAGTGCCACCACCGCCCACGGCGATATGCGTATTTTTGCTGACACAGTACGCAACGGCAGCGGTGCTGCACTGCACAGCAACAAGAGTATGTGGATCCAGAAGGACGCGAAGGGGAATAAGGCCAAGCTGGTGGAGAACCGCTCGGCGCGTATTCAGACCAACAGCGGAGATTTGGTGATACGGACGGACCGGCTTGAGAATGTGATTAATAAAGCCGAGGCGGTGGTGCGGACGGAGAAGCCGGGGAGTGCGTTGGTGTCGAATAACCGGCTGGGTTGGTACAAGACCCATCTAGGACCACATGGAACTGCTGTTATGGTTCCTGTTCGGGTTATCGGCGCTATGGATGCTGGTGAACCTCAGCGCTGGTTTGGAACTGTTGATTTTGAAAATCTGACCTGGCTGAATACTGAAAAAACGCGCTATACCGCACAAATTCAGGGGGCCAGGCCGGTTATCAGCGCGGGTCAAAATCTCTATATCCATTCCAGTAGTCTGATTAACCGGCTGGGAGATATTAGCGCTGCCCGTGATGCGATATTGACTGGACGTTCACTTATCAACGAAAGCCGTTATGAAGGCGTTTTACATAAATATTTCTTCTACGGAAATAACCCAGTCCCCCGAACTCTGGTCCCTGAGAAAGAAAAAGGGGTTTCTCAGTTATATGGTATGACGCAACTGCATAAATTTCGCCATTCAAGTGAAACAACCGACTGGGTGCAGAATAAATTACATGTTTCCCGTCTGAAAGCAGGCGGTAACCTGGTTGCCGATTTCTCCGATCGCATCGAAAGCAGCGAACCGCATCCCGGCGGCGCTAAATACGCCAACGTCATTGCACGTCCTGACACTATCACCGCCAATAATATTCTCCTGCGATCCGGCACGATTATTACCAGCGATGTGATGAAGGCGACCGGTGATATTACCCTGCTGGCGGATAAAACCACCCGCATGACCCAGGCGCTGCTGACGGCGGGGAAAGATATCTCCGTACTCTCCGGCGGCGGGCTTGAAGCCAGGCAGAGCGAACTGAAAGGGCGCAACATTACCCTCGTCAGCCGCAGCGGCAACGTCACCTCGCACACCAGCGAAGCACCGCACTACTTCCATGCCGATGGCATTCGCTGGCTGGGGAGCCTGGAAGCCACTGGCGATCTCTTCATTAACGCGGGCGGCAATATTCTGCTCAAAAACACCCGCCTGCCGGTGCAGAGCAAAAATATCGCCATGACGGCGGGCGGTGATATCACCGTCGATAAAAACGAAGCGATGCTGGACCATCAGCGCCCCGGCGTTCAGCTTTCTGCAGAGCGAAAACAGGAACTGTTTAGCCGCATGCTGCCGGGCGACCCGCTGCGTGCATCGGGTGATATTACCCTCAGCAGCGGTAAAAACCTGACCTTAAAAGGCATTCGTGCGGAGGCTGGCGGGAACATCAGCATGACTTCAAGGGCGCAGGCTGATTTCAGTATGCGTACCCTCAGCGAACGTTTCAGCCCGTACTTCCCCACCACCCGTACACCGGAACTGCGTAGCGTGCTGAAGGCAGGCAAAAACCTGCTGATCAACGCAGCGGCGGATATCTCGCTGCCCGGCGCCAGTGTGGTCGCCGGAGATAAAGCTACTTTACAGGCCGGAAGGCATATCCTGCTGCCAGCCAAAGGCTACAGCGTCACCGACAGCAAGAATGACAATAACCATGATGAACTGAACGTATTCAGCAGCATACGCGGCGCAAACCAGCTGACGTTGGCGGCCAGTGGAACGATTCAAGCGGCGGGGAGCAGTTTGACCTCCAGTGGCAATATCTTCCTGACCTCCGGCGGCAATATGCGCTTTGAGGCGGTGAAGGGGACCCAATATCGGGAAAAGGGTAGCAGTTGGAGCGAAGCGGTCACCCAGACCGGCGTCACGCTGAACTCAGGCGCGGCGCTGACGGTGATTTCTGGCGGCAGCATTCTGTTCCAGGCGACTCGTTTGATTGCAAAAGGCACGATGGATGTCGCAGCAAAAGGCGGCTGGCTGTATGCCCAGGCGATGGAGGAGTCGAGCCACTACGAGAAGAAAACCGTCAAGCGCAAGTGGTGGGGCAAGAAAACCACCATCAAAAAGACGAAGCACGAGACGATAAAAAGGGTCACCGAGTTTACCGCCGGGGGCAATATCAACCTGTTGAGCCGCGACGACAGCACTTATGAGGCGAGTAAAATCGCGGCAGGGAAAAACGCTCGCCTCACCAGCACCAACGGAAAGGTCAACTTCCGGGCGGTGAAAAATACCACTTTCGAGCAGACGGTAACTAACTCGAAAGGTTTTTACATTAAGCAGAGCAACCGGGGCTACAGCGAAGATAAATGGGTCCTGCCGTCAATCCATGCGGGCGGTAAGCTGACCATCGATGCGGCTGGCGGCATCAGCGCCGATGTGCGTACCCAAAACGCCCAGACGCTGCAGGGGGCCGTCACGGCATTGGGTGAACTGCCCGGCACCACGTGGCTGAAGGGGTTGAATACCCGCAGCGATGTGCAGTGGAATGCGGTTAAGAACGCTTACGACGGCTGGAACCACCAGAGCCAGAGCCTGAATCCGGTGGTGGCGGCGGTGATTGCTGTTGCTGTTGCTGCTGTGACGGCAGGTGCCGGACTAGCCGCAGCGGCGGCGACCAGTGCGGTATCGGCCACTGGTGCGGCTGGCGCGACTGCGACGATGGTTTATGGTTCTGCCTATGCCGGGATGTCATCGCTGATGTCTCAGGCGGCGGTGGCGCTGGTTGAACACAAGGGTAATCTGTCGAAAACCCTGAAAACGATGGGTAGCAGTAGCTCGGTGAAATCGCTGGCGACGTCGATGGCGATTGGCGGCGCGCTGGCCGGGTTCGACAAGATGATGGCGCTGGACGTTCCGGCAGATAAAGCCCGTTTACCTGTGCTTATCAAAGATGAGGGTTGGACCAAAATCGCCCAGCGGGTTGCCGGGCAGTCGGTTATCAGCTCCAGCCTGAACACCGCTATCAACGGCGGCAGCTATAAAGACAATCTGACCACGGCCCTGCTGGCTAACGTCGCTGGTCAGATCAACGCTGAAGGGGCAGGACTGATTGGCGACAACGGTCAGGTGCTGGGTCCGCAAGGTAAAATGCTCAGCCACGCGGTGCTGTCGGGCATCAGCGCCGAGATTGCCGGCGGCGATGGTAAGGGGGCTGCGGCAGGGGCGCTGGCGGCGGAACTGGCTGGAGTGCTATTGGGGGAGAACACCGTTAAACCCGAACAGTGGCGAGTTAAGTCCGAGCGGCAGGCGCAGATGGCAAGGGTTCTGGGCGCAACTGCAGGAGCTGTCTTTACCGGGAAAGCAAACGGCGTATATAGCGGAGCGAACGCAGCGGAGACGACATTCCGGTATAACTATCTAAGTCATAAGCAAAAAGAGCTGATGAACAAAGATTTGGCTGCCGCTAAAACGCCGATGGAAAGAGCGTTTGTGAAAGCCCGGTGGGGAGTAACGAGTCAGACGCAGAACGGTGCGTTTGTGGCTGGTATGGTCTCAGGTGTTCCGGTTGAATTCGTTGAGACCGCCCAGAGCGCTATTGCTTTGATGGAAAACCCCGCACAGGCGATTGACGCGTTTAAGGCTTTGATGCGTGAGGATGATGTCTGGTCTGCAATTACGAACAGCGTCAAGCAGAGTTATATAGCCCGTCTTGATGCCATGAAAGCCAGCTATCAAAAAGCGGGTGTGAATGGAGCCTATAGCGCAGGCCTGGAATTTGGTCAGTTGATGACTGAGGCTGTAACGTCGGTGCTGGGCGTTGCGGGGGCTGCCAAGTATGGCGCTAAACTCACGGTTAATGGGGTTAAGGCGCTTGAGAAGGTTGTAGCAAAAAACTCTCGCAGTCTTGTTGATATTCGGGATATATATAAAATTGAGAAGGACGGAAGCCGAACTCCGATGAGCTGGGGGGAGGGGAATTACAAACAGGGATTTACGTTTGAGGACTATATGGCCAGACAGCTACCGCCAGCAAGCAGGCTTCCCGAAAACTTTAAAACATTTGATTTTTTTGATGAGAAAAGTGGGGTCGCAACTAGTGTGAAAACGCTGGATACTAATACACGTTCCCGTATAGAAAATCCTGGTAGGATTTATACAACGCTTAAAGGGCACATTGACTCTACGCTAACATTCAAAGAGCATGAGTTGAAGGGGAAAGTTGTATATGCAAAGAATATAACCAAACGGGAAGTTATTGTTGCCGTTCCTAAAGTCACAACAACCCAGCAATGGGAGCAGATAAATAAAGCAATTGTTTACGGTACCGATAAGGGCGTAAATGTGAAAATAACGGTGGTGAAATAATGAATAGCGATTTTAAAAGAATGAAACACTCTAGTGCTAAGTTTAATCAAGATATTTATATAATAGAAACTTATTCTGGCTATAGGTCACAATTAAAAGATCCTGAGGGTGAATGTATCATACTGAATTTAGATTGCACCGATGAAAAAATGGGAAGTGCAATAATACTTGCATTATCAGCAAGTCGGTTGGTTGAGCCTGACGATCAGGATTTCTTTTCGTTGGAGAAGTCCAATGAGAGATATCTTGGGTGGGTAAAAGATATAATGGATAAATTTGGTTATAAAACTAAAAAAGCCCTATTCAAAAAAATGAATAGTTGTTCTATTACCCAATTGGATGGCATGATTACTTTTAGGCCAACAATCCATGAAAAGCTAGAGGGATGGTCTGGCGATAGAATCGATGAAAAAGACTATGTAGTAATTTCTGATACCAGGTCTCCTGAGGATATTGGGGCTGCATTACGTTTGGCTTTTACCAGATGTAAGAGTCGAGTGTAATTAATTTCAGACTATTTGGATATCTCCCTTCTGTATGAGGGGAGTATCTTACTCAGCAGGCTACATCTATACAGAAAATATCTATACGAGTCCATTAGATCCCAATTAACAACACCTATTGTTCATTCCAGAATTAATGTCTCTGTAAAAGGCTGGAAACATATTGTTAAACGGCACTTTTCAGATAAAAATGCTAGCCAATTTACAATCGAACTTAAGGGGGATTCTCCAAAACCGAGATATTGAAAATGTTCCAATTAGTCGTGTAGTCGATAGTAAAGATGTTCCCCCGCTATGAGCGCGTTATCGTATTGGATAAAAATATTGGCATCGATAAATTTGGTAGTAATCTAAAAAAACGATGACAATATTTACAGGTGAAATGGGTAATTTAGTGACAACAACACCAGGTTCTCGTAAGTTTATTACAATAATACCGAAAAATGGAGCGACCCAATAATGTTTATAGAAAACTTTCCTGATGAGGTTGAATTGTTGGATTTTTTTGAAAGTGAACCGGTTTACTTTGAGCGGGAGAATGTAAGTTTTATTTATCATGTTAAGGATGACCATGGATTCAGCATCGATTTTTCATTTAGTATTGTTGAAGGATGGGTTCATTATGTGATAAAACATAGGGAAGTTAATGTTGTTGATAACTCTATTGATGGGGTTGGTTCGCTTTTACTAGGGAAAGATACAAAAGGTGAATATTTATATGTTGAACTGAATTCGAATTCTTTTGTCAGTAGAACTGAGGTGAGAATCGTACCTTATATATCAATAAATAGTAATATTGTCTCTAGATAAGATATTCTTGTTTCTAGGGGTGTGGTGTGATTTAATTGGACTTGAAAACCCAATAAAATATACTGTTAATATTTGTCTGTTATTAATCTTGTATATGAAGGATTATATAAAGGTTGGCAAAAATGATACTGAAAATTAAATTTCCAGATAACTTAATTACCGGAATGCTCTCAAAGCAAAAAAATATACCATGTAGAGTTCAGGTTTCTGATAAGTTTGAGATCATGTTTTTTACAGTTATTCCAGATACACTTGGTGTTGTCTATGATTGGGACCGAGAACTCTTTGAGGAACGAGCCATGGCAGGAGCGGGAGGTTTGTATACCCATTACAAACCTGCACTAATAACTTTAAACCAAGAAAGTGATGATATATATGAGATTGTTGAACTGTCTTTATTTTATAATGATTTTGGATGGTGTCCTGTAATACATAATGGAGCATATGCCCCTCCAGTTAATTTTTGGGATTCTGATGACGAGGATCCTGATTATGTTCCTGGTTCTTAATCAGGAAGAATATCTCAACCATTGGAGCTGTGATGAATTGCCGATTTTTACATGGTCTCTTTGGTTTTGAAAGGGGCCTGATACAATAACAATCTCAAATTAAATGTTTGATAGGGTGAATCTTAGGTGATCTCCTGCAAACATCACTTCGATAATAATCTCATATAATACCCAACCCACCAAACCTGGAAACCACCTCCCGCAGTCCCAAAAAATCCTCCCCAACCCGCACTGATAGCTAAATCCCTATCAGGAGAACCCTATACCATCCGCGGCACTGACTTCGTCGCCATGGATTGGTAGTACGTTGGAAAATTCCGCGGGGTCAGTCCACTCTCTCTTTCGCTGATATCCCCCATTTACGGGCAATGCGCCTTTAAAGTTCGCTCGAACACCGTTGGCTGGTATGCTTAACACATGGTAAGCCACGTTGTTGAGAGACCTACCCATGCCTGAATGCGAAAAAAATATCAATATTCAACCACTCTCCGCTATTTCCCGAACGCATTTTCTTCCCGCACTGCTGACGATCGTTGCCGTATCCGGCCTGTGTGCATTTGTATCGCCGCCGCTGGGGCCCTGGAGCGTGATTTTGTCTAATCCTGGAATGTATATCGACTTGTTGGCGCTGCTTTTTCTGCTGTTTATATTGTGGAGTTCGACCAAAGTGCGCATGAACCACGTGGCGGTTAACTGGGTACGCTACGGGCTGCTGCTGTGGATTGCCGGGGGCACGTTTGACCTGATGGACGAAATCTTCCGCCAGCCGCGCTGGATGGGCTACTACTGTGAAGATCTCTTGCGCCTGTCCGGGATGCTGCTGACCGCTATTGGGATCTACAAAATCATTGAGCGTATCAATCTTCTGTACGTCGATGCGCGTTCTCAATCGCTGAAGGATGAACTGACCCAGTTGCCAAACCGTCGCTTTTTTATCGACACCATTCGTGAGAAAGAGGGACATTCGCTGGCGCTAATGATTGTCGATATCGACTACTTTAAGAAAATTAATGATACCTATGGGCATCTGGTGGGAGATGAAGTGTTGTTTGCCCTTGGTAAGCAGCTGGCAAAGCTCACCAGCGATAAAGTGCTGCCTTCAAGGATTGGCGGCGAGGAGTTCGCCATTATTGTTGATGGCCTGTCGGCACAGGAAGTTGATGAACTCGCGCAGTCAATTTTGCAAAATGCCCGCGCAATCCTGATTAATCACGATAATCCGCTGTCGGTAAGCATTGGTGTTGGCCTGCGCAATCAGGATGAACCGCAGAATGAGTTTATTAAAAAGGTCGATGACGCGCTCTACAAGGCGAAAAATAACGGTCGCGGGCGCGTGGAGTGGGCCGCATAGCGCGGCCTGAATCATCCCTGCTGCGCGCTGCGGCAGTGGCGGCGATATTCGGAAGGCGAGCGTTCGGTGTAGCGTTTGAACACCCGACAGAAATAGTTGCTGTCGACGAATCCGCAGTTATGGGCGATCTCTTTTACTTTCAGATCGTAGCCGCGCAGCAGCTTTTTCGCTTTCTCAAGGCGCACGCTGGTGAGAAATTCGTTGAAGCCGACGGAACCTGATTTCTGGAAAATATGCGAAAGATAGTTAGGCGTGATATGAAAGCGTTTCGCCACCGACTCGCGGGTCAGGGGTTGGCTGAGATGTTCTTCCAGATAATCCTGCACCGCCATAAACAGATCGCGGCTGCGGCTGACCCGCATCTCCAGGCCAACCAGTTGCTCAAGGCAGTGGCTTAAGAGCGCAGAGACCACCAGCCTGGCGGTCACCGGGTCAGGCTGTAAGCAGATTTCATTGAGCGACAACAGCAGATAAGAACCCACGCGCGGCCCCAGGCGGGCAACGTTCTGCTTCTCGGTTCTCAACTGCTTTCCGTCCCAGTACTGCACGCAAAATCCGAGCTTCTGGCGACCAAACAGGATGCTTAGCGTTGATGCCGGCCCGGTCCATTCCGGCAACGTCCACTTACCCGCCTGAACGTAGAGCACCTGTGAGGCGGATAATACCGGTTCCGACAGCGGTAGCCCGCTTTCCTTGAGTTCACCCTCCAGCACAATCTCCAGTCGCGGGAAGGGGACTTTAAACGCCAGCTCAGGTTCGGAGATATCCGGCTCTGGAAATCTGACGTGCAGATTATCCTTCTGATTTACTAAGCGATTTAAAGTATCTGCCAGATCGTCAATCATGCCGTAAGCCTTAGAAGAGAACCATTATCCTGTTGATTATAATCTATTTTATCAACACTGATTTGTTCTGCATCAGCCCGGTTGGTTATTGATAGCTCCGGAATAGACTGAAAAAACGCTGGATTTTGATAGCCATCACACTTTTTCCTGCCGTGTACGCTTGTCCAGTTTTTCGTAGTTTTGGCCTCATGTATTCCCGGTCGGCACAGATTAGAGTTTGTTTTGTGTTATCGATAAGTTAAGGAATATAAATATGGAACAACAATCTGCGGTTTATCTGAATGCGCTGGGGGCTAATATCGCGCTGTCCTCGAAAATGAAACAGGAGCTGGATACCCTGGGTTATACCGTTGTGCATAACGTGGCGGACCCGGAATGGCTGGAGGCGATGCGTACGCTTATCGATGCTATCGTCGAAAAAGAGGGCGATAACCTGGCGATTGAGCATCATCAGGAAGCGACGGCAACGCGCATTGCCAATCTGATTAATAAAGGGGTGGTTTGGGAGAAAGTCTGGTCCCATCCGCTGGTCCTTTCTGCCTGCCAGTATATTTTTCAGGGCGATTTTAAAGTCTCCAGCCTGAACGCGCGGGAAGCGCTGTTTAACGGCGGCCACCAGCCGCTGCATGCGGACTGGAAAAAACCGCGTCCGGATTTCCCGAAAGTACATCTGGTTAATGCTATCTGGGCTATTGATGATTTAAGTGCGGAAAACGGCGCACCGCGCATTATTCCTGGAACGCACCACCGACCTGAGCTGCCGGAAGAGGTGTTGGATAATCCAGAGCTGACGCATCCTGATGAAGTGGTGTTTGCCGCTCCGGCTGGCAGCGTAATGATTTACAACGCCCATGCCTGGCACGGCGGGACGCGCAATCGTATCGGCAGCAGAAGACGCGTATTGCACAGTTTGTATATCGACCGCGAAGATACGGCGCAGCAGGATCAGCAGCGCTGGCTGACGCCGGAAACCGCCAGCCGCCTGACGCCTGCGCAGAAATGGCTGCTGGGCGTGGAGTAAATCTGAAATTGTTGAGCACGTTGTTCCCGGAGGCGGTGCTGCGCACCTGTCCGGGCTACAGAATCGCTGAGCACCGGTAGATACTGTGAACGTCTGCAATCATTTTTAGTTGCCGGTGCTTTCTCCGG
>NZ_JAPUEW010000009.1:0-26050 GCF_027492335.1 Klebsiella sp. | reverse complement strand
GGCGTTGTTGCTAAAGTTCTGGGCTAATTATTAGTTCTGAATTAGAAAAGGGCGCTTAGGCGCCCTTTTTGCTGTCGACTATTTGAGTTAATGAGGGAAATTGTTTACAGAAATTAGTGCAGGCGTATATTTAATAAACAGGCTATTGTAATCATAACTATTCTCATTTACACTTTGCATATAAGTTGAACGGGAGTCTGTATGTACGTTTGTCTGTGTAATGGTGTAAATGATAAAAAAATTCGTCAGGCTGTGCGTCAATTCCACCCCCAGTCTTTTCAGCAACTAAGAAAATTTATTCCCGTTGGAAATCAATGCGGTAAGTGTGTTCGCGCAGCTCGAGAAATTATGGAAGATGAATTAACCCGCATGCCTGAATATCAAGAGATTGCCTGAAGCCCCCTGCTTTTTTTGACATCTCTATAGGTCGAACTACGCTTCAATAAGTGGAAGCGGAGGGACTATATAATGAAAGGTGATGTCAAAATCATAACTTATCTCAATAAATTATTGGGAAATGAGCTTGTCGCAATTAATCAATACTTTCTCCACGCGAGAATGTTTAAGAACTGGGGCCTGATGCGCCTCAACGATGTCGAATACCACGAATCCATTGATGAAATGAAACATGCCGATAAGTATATCGAGCGTATTTTGTTTCTCGAAGGAATCCCTAACCTGCAAGATCTTGGCAAACTGCGCATCGGTGAGGATGTCGAGGAGATGCTGCAATCTGATTTACGGTTGGAACTGGAAGGGGCTAAAGATTTGCGAGAAGCTATTGCCTATGCCGATAGTGTCTATGACTACGTCAGCCGCGATATGCTAATTGAGATCCTTACAGACGAAGAAAGCCACATTGATTGGTTGGAAACTGAGCTCGACTTAATCGGTAAAATTGGCCTACAGAATTATCTCCAGTCACAAATTAAGGTGGCGGACTAATAAGCGTCTGCCATCCACACCAAAGACCCGCTGCTGCCAGAAAAGGGCCAAAAGGCAGCGGGTTGTATAATACCTGCCTTTTTCTTCCCGCTATGATCTTCATCCCAAGGGTGACACATGCGAGTATGGTTGCAATGAGCACTAGTTGAGGTAATACGCCCCATCCATGCCAGGCCCCAAGAGCGGCCAGAAATTTAACGTCACCGTAACCGATGCCTTCATATCCGCGCAGTCCTCTGTATAACCAGTAGATAGTAGCAAAGGACACATAGCCAGCGATCGCCCCCCATACCGCGTTTGAAAGAGTACTTTCTGATAAATATAGATGATAAAGCAAACCAACCCAGAGTAGGGGGCAGGTAAATCGATCTGGAAGCAGACCATTTCGGTAGTCGCACCAACAGAGCATGAGTGATAACCCACAGTACAAAATAATAAATATCGAGGAAGTGACGAACATGGATGGTTCCTGTGATATGGCTGTAGTGGTGAGAGTGCTGAGAAGTCGTTCATGTAGCAAAGGCCAATAATGTGCAATGGAAGTAGCTATCAGATGTATTTGCCTGCATTTCACAGCGTTGCCGAACATGATGATCCCTGCTCTCAGAAGCCAGTGATGAATTACTAGACAATGCTTGCGTTGCGGCTGAATTTGCGTATAATGCGCGGGCCTGTCAAAGTTGACGGCCGGTTCGATATGAACCCTGATAGCGAAATTGGCTATCAAACAATGTTCCCAATTGGGGAACTATGTAAGAACGGTTACACTCTCCCATCAATCGTAATGGGTATGAGGAGTAACCATTTCGTCTATAAAATAATTGGAGCTCTGGTCTCATGCAGAACCAAAGAATCCGTATCCGCCTTAAAGCGTTTGATCATCGTCTGATCGATCAATCAACCGCGGAAATCGTCGAGACTGCTAAGCGCACTGGTGCGCAAGTCCGTGGTCCGATCCCGCTGCCGACCCGCAAAGAACGTTTCACCGTTCTGATCTCTCCGCACGTCAACAAAGACGCGCGCGATCAGTACGAGATTCGTACTCACAAGCGTCTGGTTGACATCGTTGAGCCAACTGAAAAAACCGTTGATGCTCTGATGCGTCTGGATCTGGCTGCCGGTGTAGACGTGCAGATCAGCCTGGGTTAATCAGGTCATCGAGCGATTGAGAGGTTGATACAATGATTGGTTTAGTCGGTAAAAAAGTGGGCATGACCCGCATCTTCACTGAAGATGGCGTATCTATCCCAGTAACCGTTATCGAAGTTGAAGCAAACCGCGTTACTCAGATCAAAGATCTGGCTAACGATGGCTATCGCGCTGTTCAGGTTACCACTGGTGCTAAAAAAGCTAACCGTGTAACCAAGCCGGAAGCTGGTCACTTTGCTAAAGCTGGCGTAGAAGCTGGCCGCGGCCTGTGGGAGTTCCGTCTGGCAGATGGTGAAGAATACACCGTTGGTCAGAACATTAGCGTTGAACTGTTTGCTGACGTTAAAAAAGTTGACGTAACCGGAACCTCTAAAGGTAAAGGTTTCGCTGGTACCGTTAAGCGCTGGAACTTCCGTACCCAGGACGCTACCCACGGTAACTCCTTGTCTCACCGCGTTCCGGGTTCTATCGGTCAGAACCAGACTCCGGGCAAAGTGTTCAAAGGCAAGAAAATGGCAGGTCAGCTGGGCAACGAACGCGTCACTGTTCAGAGCCTGGACGTAGTACGTGTTGACGCTGAGCGCAACCTGCTGCTGGTTAAAGGTGGAGTTCCGGGTGCAACCGGCTGCGACCTGATCGTTAAACCAGCTGTGAAGGCGTAAGGGGATAGCAATGGAATTAGTATTGAAAGACGCGCAGAGCGCGCTGACTGTTTCCGAAACTACCTTCGGTCGTGATTTCAACGAAGCGCTGGTTCACCAGGTTGTTGTTGCTTATGCAGCTGGTGCTCGTCAGGGTACTCGTGCTCAGAAGACTCGTGCTGAAGTAACTGGTTCAGGCAAAAAGCCGTGGCGCCAGAAAGGTACCGGCCGTGCGCGTTCAGGTTCTATCAAGAGCCCGATCTGGCGTTCAGGTGGCGTAACCTTCGCTGCACGTCCGCAGGACCACAGTCAAAAAGTTAACAAAAAGATGTACCGCGGCGCGCTGAAAAGCATTCTGTCCGAACTGGTACGTCAGGATCGTCTGATCGTTGTCGAGACGTTCTCTGTAGAAGCGCCTAAAACTAAGCTGCTGGCACAGAAACTGAAAGACATGGCTCTGGAAGATGTGCTGATCATCACCGGTGAGCTGGACGAAAACCTGTTCCTGGCTGCGCGCAACCTGCACAAGGTTGACGTACGCGATGCAACTGGTATTGACCCGGTTAGCCTGATCGCCTTCGACAAAGTCGTAATGACTGCTGATGCTGTTAAGCAAGTTGAGGAGATGCTGGCATGATTCGTGAAGAACGTTTACTGAAGGTGCTGCGTGCACCGCACGTTTCTGAAAAAGCGTCTGCTGCGATGGAAAAAACCAATACCATCGTTCTCAAAGTTGCTAAAGACGCGACTAAAGCAGAAATCAAAGCTGCTGTGCAGAAACTGTTTGAAGTCGAAGTCGAAGTCGTTAACACCCTGGTAGTTAAAGGGAAAGTTAAACGTCACGGACAGCGTATCGGTCGTCGTAGCGACTGGAAAAAAGCTTACGTCACCCTGAAGGAAGGCCAGAATCTGGACTTCGTTGGCGGCGCTGAGTAAGTCGGAGGAGTAATACAATGGCAGTTGTTAAATGTAAACCGACATCTCCGGGTCGTCGCCACGTCGTTAAAGTGGTCAACCCAGAGCTGCACAAGGGCAAACCTTTTGCTCCGCTGGTTGAAAAAAACAGCAAATCCGGTGGTCGTAACAACAATGGCCGTATCACCACTCGTCATATCGGTGGTGGTCACAAACAGGCCTACCGTATTGTTGACTTCAAACGCAACAAAGATGGTATCCCGGCAGTTGTTGAACGTCTTGAGTACGATCCGAACCGTTCCGCGAACATCGCGCTGGTTCTGTACAAAGACGGTGAACGCCGTTACATCCTGGCCCCTAAAGGCCTGAAAGCTGGCGACCAGATTCAGTCTGGCGTTGATGCTGCAATCAAAGCAGGTAACACCCTGCCGATGCGCAATATCCCGGTTGGTTCTACCGTTCATAACGTAGAAATGAAACCAGGTAAAGGCGGTCAGCTGGCACGTTCCGCTGGTACTTACGTTCAGATCGTTGCTCGCGATGGTGCTTATGTCACCCTGCGTCTGCGTTCTGGTGAAATGCGTAAAGTCGAAGCAGACTGTCGCGCTACTCTGGGCGAAGTTGGCAATGCTGAGCATATGCTGCGCGTTCTGGGTAAAGCAGGTGCTGCACGCTGGCGTGGTGTTCGTCCTACCGTTCGCGGTACTGCGATGAACCCAGTCGACCACCCACATGGTGGTGGTGAAGGTCGTAACTTTGGTAAGCACCCGGTAACTCCGTGGGGCGTTCAGACCAAAGGTAAGAAGACCCGCAGCAACAAGCGTACTGATAAATTCATCGTACGTCGCCGTAGCAAATAATTTTAGAGGATAAGCCATGCCACGTTCTCTCAAGAAAGGTCCTTTTATTGACCTGCACTTGCTGAAGAAGGTAGAGAAAGCGGTGGAAAGCGGAGACAAGAAGCCCCTGCGCACTTGGTCCCGTCGTTCAACGATCTTTCCTAACATGATCGGTTTGACCATCGCTGTCCATAATGGTCGTCAGCACGTTCCAGTTTTTGTTTCCGACGAAATGGTTGGTCACAAACTGGGTGAATTCGCACCGACTCGTACTTATCGCGGCCATGCTGCTGATAAAAAAGCGAAGAAAAAATAAGGTAGGAGGAAGAGATGGAAACTTTAGCTCAACATCGCCATGCTCGTTCTTCTGCTCAGAAGGTTCGCCTTGTTGCTGACCTGATTCGCGGTAAGAAAGTGTCGCAGGCCCTGGATATTCTGACCTACACCAATAAGAAAGCGGCTGTACTGGTCAAGAAGGTACTGGAATCTGCCATTGCTAACGCTGAACACAACGATGGCGCTGACATTGATGATCTGAAAGTTACGAAAATTTTCGTAGACGAAGGCCCGAGCATGAAGCGCATTATGCCGCGTGCTAAAGGTCGTGCAGATCGCATCCTGAAGCGCACCAGCCACATTACTGTGGTTGTGTCCGATCGCTGAGACTCTGGAGACTAGCAATGGGTCAGAAAGTACATCCTAATGGTATTCGCCTGGGTATTGTCAAACCATGGAACTCTACCTGGTTCGCGAACACCAAAGAATTCGCTGACAACCTGGACAGCGATTTTAAAGTACGTCAGTTCTTGACTAAAGAACTGGCTAAAGCGTCCGTATCTCGCATCGTTATCGAGCGTCCGGCTAAGAGCATTCGTGTAACTATTCACACTGCTCGCCCGGGTATCGTTATCGGTAAGAAAGGCGAAGACGTAGAAAAACTGCGCAAGGTCGTAGCGGATATCGCTGGCGTTCCTGCACAGATCAATATTGCCGAAGTTCGTAAGCCTGAACTGGACGCTAAATTGGTTGCTGACAGCATCACTTCTCAGCTGGAACGTCGCGTTATGTTCCGTCGTGCTATGAAGCGTGCTGTACAGAACGCAATGCGTCTTGGCGCTAAAGGTATTAAAGTTGAAGTTAGCGGCCGTCTGGGCGGCGCGGAAATCGCACGTACCGAATGGTACCGCGAAGGTCGCGTACCGCTGCACACTCTGCGTGCTGACATCGACTACAACACCTCTGAAGCGCACACCACTTACGGTGTAATCGGCGTTAAGGTATGGATCTTCAAAGGTGAGATCCTGGGTGGTATGGCTGCTGTTGAACAACCGGAACCGGCTGCTCAACCTAAAAAGCAGCAGCGTAAAGGCCGTAAATAAGGAGCGTCGCTGATGTTACAACCAAAGCGTACAAAATTCCGTAAAGTGCACAAAGGCCGCAACCGTGGTCTGGCGCAGGGTACGGATGTTAGCTTCGGCACTTTCGGTCTGAAAGCTGTTGGCCGTGGTCGTCTGACTGCACGTCAGATCGAAGCAGCACGTCGTGCTATGACCCGTGCAGTTAAGCGTCAAGGTAAGATCTGGATCCGTGTATTCCCGGACAAACCGATCACCGAGAAGCCGCTGGAAGTTCGTATGGGTAAAGGTAAAGGTAACGTGGAGTACTGGGTTGCCTTGATTCAGCCGGGTAAAGTCCTGTATGAAATGGACGGCGTACCGGAAGAGCTGGCCCGTGAAGCATTCGGCCTGGCAGCAGCGAAACTGCCGATCAAAACCACCTTTGTAACTAAGACGGTGATGTAATGAAAGCAAAAGAGCTGCGTGAAAAAAGCGTTGAAGAGCTGAACGCTGAGCTGCTGAACCTACTGCGTGAGCAGTTCAACCTGCGTATGCAGGCTGCAAGTGGCCAGCTGCAACAGACTCATCTGCTGAAGCAAGTGCGTCGTGATGTTGCACGTGTTAAGACTTTACTGACTCAGAAGGCGGGTGCGTAATGACCGATAAAATCCGTACTCTGCAAGGTCGTGTGGTTAGTGACAAAATGGAGAAATCCATTGTTGTTGCTATCGAACGTATGGTGAAACACCCGGTATACGGTAAATTCATCAAGCGTACGACCAAACTGCACGTACATGACGAAAACAACGAATGCGGTATCGGCGACAAAGTTGAAATCGCTGAGTGCCGTCCGCTGTCCAAGACTAAGTCCTGGACGCTGGTTCGCGTTGTAGAGAAAGCGGTTCTGTAATACAGTACGCATTCTCAACGAATAAACGGCTCAGCAATGAGCCGTTTATTTTTTCTACCCATATTTGAATTGCGGTGTTATAATGCCGCGCCCTCGATATGGGGCTTTTTAACGACCCTCTTTTGGGTCTCAGTAGTAGTTGACATTAGCGGAGCACTAAAATGATCCAAGAACAGACTATGCTGAACGTCGCCGACAACTCCGGTGCACGTCGCGTAATGTGTATCAAGGTTCTGGGTGGCTCGCACCGTCGCTACGCAGGCGTAGGCGACATCATCAAGATCACCATCAAGGAAGCGATTCCGCGTGGTAAGGTCAAGAAAGGTGATGTGCTGAAGGCGGTAGTGGTGCGCACCAAGAAGGGTGTTCGTCGCCCGGACGGTTCTGTCATTCGCTTCGATGGTAATGCATGCGTTATTTTAAACAATAACAGCGAGCAACCTATCGGTACGCGTATTTTTGGGCCGGTAACTCGTGAGCTTCGTAACGAGAAGTTCATGAAAATTATCTCTCTGGCACCAGAAGTACTCTAAGGAGCGAATCATGGCAGCGAAAATCCGTCGTGATGACGAAGTTATCGTGTTAACCGGTAAAGATAAAGGTAAACGCGGTAAAGTAAAAAATGTCCTGTCTTCCGGCAAGGTCATTGTTGAAGGTATCAACCTGGTTAAGAAACATCAGAAGCCGGTTCCGGCCCTGAACCAACCAGGCGGCATTGTAGAGAAAGAAGCAGCTATTCAGATCTCTAACCTTGCTATCTTCAACGCGGCAACCGGCAAGGCTGACCGTGTAGGCTTTAGATTTGAAGAGGGCAAAAAAGTCCGTTTCTTTAAATCTAATAGCGAAACTATCAAGTAATTTGGAGTAGTACGATGGCGAAACTGCATGATTACTACAAAGACGAAGTAGTCGCTAAACTCATGACTGAGTTTAACTACAATTCTGTCATGCAAGTCCCTCGGGTCGAGAAGATCACCCTGAACATGGGTGTTGGTGAAGCGATCGCTGACAAGAAACTGCTGGATAACGCAGCAGCTGATCTGACAGCAATCTCCGGTCAAAAACCGTTAATCACCAAAGCACGCAAATCAGTTGCAGGCTTCAAAATCCGTCAGGGCTATCCGATCGGCTGTAAAGTAACTCTGCGTGGCGAGCGCATGTGGGAGTTCTTTGAGCGCCTGATCACTATTGCTGTACCGCGTATCCGTGACTTTCGTGGCTTGTCCGCTAAGTCTTTCGACGGTCGTGGTAACTACAGCATGGGTGTCCGTGAGCAGATCATCTTCCCAGAAATCGACTACGATAAAGTCGACCGCGTTCGTGGTTTGGATATTACCATTACCACTACTGCGAAATCTGATGAAGAAGGCCGCGCTCTGCTGGCTGCCTTTGACTTCCCGTTCCGCAAGTAAGGTAGGGTTACTTAATGGCTAAGCAATCAATGAAAGCACGCGAAGTAAAGCGCGTGGCTTTAGCTGATAAATTCTTCGCTAAACGCGCTGAACTGAAAGCTATCATCTCTGATGTGAACGCAACCGACGAAGATCGTTGGAATGCGGTTCTCAAGCTGCAGACTCTGCCGCGTGATTCCAGCCCGTCTCGTCAGCGTAATCGCTGCCGTCAAACAGGTCGTCCGCATGGTTTCCTGCGGAAGTTCGGGTTGAGCCGTATTAAGGTCCGTGAAGCCGCCATGCGCGGTGAAATCCCGGGTCTGAAAAAGGCTAGCTGGTAATTGTCACCAATTGAATCACGGGAGTAAAGACAGATGAGCATGCAAGATCCGATCGCGGATATGCTGACCCGTATCCGTAACGGTCAGGCCGCGAATAAAGCTGCGGTCACCATGCCTTCCTCCAAGCTGAAAGTGGCAATTGCCAACGTGCTGAAGGAAGAAGGCTTTATTGAAGATTTTAAAGTTGAAGGCGACATCAAGCCGGAACTGGAACTGACTCTTAAGTATTTCCAGGGTAAAGCTGTTGTAGAAAGCATTCAGCGTGTCAGCCGCCCAGGTCTGCGCATCTATAAACGTAAAGATGAGCTGCCGAAAGTTATGGCGGGTCTGGGTATCGCGGTTATTTCTACCTCTAAAGGTGTTATGACTGATCGTGCAGCGCGCCAGGCTGGTCTTGGTGGCGAAATTATCTGCTACGTAGCCTAATCGGAGGAAAAAATGTCTCGTGTTGCTAAAGCACCGGTCGTTGTTCCTGCCGGCGTTGATGTAAAACTCAACGGTCAGGTTATTACGATCAAAGGTAAGAATGGCGAGCTGACTCGTACTATCAACGATGCTGTTGAAGTTAAACATGCAGATAATGCACTGACCTTCGGTCCGCGTGATGGTTACGCTGACGGATGGGCTCAGGCTGGTACCGCGCGTGCCCTGCTTAACTCAGTAGTTATCGGTGTTACCGAAGGCTTCACTAAAAAGCTTCAGCTGGTTGGTGTAGGTTATCGTGCAGCGGTCAAAGGGGATGTAGTAAACCTGGCTTTAGGTTTTTCTCATCCTGTTGAGCATAAGCTGCCAGCCGGTATCACTGCAGAATGTCCGACTCAAACTGAAATCGTGCTGAAAGGCGCTGATAAGCAGGTGATCGGCCAGGTTGCAGCAGATCTGCGCGCCTACCGTCGTCCTGAGCCTTATAAAGGCAAGGGTGTTCGTTACGCCGACGAAGTCGTGCGTACCAAAGAGGCTAAGAAGAAGTAAGGTAACACTATGGATAAGAAATCTGCTCGTATCCGTCGTGCGACCCGCGCACGCCGCAAGCTCCAGGAGCTGGGTGCAACTCGCCTGGTGGTACATCGTACCCCGCGTCATATTTACGCACAGGTAATTGCACCGAATGGTTCTGAAGTTCTGGTAGCTGCTTCTACTGTAGAAAAAGCTATCGCTGAACAATTGAAGTACACCGGTAACAAAGACGCGGCCGCAGCTGTGGGTAAAGCTGTTGCTGAACGCGCTCTGGAAAAAGGCATCAAAGATGTTTCCTTTGACCGTTCCGGGTTCCAATATCATGGTCGTGTCCAGGCACTGGCAGATGCTGCCCGTGAAGCTGGCCTTCAGTTCTAAGGTAGAGGTGTAAGATGGCTCACATCGAAAAACAAGCTGGCGAACTGCAGGAAAAGCTGATCGCGGTTAACCGCGTATCTAAAACCGTTAAAGGTGGTCGTATTTTCTCCTTCACAGCTCTGACTGTAGTTGGTGACGGTAACGGTCGCGTAGGTTTTGGTTACGGTAAAGCGCGTGAAGTTCCAGCAGCGATCCAGAAAGCGATGGAAAAAGCCCGTCGCAATATGATTAATGTCGCGCTGAACCACGGCACCCTGCAACACCCGGTTAAAGGTGTTCACACGGGTTCTCGTGTATTCATGCAGCCAGCTTCCGAAGGTACCGGTATTATCGCCGGTGGTGCAATGCGCGCCGTTCTGGAAGTTGCTGGAGTTCATAACGTTCTGGCTAAAGCATATGGTTCTACTAACCCGATCAACGTGGTTCGTGCAACTATTGATGGCCTGGAAAATATGAATTCTCCAGAAATGGTCGCTGCCAAGCGTGGTAAATCCGTTGAAGAAATTCTGGGGAAATAAACCATGGCAAAGACTATTAAAATTACTCAAACCCGCAGTGCAATCGGTCGTCTGCCGAAACATAAGGCAACGCTGCTTGGCCTGGGTCTGCGTCGTATTGGTCACACCGTAGAACGCGAGGATACTCCTGCTGTTCGTGGTATGGTCAACGCGGTTTCCTTCATGGTTAAAGTTGAGGAGTAAGAGATGCGTTTAAATACTCTGTCTCCGGCCGAAGGCTCCAAAAAGGCGGGTAAACGCCTGGGTCGTGGTATCGGTTCTGGCCTCGGTAAAACCGGTGGTCGTGGTCACAAAGGTCAGAACTCTCGTTCTGGCGGTGGCGTACGTCGCGGTTTCGAAGGTGGTCAGATGCCTCTGTACCGTCGTCTGCCGAAATTTGGCTTCACTTCTCGTAAAGCAATGATCACTGCAGAAGTTCGTCTGTCTGATCTGGCTCATGTAGAAGGCGATGTAGTCGACCTGAACACGCTGAAAGCGGCTAACATTATCGGTATCCAGATCGAGTTCGCGAAAGTGATCCTGTCTGGTGAGGTATCTCGTCCGGTAACTGTTCGTGGTCTGCGCGTGACTAAAGGTGCTCGTGCTGCTATCGAAGCTGCTGGCGGTAAAATTGAGGAATAAGTAGCAGATGGCTAAGCAACCGGGATTAGATTTTCAAAGTGCCAAAGGTGGGATTGGCGAGCTGAAACGCAGACTTTTGTTTGTAATCGGTGCGTTGATTGTGTTCCGTATTGGCTCTTTTATTCCGATCCCTGGTATTGATGCCACTGTACTTGCCAAACTGCTTGAGCAACAGCGAGGCACCATCATTGAAATGTTCAACATGTTCTCTGGTGGTGCTCTCAGCCGTGCTTCTATCTTCGCTCTGGGTATCATGCCGTATATTTCGGCATCGATCATTGTCCAGCTGTTAACGGTTGTTTATCAGCCATTGGCGGAGCTTAAGAAAGAAGGGGAGTCTGGTCGTCGTAAGATCAGCCAGTACACCCGCTACGGTACTCTGGTGCTGGCGATATTCCAGTCGATTGGTATTGCTACTGGTCTACCGAATATGCCTGGTATGCAGGGCCTGGTCATTAATCCAGGTTTTGCGTTCTATTTCACCGCTGTTGTGAGTCTGGTTTCAGGAACGATGTTCCTGATGTGGCTAGGCGAACAGATTACTGAGCGTGGTATCGGTAACGGTATTTCGATCATTATCTTCGCTGGTATTGTTGCGGGACTCCCGCCAGCCATCGCCCATACTATCGAGCAAGCGCGTCAAGGCGACCTGCACTTCCTCCTGTTGCTGTTGGTTGCAGTATTAGTATTTGCAGTGACCTTCTTTGTTGTCTTTGTAGAACGTGGTCAACGCCGTATTGTGGTTAACTACGCGAAGCGTCAGCAGGGTCGTCGTGTCTATGCTGCACAGAGCACACATTTACCGCTGAAAGTGAATATGGCAGGGGTAATCCCGGCAATCTTCGCTTCCAGTATTATTCTGTTCCCGGCTACCATCACGTCATGGTTCGGGGGCGGTACTGGTTGGAACTGGCTGACAACAATTTCGCTGTATTTGCAGCCTGGGCAACCGCTTTATGTGTTACTCTATGCGTCTGCAATCATCTTCTTCTGTTTCTTCTACACGGCTTTAGTATTCAACCCGCGTGAAACAGCAGATAACCTGAAGAAGTCCGGTGCATTTGTACCAGGAATTCGTCCGGGAGAGCAAACGGCGAAGTATATCGATAAAGTAATGACCCGCCTGACTTTAGTTGGTGCGTTGTACATCACTTTTATCTGCCTGATCCCGGAGTTCATGCGTGATGCAATGAAAGTACCGTTCTACTTCGGTGGGACCTCACTGCTTATCGTTGTCGTTGTGATTATGGACTTTATGGCTCAAGTGCAAACTCTGATGATGTCAAGTCAGTATGAGTCTGCATTGAAGAAGGCGAACCTGAAAGGCTACGGCCGCTAACAGGGCGCCCGAGAAGTTACGGAGAGTAAAAATGAAAGTTCGTGCTTCCGTCAAGAAATTATGCCGTAACTGCAAAATCGTTAAGCGTGATGGCGTCATCCGCGTGATTTGCAGTGCCGAGCCGAAGCATAAACAGCGCCAAGGCTGATTTATTCGCATATTTTTCTTGCAAAGTTGGGTTGAGCTGGCTAGATTAGCCAGCCAATCTTTTGTATGTCTGTACGTTTCCATTTGAGTATCCTGAAAACGGGCTTTTCAGCATGGTGCGTACATATTAAATAGTAGGAGTGCATAGTGGCCCGTATAGCAGGCATTAACATTCCTGATCACAAACATACCGTCATTGCATTAACTGCAATTTTCGGTATCGGCAAGACCCGCTCTAAAGCCATCTGTGCTGACACGGGTATCGCTGAAAATGTTAAGATCAGTGAGCTGTCTGAAGAACAAATTGAATCCCTGCGTGAAGCAGTAGGTAAATTTGTCGTTGAAGGTGATCTGCGCCGTGAAATCACCCTGAGCATCAAGCGTCTTATGGACCTTGGTTGCTATCGTGGTTTACGCCATCGTCGTGGTCTTCCGGTTCGCGGTCAGCGTACTAAGACCAACGCACGTACCCGTAAGGGTCCGCGTAAACCGATCAAGAAATAGTCGGGGTGATTGAATAATGGCAAAGGCACCAGTTCGTGCACGTAAGCGTGTAAGAAAACAAGTCTCTGATGGCGTGGCTCATGTCCATGCTTCTTTTAACAACACCATCGTTACCATTACTGATCGTCAGGGTAACGCGCTGGGTTGGGCAACAGCCGGTGGTTCCGGTTTCCGTGGTTCTCGCAAATCCACTCCGTTTGCAGCTCAGGTTGCAGCAGAGCGTTGCGCTGAAGCCGTAAAAGAATACGGCATCAAGAATCTGGAAGTTATGGTTAAAGGTCCGGGTCCAGGTCGCGAATCTACTATTCGTGCACTGAACGCCGCTGGTTTCCGCATCACGAATATTACTGATGTGACTCCGATCCCTCATAACGGTTGTCGTCCGCCGAAAAAACGTCGCGTATAACGCGTTCGTTTCTAGGATTGTTGGAGAAAGAAAATGGCAAGATATTTGGGTCCTAAGCTCAAGCTGAGCCGTCGTGAGGGCACTGACTTATTCCTTAAGTCTGGCGTTCGCGCGATCGATACCAAGTGTAAAATTGAACAAGCTCCTGGCCAGCACGGTGCGCGTAAACCGCGTCTGTCTGACTATGGTGTGCAGTTGCGTGAAAAGCAAAAAGTTCGCCGTATGTACGGTGTGCTGGAGCGTCAGTTCCGTAACTATTATAAAGAAGCAGCGCGTCTGAAAGGCAACACTGGTGAAAACCTGTTGACTCTGCTGGAAGGTCGTCTGGACAACGTTGTATACCGTATGGGCTTCGGCGCGACTCGTGCTGAATCACGTCAGCTGGTTAGCCACAAAGCTATCATGGTAAACGGTCGTGTTGTTAACATCGCTTCTTATCAGGTTAAAGCGAATGACGTTGTCAGCATTCGTGAGAAAGCGAAAAAGCAATCTCGCGTGAAAGCCGCTCTGGAGCTGGCTGAGCAGCGTGAAAAGCCAACCTGGCTGGAAGTTGATGCTGGCAAGATGGAAGGTACGTTCAAGCGTCAGCCAGAACGTTCTGATCTGTCTGCGGACATTAACGAACACCTGATCGTCGAGCTTTACTCCAAGTAAAGCTTAGTACCAAAGAGAGGACACAATGCAGGGTTCTGTGACAGAGTTTCTAAAACCGCGCCTGGTCGATATCGAGCAAGTGAGTTCGACGCACGCCAAGGTGACCCTTGAGCCTTTAGAGCGTGGCTTTGGCCATACTTTGGGTAACGCACTGCGCCGTATTCTGCTCTCATCGATGCCGGGTTGCGCGGTGACCGAGGTTGAGATTGATGGTGTACTTCATGAGTACAGCACCAAAGAAGGCGTTCAGGAAGATATCCTTGAAATCCTGCTCAACCTGAAAGGGCTGGCGGTGAGAGTTCAGGGTAAAGATGAAGTCATCCTTACTTTGAATAAATCTGGCATTGGCCCTGTGACCGCAGCCGACATTACCCATGACGGTGATGTCGAAATCGTCAAGCCGCAACATGTGATCTGCCACCTGACCGATGAGAATGCTGCTATTAGCATGCGTATCAAAGTTCAGCGCGGTCGCGGTTATGTGCCGGCTTCTGCCCGAATTCATTCGGAAGAAGATGAGCGCCCGATCGGCCGTCTGTTGGTCGACGCATGCTACAGCCCAGTAGAGCGTATTGCCTACAATGTTGAAGCAGCGCGTGTAGAACAGCGTACCGACCTGGACAAGCTGGTCATCGAAATGGAAACCAACGGCACAATCGATCCTGAAGAGGCGATTCGTCGTGCGGCAACCATCCTGGCAGAACAACTGGAAGCTTTTGTTGACTTACGTGATGTACGTCAGCCGGAAGTGAAAGAAGAGAAACCAGAATTCGATCCGATCCTGCTGCGCCCTGTTGACGATCTCGAATTGACTGTCCGCTCTGCTAACTGCCTCAAGGCAGAAGCTATCCACTATATCGGTGATCTGGTACAGCGTACCGAGGTTGAGTTGCTGAAAACGCCGAACTTGGGTAAAAAATCTCTTACTGAGATTAAAGACGTGCTGGCTTCACGTGGTTTGTCTCTGGGCATGCGCCTGGAAAACTGGCCACCGGCAAGCATTGCTGACGAGTAACCGGATCACAGGTTAAGGTTTTACTGAGAAGGATAAGGTCATGCGCCATCGTAAGAGTGGTCGTCAACTGAACCGCAACAGCAGCCATCGCCAGGCTATGTTCCGTAACATGGCTGGTTCGCTGGTTCGTCATGAGATCATCAAGACGACCCTGCCGAAAGCGAAAGAACTGCGTCGCGTAGTTGAGCCGCTGATTACTCTTGCCAAGACTGATAGCGTAGCTAATCGTCGTCTGGCATTCGCCCGTACTCGTGATAACGAGATCGTGGCAAAACTGTTTAACGAGCTGGGCCCGCGTTTCGCGAGCCGCGCAGGTGGTTACACTCGCATTCTGAAGTGTGGCTTCCGTGCAGGCGACAACGCGCCGATGGCATACATCGAGCTGGTTGATCGCTCTGAATCGAAAGCAGAAGCTGCTGCAGAGTAATTTGTAGTAACGTAAAAAAACCCGCCCAGGCGGGTTTTTTTATATCCTCTATCATTCCGCTTCACTACAATATCTGTACTATTTGTGTTCATCCCCGGAGCCGTATCATGTGGTTACTGGATCAGTGGGCAGAGCGCCATATCCTCGATGCTCAAAACAAAGGTGAATTCGATAATCTTCCAGGCTGCGGAGAACCGCTTATGTTGGATGATGATTCACATGTCCCACCAGAGCTACGCGCAAGCTATCGGTTGCTTAAAAATGCAGGCTGTTTACCTCCCGAGCTGGAACATCGAAAAGAAGCAATTATGCTTGTTGACTTACTCAGGAACGTTCAGGAAAACGAACCGTGCTGCGTGGAGTGGAGTCGTCGTCTTGCCCTGGTTGAACTAAAACTACGGCAAGCAGGTCTTAATACTGACTTTTTACGTGGCGATTATGCAGGTAAGCTACTGCATAAGATTAATGAGGAGCAATAATGTATCGCATCGGTGAACTGGCAAAATTGGCCGACGTTACTCCCGATACCATTCGCTATTATGAAAAACAGCAGATGATGGAGCATAACGTACGTACTGAAGGAGGATTTCGTCTCTATTCAGACAACGATCTGCAGAGACTCCGTTTTATTCGTTACGCCAGGCAATTGGGTTTCACATTGGAATCGATTCGCGAACTTCTTTCGATCCGAATAGATCCGGAGCATCATACTTGCCAGGAGTCGAAAGGTATCGTTAAGGCTCGTTTAATGGAAGTTGAATCTCGGATCAAAGAGCTACAAACTATGCGTCGGTCATTGCAGCGGCTTAATGACGCATGCTGTGGGACCGCACATAGTAGTATTTATTGTTCGATCCTTGAGGCGCTTGAGCAAGGAGCCAGTAGCCAAAATGCAGAGCGTTGATTTCTACATCGTGCAGATCTACACTTGCATCGATTTTTACTAATCAGGAGTGTTTATGAGCCACTATCAACATACTAAAGGTAAAATAAAAGATAACGCCATTGAGGCACTACTTCATGACCCCTTGTTCAGGCAGCGAGTTGAGAAGAATAAGAAAGGAAAAGGAAGTTACCAGCGTAAAGATAAACATACGGGACGTAATGAGCGGGAGGCCAGTGGCAAGAGAGTTAAGCACTTTTTTACCACTGGCCTTCTGCTTCTAATATTTTAATTAAGAACGATTGTTTTGTTCTTTTAGCAAGTCACGAATTTCACTGAGCAAGACTTCTTCTTTGCCTGGAGCCGGCGGCGCAGCTGGAGCTTCTTCTTTTTTGCGGTTTAGTCTATTTATCAGTTTAATTGCCATAAAAATGGCAAATGCAACGATGACAAAGTCAAAAACGTTTTGGATGAATACACCATAGTGCATGACGACTGCGGGGATATCCCCCTGTGCATCACGAAGCGTAACCGCAAACTGTTTAAAATCGATCCCGCCAATAAGCAAACCTAGTGGTGGCATAATTATATCGGCGACTAGCGACGATACAATCTTACCGAATGCGGCACCAATGATGACACCGACGGCCAGGTCAACAACATTACCGCGCATCGCGAATTCGCGAAATTCTTTTAAAAAACTCATTTTATTCTCCTTGGGCCAGCTAACACTGATAAGTTTAACAAATGTATTCCTATTTTCCATTGCCAGGTAATAATTGCATAGAAATATTATCCATTGATAAATAAGGGATAAAGGAAAGGCGCCAGCATGACGCCTGAAAACTACAGGAAGAAGGGGCTTGGTTGGAAGAGTCTCTCAACATCGGAGATAAATTTTTTGTCAGTGAGGAACATAATGACATGATCGCCTTGTTCAATACGCAGATTGTTATTAGCTATCATGACATCATTACCGCGTACGACAGCACCAATGATGGTTCCTGGGGGAAGCTTAATTTCATCAATCGCGCGGCCTACTACTCGCGAAGTGCTCTCATCACCGTGAGCCACAGCTTCGATAGCTTCTGCAACGCCGCGTCGTAACGAAGAAACGCCGACAATATCCGCCTTGCGAACGTGGCTAAGTAGTGCAGATATTGTTGCCTGCTGTGGTGAGATCGCAATGTCGATCACGCTACCCTGAACAAGATCAACATAGGCGCGACGTTGGATGAGTACCATGACTTTTTTGGCCCCCATACGTTTAGCTAACATCGCAGACATAATATTGGCTTCATCATCATTGGTGACTGCAATGAAGAGATCAACTTGATCAATATGCTCCTCAGCCAGTAATTCCTGATCTGAGGCGTCTCCATAAAAGACGATGGTATTTTGCAGTTTCTCTGCGAGTTCTGCTGCGCGCTGCTGGTTGCGCTCAATAAGTTTGACGCTGTAATCTTTCTCCAGCCGATGAGCAAGCCCAGCTCCGATGTTTCCTCCTCCGACCAGCATAATGCGCTTGTAGGGTTTCTCCAGGCGCTGAAGTTCGCTCATTACTGCGCGGATATGCTGAGATGCGGCGATGAAAAACACTTCGTCACCAGCTTCAACGATTGTTGACCCTTGCGGCCTGATTGGTCGATCGTGGCGGAAAATAGCTGCTACGCGCGTATCAATATGTGGCATATGTTCGCGCATAGTTGAAAGTGCATTACCGACCAGAGGACCGCCATAATAGGCCTTAACCACAGCCAGGCTGACTTTCCCTTCAGCAAAATTAACAACCTGTAGGGCGCCAGGATACTCAATTAAGCGATATATATTATTAATTACCAGCTGTTCTGGTGCAATCAGATGATCAATAGGGACAGCTTCTGAGTGAAAGAGTTTATCAGCATCGCGTACATAATCTGGAGAACGGATACGGGCAATACGATTCGGAGTATTAAATAGCGAATAGGCGACCTGACAGGCTACCATGTTGGTTTCATCTGAGTTGGTGACTGCAACCAGCATGTCTGCATCGTCTGCACCTGCTTCACGTAGTACGCGTGGGTGCGAGCCATGCCCCTGTACTACACGCAGATCGAATTTATCCTGCAAGCTGCGAAGACGATCTCCATTAGTATCAACTAGCGTAATATCGTTGTTCTCTCCAACTAGATTTTCCGCCAGAGTTCCGCCTACCTGTCCAGCGCCAAGAATAATAATCTTCATCAGCAGTGACCTGTTATTTCCGGTTTTTAATCAGCTTAGCGTAAAAGAATCCATCACCTTCTTCTGACCCAGGGAAATTTTGCAATCCTGGTTTCTCAAGCGTTCCCGTTGTGCTCAACTCTGCATCTGATGTGCGAGTAAGGAAAGCTGCAATTTGCTCACAGTTCTCTTCTGGTAAAATGGAGCAGGTAGCGTAAACCAGTGTTCCGCCGGGCTTTAGATGGGGCCAAATGGCATCAAGGATTTTTGCCTGCAGCTGCGCCAACTCGGCAATATCACTATCGCGCCGCAACCATTTGATATCCGGATGGCGACGAATAACCCCTGTTGCGGAGCAAGGTGCGTCAAGCAGGATACGATCGAATATTTCATCACCACACCATTGCGCTGGATAGCACCCATCACCCTGTTTAACCTGCGCCTTGAGGCCAAGGCGTTTAAGATTGTCATAGACGCGGGAAAGTCGCTGCTCATCGATATCAACGGCCATTACGTTAGCCTGTGGTGCAACTTCCAGGATGTGGGTTGTTTTTCCACCAGGGGCTGCGCAGAGATCGAGAATCCTTTCTCCGTTCTCAGGAGTCAAATAATGCATACAACCTTGCGCTGAAGCATCCTGGACAGTAACCCAACCTTCATTAAAACCTGGTAAGGAATGAACAGGGGCTGGAGATGCCAGACGAACAGCATCCGGGTAGTCTGAATGAGCAAAGCCTTGTAATCCTGCTTCTTTCAGTAACGCGAGCCATTCATCGCGAGAATGATGGGTGCGGTTAACGCGTAACCACATTGGCGGGCGTTGATTATTGGCATCTGCAATCGCCTGCCACTGCTGCGGCCAGGCCTGTTGAATACGTTTAAGTAGCCATTTGGGGTGGAGGAAGCGATTTTCGGTTTGCGCAAATTCAGCCAGCAGTTCTTCCTGTTGGCGTTGAAACTGACGCAACACACCGTTAATAAGCCCCTTCAACTGAGGACGTTTAACGGAGACTGCACCTTCCACCGTTTCTGCCAGTGCGGCGTGAGCAGGAATGCGGGTGTACAGCAACTGATATAAACCCACCATGATTAAAAAATGAATAGTGCGCTGCTTGCCCTTCATCGGGCGATCCATCAGTTTATTGATTAACCATTCAAGCTGATTTAGCGTGCGCAGAACGCCAAAGCATAGCTCTTGCAGCAGTGCTTTATCTTTTTCACTGACTTTCTGCTGTAACGGAGGCAAAACGTTGCTTAACGATTGCCCTTGTTCAACGACTTGCTCAATAGCCTGGGCAGCCAGGCTGCGTAAGTTAAGATTTTTTTTCATAAGAGTAAAAATAAAAATGCCCGGCGAAACCGGGCTTTAGAAGAGAGAACCGTCAGGCAAGACGATGACCGGGGATAAACCACTCCCGACGAGAGTTCAGCAAGTCCTGTGCACTCATTGCTTTTTTACCCGCAGGCTGCAGCGACTCCAGATTCAGGATACCGTCGCCAGTTGCCATCTGGATACCCAATTTGCTGACTGCCACGATAGTGCCGGGTTCAGCACTGCTTGTATCGGTGCTAACAGATGCACGCCAGACTTTTACTGGTTGTTCATCAATTTCTAGCCAGCTTATTGGCCATGGATTGAACGCCCGAATGCAACGTTCAAGCTGCACGGCAGAAAGTGACCAGTCAATACGCGCTTCTTCTTTGCTTAGCTTCTCGGCATAGCTGACTAGCGTTTCGTCTTGTACTTCAGGTTTTGCTGTACCACTGACCAGTTGAGCCAGAGTTTCCAGTAATCCTTGTGGCCCAAGAACCGCCAATTTATCGTACAAGCTACTGCTGGTGTCTTCTCCAGTAATTGGGCAAGACAGTTTATACAACATATCACCAGTATCGAGCCCTACGTCCATTTGCATAATGGTCACGCCAGTCTCGGTATCACCAGCCCATAATGCACGCTGGATTGGCGCCGCACCGCGCCAACGTGGCAACAAAGAACCGTGAACGTTGAGGCAACCCAGACGTGGCATGTCCAGAACCTGCTTGGGGAGGATTAATCCATAAGCAACTACAACCATCACATCTGCGTTCAGCGAGGCAACCAGCTGCTGATTTTCCTGCGGGCGCAGTGAAGAGGGTTGAAATACCGGTAGGCCATTTGCTTCAGCCAGTATTTTGACAGGACTCGGCATGAGTTTTTTGCCACGACCTGCAGGCCTGTCTGGCTGAGTGAATACACCGACGATCTCATACTCAGATGACAACAGTGCGTCAAGATGACGCGCTGCAAAATCGGGCGTTCCCGCAAAAATTATACGTAATGATTGTGACACGTTAGTCCTTGTCTTCAGGCTCGTGCATTCAGGCGATCCAGTTTTTCAACTTTCTGGCGGATACGCTGTTGCTTAAGCGGGGACAGATAATCAATAAATAGTTTGCCTACTAGATGATCCATTTCATGTTGGATACAAATAGCCAGTAAACCATCGGCTGACAGTTCAAACGGCTTACCTTCACGATCCAGAGCCCGAATCCTTACTTTTTCGGCACGTGGTACCAACGCACGCTGCTCAGGAATGGAAAGGCAGCCTTCCTCAATCCCAGTTTCACCGTCTTTTTCCAGCAATTCTGGATTAATTAACACCAGACGCTCTTCTCGATTCTCTGACACATCAATAACAATAATACGCTGATGGATGTCCACCTGCGTAGCGGCCAGACCAATGCCTTCCTCAGCGTACATTGTCTCGAACATATCATCGACGATACGCTGAATTTCCGCATTCACTTCTTTGACCGGCTCAGCGACTTTGCGAAGGCGCTCGTCCGGAATATGTAACACTTGCAAAACTGCCATAAAGATCCAGAGTTGTATTCAGGAGTTGATAAGATTATTAGCTCTATTCTAGACAAAACCCCCCGCAATTGACAGTCTCGCTGTCCAATCGCAAAGATTGCTAAAGCCGCTTATGGCAGAGGGGAACAGGGATGACGCCTACAGAAATTTGGTTACGCCTGATGAAAGTGAGCAGCCTGTATGGCGACGAAATGGTGATGGTTGCTCATCAGTTATGTTCAATCCCAACAATAGATCATGAGAGTTTGAATGCCTGCGGTTTGAATAAGGTGCAATCGAAACATTTTCTTGGAATTAATCAACATGAGATTGATACAACACTGCAATGGCTGGAACGACCAAATTGTTATCTACTCACTGCTGACGATCTTCTCTATCCTCCCCAGCTACGGGCAATTGTTGACTATCCTGGCGCACTTTTAGCTTGTGGTGATCCGGTATTACTGAGCAACCGACAGTTAGCCGTAGTGGGCAGTCGCGCGCATTCATGGTATGGCGCTCGTTGGGGGAAAATGTTTTGTGAGGTTTTAGTTCGCTATGGCATTACGATCACTAGCGGATTGGCTTTAGGTATTGATGGTATAGCTCATCGTGGTGCACTGGAGGGGCAAGGAAAAACCGTTGCCGTTTTAGGGAATGGTTTAAGAGAGATTTATCCTCGCCGCCATCAAGCATTAGCAGAACAAATAACTAGCAGTGGCGGCGTTGTACTCTCCGAATTTCCTCTTTTTACTCCCCCATTACCGGGCAACTTTCCCCGCCGTAACCGGATTATCAGTGGATTAAGTGTTGGCGTATTGGTTATCGAGGCAGCATTAAAAAGTGGCTCATTAGTGACTGTTCGCTGTGCTCTGGAACAGGGAAGGGAAGTCTTCGCATTACCCGGACCTATTGGTAGTCCTGGTTCCGAAGGTCCACATTGGCTTATCAAGCAAGGAGCCATTCCCGTTACCGCACCGGAAGATATAGTTGAATATTGGCAGCATGAGCTGCTATGGGCCTTCGATGAGCATGATAACGTAAATAATTGCGACAATCAGCCCCCTGTAACATTGCCATTTCCAGAGCTCCTGGCTAACGTAGGAGATGAGGTAACACCTGTTGACGTTGTCGCTGAACGTGCCGGCCAATCTGTGCCAGTGACCGTAGCTCAGCTACTTGAACTGGAGTTAGCAGGCTGGATCGCAGCTGTACCCGGCGGCTATGTCCGATTAAGGAGGGCAAGCCATGTTCGACGTACTCATGTATTTGTTTGAGACTTACATCCATAACGAAGCAGAAATGCGGGTGGACCAGGATAAACTGACTCGGGATCTTACCGATGCTGGTTTTGAACGGGAGGACATCTATAACGCGCTGATGTGGCTCGAGAAACTGGCTGATTATCAAGAGGGCCTTGTTGCGCCCATGCAGCTTGCTTCTGACCCACTCTCCTTACGAGTATATATCGATGAGGAGTGTCAGCGTCTGGATGCGAGCTGCCGAGGATTCTTATTATTCCTTGAGCAAATTCAGGTGTTGAACCTCGAAACGCGGGAAATGGTGATAGAACGCGTACTGGCGCTGGATACGGCAGAGTTCGATTTGGAGGATTTGAAATGGGTCATCCTGATGGTGCTGTTTAATATTCCGGGCTGCGAAAACGCCTATCAGCAAATGGAAGAATTACTCTTCGAAGTAAATGAAGGTATGCTGCATTAATCTTTTCGCAGCGACACTAGAGTTGTTATGACCAAATCAGCACTGTTTTCGGTGCGTAAAAACGAGCCTTGCCCCCAATGTGGGGCTGAACTTGTAATACGTTCTGGGAAACATGGGCCTTTTCTCGGCTGTTCACATTATCCGGACTGTGATTATGTCCGTTCCCTGAAGAATCAGGCGGACGGGCATATTGTCAAAGTTCTGGAGGGGCAGATGTGTCCGTCTTGCGGTGCCATATTGGTACTGCGGCAAGGACGTTTTGGTATGTTTATTGGTTGTAGCAACTACCCAGAATGTGAGCATACTGAACTCATTGATAAACCTGATGAGACTGCCATAGCCTGCCCGCAGTGTAGTCAGGGACATCTGGTCCAGCGTCGTTCACGTTTCGGAAAAAACTTTTATTCCTGCGATCGCTACCCTGATTGTCAGTTCGTCATTAATTTTAAGCCAGTGGCGGGTGAGTGCCCAGAGTGTCATTACCCTCTACTAATCGAAAAGAAAACGGTGCAGGGCGTAAAGCGTTTTTGTGCCAGCAAACAATGTGGAAAGCCGACACCGGCGGAATAATCAGTGAATAATAACCTGCTTTCAGAAACCATCGCACATGCAGTTTCGGTCCTGAACAATGAACTTGTCATCGCCTATCCTACGGAAGCTGTTTTTGGCGTCGGCTGCGATCCCGACAGCGAAAAAGCCGTCAGGCATTTGTTGGCGCTTAAACAGCGACCGGTTGATAAAGGACTGATCCTAATCGCCGCTAACTTTGAACAGCTCAAACCTTATATTGATGATTCACAACTTAGCGATGAGCGGCGTGCTGCTATTTTTTCCTGCTGGCCTGGGCCGGTGACCTTTGTATTCCCTGCTCTCGATTCTACACCCCGTTGGTTGACCGGCCGTTTTGATTCGCTGGCAGTGCGAGTAACGGATCACCCGCAGGTAGTTGAGTTGTGTGAGGCTTACGGTAAACCATTAGTTTCTACTAGCGCCAATTTATCTGGTGAGCCACCTTGCCGCACGACTGCTGAGGTTTATGCGCAGTTTGGCGCTAGCTTCCCGGTAGTTGATGGGGTAACCGGTGGACGTCAGAATCCTTCTGAAATACGTGATGCCTTGACGGGCGAACTCTTCCGCCAGGGATAACTTATGGAAACCTACGCAGTATTTGGACACCCGATTGCTCATAGCAAGTCACCATCTATTCATCAGCTCTTTGCGAAGCAGCTGCAGATTACGCATCCCTATGGGCGAGTCCTGGCCCCCCTTGATGATTTCGTAAATACTCTTAACGCTTTTTTTGGTGATGGTGGCAAGGGAGCTAACGTCACCGTTCCTTTCAAAGAAGAGGCTTTCGCGCGAGCAGATGAGTTAACCGAACGTGCGGCACTGGCCGGTGCTGTTAATACCCTTAAACGGCTGGAGGATGGCCGGTTGCTGGGGGACAACACCGATGGCGTGGGGCTACTGAGTGATTTAGAACGACTCGATTTCATTAAACCTGGTTTTCGGGTTCTGCTTATTGGTGCAGGTGGTGCTTCACGTGGCGTATTGCTGCCTCTTTTATCGCTGGATTGCGCTGTCACTATTGTGAATCGTACATTTTCGCGTGCGCATGAACTGGCAACGCTGTTTGCTCATACTGGCAGCGTCCGTGCTCTGGATATAGAAGCATTAAATGGTCAGGTGTTTGATCTCATCATTAATGCCACATCTAGCGGTATTGAAGGAGAAGTCCCTGCTATCCCCGTTTCGCTAATCAACACCCATGTCTATTGCTATGACATGTTTTATCAGAAAGGTTGCACGCCATTTTTACGTTGGTGTCAGCAACATGGTACTAAAAGATGTGCTGATGGGCTGGGAATGCTGGTGGCACAGGCCGCACACTCAGTACTATTGTGGCACGGTGTTCTGCCGGAAATTGCCCCTGTAATTCTGGCTTTGCATGAGGAATTGAACACGTGAACCAGGCTATTCAATTTCCCGACAGGGAGGTATGGGATGACGAGCGTCAGTGTATCGCTTTTCCAGCACTAGTTAACGGTATGCAACTGATCTGTGCCATAAAGCTAACAACGCTTCAGCAACGTTTTGGTGACGAAGATCCCGAACTGTGCCTGGCCGCATTTCGTGAGCATCGTTGGGATCTGGAAGAGGAGGCCCACGAATTAATCTGCGACCAGCAAGAAGACGCTCAAGGATGGGTCTGGTTTTCCTGAGCCAGATAATCATTTTTCCATTTCACATAGTTGTTTGCTGAATACCTTAGCCCCACAATTTCCGCCTCCGTGAGGGGGCGTATTTGTTTAACCGGGTTGCCAAAATAAAGGTAGCCGCTTTCCAGACGTTTGTTTTGTGGAACCAGACTACCGGCACCAATCATGACGTCATCCTCCACAATGACACCATCCAGTACAATCGACCCCATACCAACCAGCACGCGGTTAGCTATAGTGCAGCCGTGCAGCATAACTTTATGACCGACGGTCACATCATCGCCAATAATCAGTGGATTGCCATGTGGATTATATGAAGACTTATGAGTGACATGTAAGACGCTGCCGTCCTGAATGTTGGTGCGCGCGCCTATTTCCACATAATTCACATCACCGCGAATTGTGACCATTGGCCAGATACTGACATCATCATCAATTCTGACATCGCCGATCACCACGCTACTGGTGTCGATCATCACGTGTTGACCTATTTTCGGGGATAAATCTTTATAGCGACGTAGATTCACAGGCATGCTTACCTCAATAAACCAGGGGATGAAGAGACTTTGGTAGCTTTTGGGACCATCTGCAACCCTTTGACGTGGTAAAAATTAGGCGAATTGAGCACAAACCCTGCGAAAAGGGTGAAAAAACATCATTTGGAAAAAAAGATCTAAAAAAGTCTTGTGCAAAAAGATGGGATCCCTATAATGCGCTCCCACTGACACGGCAGATGTGAATCACTTCACACAAACAG
>NZ_JAPUEW010000008.1:313286-329324 GCF_027492335.1 Klebsiella sp. | reverse complement strand
ATCTCCCCGGAGGCGGCGCTGGCGCGCCTGTCCGGGCTACCAGGCCCGAGGCGCACCTACATCCGCCGATGCCCCCACTCGCGCAGGCGCTGGAACAGCACGTACAGCGACGGAATAAACAGAATGCCAATCACCGTCGCCACTAGCATGCCGCTAAACACCGTGGTACCGATAATCCGTCGACTCTGCGCTCCGGCGCCGGTGGCGAGCATCATCGGCATAATCCCAATGATGAAGGAAACCGCCGTCATCATCACCGCCCGGAAGCGGCGAGTCGCCCCTTCGCGGGCGGCGTCGACTATCGACATCCCCTCTTCGCGCTTTGCCCTGGCAAATTCGACGATCAAAATCGCATTCTTCGCCGCTAGCGCAATCAGCAACACCAGACCAATCTGCACGTAAACATCGTTGGCGTAACCGGCCCACCATAACCACAACAGCGACCCGCCGATGGCGAACAGCACCGACAGCATCACGCTCGCCGGAAGCGTCCAGCTTTCATACTGCGCAACGAGGAACAGCCACGCCATCGCCACCGCCGCCAGCACAATCCACACCGCCTGGTTGCCGGTTTGCTGCTCCTGCCACGAAATTCCGCTCCAGGCGTAGTCATACCCCTGCGGCAGGTTCGATTGTAAAATCTGCTCCATCACCGCCATCGCCGTGCGGCTGCTGACGCCTTCTGCCGCCGAGCCGCTCACCGATACCGATGGAGACTGGTTATATTGCTGAATAAACGGCGCGCCCAACGTCGGCGTAATCGTCACCAGATTGCTCAGACGAACCCGCTCGCCGCTGTCGCTGCGCACGTACAGCTCGCTAATCTGCTCTGCCCGCTCGCGCCACTGCATCTCGTTTTGCATCACCACATGGTAAACGCGATTGTTGGTGCTGAAATCCCCGGCGCGGGTGCCGCCAAACGCGGTTTGCAGGCTGCTGAAAATCCTTGCAACCGGCACGTTTAGCCGCGCCGCCTGGTCGCGATCAACGTTGAGCGTGAGCTGTGGGACGTTGCTGCTCCAGGTGGTAAATACCCGACTCAACTGCGAATGCTGGTTCGCCACCCTCAGAACCTGGTGCGTCACCTGCTCCAGTTCCGCCGGAGATTGCCCGGCCTGCGCCAGGATGCGTAAATTGAATCCGGAGGCGTTACCCAGCCCCGGCAACGTCGGCGGCGCAAAAGTCATAATCGTCGCTTCCGGCAGCCCCATCAGCTGGCCCTGTAGTTTCTCCATTACCGAATCCAGCGGCGGTCGCTGATGCCAGTCTTTCAGCATCACCGAGATAAACCCGCCGTTCGAGGCGCTGGTGCCGTTAAGAATATTGAAGCCAGACACCTGAATCACATCCTCAACTGCCGGATTTCCCAGCAACAGCTCCCGCGCCTGGGCCATTACCGCTTCGGTACGCTCCAGCGAGGCGGCTTCAGGCAGCTGCACGCTGGCAAAGAAGTAGCCCTGATCTTCCTGCGGCAGAAAGCCCTTCGGCATGGTGGTGAAGCTAAAGACCACCAGCCCGGCAGCCGTCGCCGTCGCGGCCAGCGCCAGCCAGGGACGACGATTCATGCCTCCCACCAGACGCCCGTAGCCATCGCGCACCTTATCCAGGCCGCGGTTAAAGCCGCGCCAGATAGCGGCAGGCCTTTCCGGACGCGGGCGCAGCAGCAGTGCGCACAGCGCGGGTGTCAGGGTCAGCGCCACCAGGCTCGATAGCGTTACTGCCGTCGATAGCGTCACCGCAAACTGGCGATACAGCTCGCCGACGATCCCCGGCAGCATCGCCACCGGAACAAATACCGCCAGCAGCACTAAGGTCGTCGCGATCACCGGACCAGCGATTTGCCGCAGCGCCTCGGCGGTAGCGGCCCCGCGATCCAGTCCCTCCGCCATTTTCGTCTCTACGCTCTCCACCACCACGATGGCGTCATCCACCACCATGGTCAGGGCGAGAATAATCGCGAACAGGCTCAGCGTATTAGCGCTGTAGCCCAGCGAATAGAGCACGGCAAAGGTACCGATAAGCGATACCGGAATTGCCAGAGCCACTATCAGCGTTGCCCGCCAGCTTTGCAGGAACAAAGACACCACGACCACCACCGCCAGCAGGGTCAACGCCAGCGATACGCCGATCTCTTTGATCGTCGCCGCCACAAAGCGGGTGGTATCAAACTTCACCTCCCAGGTCAGATCCGCCGGGAAACGCGCGTGCAGCCGGGTCAGCTCGGCGCGCACCGCGCTGGCAACCTGCAGCGAGTTGGCGGTTGGCGTCGGGTAGATGCCAAGATACGCGGAGTCTTTACCGTTGAGCTGTGCGCCAGAGCTGTAGCTACGCGCGCCCAGCTCAATGGTTGCCACGTCCGACAGGCGCACCAGCTGACCGCGTTCGCCGCTGCGCACCACAATCTGCCCGAAGCTGGCGGCATCGCTCAGCCGACCGATACCGTTGATGGTCAGGGTCCGCTGCTGGCCGTTAAATACCGGCGGCGTCCCCACCTGCCCCGCCGCGCCCTGTACGTTTTGCTCGCGTAGCGCCTGGGAAATATCATCGCTAGTGATATTCAGGGCGTTCATGCGATCAGGTCGCAGCCAGATGCGCATGCTGTAGTCGCGCGCGCCGAACATCTGGACTTCGCCAACGCCCGGCAAGCGCGCCAGCGCCTCGCGCACCTGGGTACTGGCGTAGTTGCTGACAAACAGCGGCGATAGCGTCCCGAGCGGCGAATAAAGGCTCACGCCCATCAGCAGGTTCGTTGCCCGTTTGCGCACCTGCACGCCGTTCTGCTGCACTTCGGCAGGAAGCTGCGCCACGGCCTGGGAAACGCGATTCTGCACATCAATTGCCGCTAAATCGGCATCGGTACCGGCAGCAAAGGTCAGGCTCAGGCTGTAGGTGCCTTCATCGGAGCTGGTAGATTCCATATACAACATATGGTCAACGCCGTTGAGCTGAGTCTCCAGCGGCGCGGCAATGGCTTGTGCCACGTCCGCCGCGCTGGCGCCCGGCCAACTGGCGCTAACGTTGATGACCGGCGGCGTAATCTGCGGATATTGCTCGACCGGGATCAGCTTTAGCGATACCGCGCCGATAAAAGTCATCAGCAGCGCAATCACCATCGCAAAACGCGGGCGACGGATAAAAAATGTCAGCATCCCTTCCCCCTCTTTAGTTGAGCAGTTGAACGGCTACGCCATCACGCAGGCGCTGGGCGCCTTCCGTCACCACGCGCTCGCCCGCATTAATACCTTCCACCACCGCAAACTGCTGCCCCTGCTGGCCGCCAGGGGTGATACGGCGCATCGCTACGGTGTTGTCCGCCGTCATTACCCAGCAGTAAAAGCCCTGCGCGTCCTGCTGCATCGCAGATGCCGGGATCATCGGGCTTTGCGCAAGCTGCTGCGGACGAAAGAAAATCGCCACGTTAGCGCCGGGCAGCAGACGGTGCCGCGGGTTTGCAAATTCAGCACGCAGCGCCACGCTGGCAGTGCGGCTATCAATGCGGTTATCGACGGAGGTCAGTACACCGTTTTGCCGCTGCCCATCAACATCGACCTGCGCTATCCACGCCTGCTTCAGCGCGGCAATATCCGCATGCTGGCCCGCTTTGTCGAAAAAGGCGGTTTCATCGAGTGAGAAGGCGACGCGAATCGGATCAAGCTGGACCACGTCCACCAGCACGCCGCTGGAGGGATTGACCAGGCTACCGACGTGAAACGCGCTATGGCCGACGCGTCCGGTGACCGGCGAAGTTATACGGGTGTAGCCGAGCGTAATTTGCTGGGCGGCAATGCGCGCCTGCGCCTGCTCCACGGCGGCGGCGGCGACATCACGCTGCATCTGCGCGGTATCCACGTCATTGCGGCTGATCGAGTGGTTATTTTTTAGCTGCTGGTAGCGGCTTAACAGCTGCTGGGCCTGACGGAGCGAAGCTTGCGCGCTTCTCAGCTCGGCCTGCGCCAGCGCCAGCGCGGATTTGGGCTGGGCGTCATCAAGGGTAAACAACAGATCGCCTTTATTGACGTACTGCCCATCCTGAAAATGGCGCTGCACGATCGCCCCTTCAGTACGGGCGCGAATATCAACGGAGTGGATGGCCTCAACGCGACCAGAAATTTGCCGCTCGTTGGCATGCGGCGCTTGCTCAACGGTGGCAACGCGCACCGGAATCGCCGGAGCGGCGGCGATCGTCAGGGCGTAGCCTGCCAGGCCGCAGGCCAGCAAGGCGGAGCGGATGATCTTTTTCATGGGGGGGAATTCCTTACGACGATGCGGCGTCCCTCCTCCCGCAGGAGAAGGGACGCCGGACGAATCAGACAGACTACGCGGTTTTGCGGAAACGGCGGGTCAGGCGTTTCTCAACTTCGACCACCAGGAACATCGCAATACCGATGACCAGAGTGATGAACCAGTAGCGCAGCGGCAGCCCTTCGGTACCAAACATCGTCTGCATCACCGGTACGTAGATGATGACCAGCTGCATCAGCAGCAGCACGCCGCTTACCAGCCAGATGCCTTTGTTACGCAGCAGCCCCATGTTCAGCGAGAAGCTGTCGCTGCTGCGGCAGTTAATCATATAGACCCACTGCGCGGTCACCAGCATCTGCAGCAGCACGGTGCGGATAAACTCCGGGCTGTGGCCGCGCGGTGCCAGCCAGGCCTCAAGAATAAAGGCGGCGACGGCAATCATCGTACCGACGAAAGCGACGCGCCAGACGGCAAAAGCGTCCATCACGTGCTGGCCTGTTTTACGCGGCGGGCGGTTCATCGCGTTGCGCTCGGCAGCTTCAAACGCGAGACCGAAGGAGAGCGTGGCGGAGGTCGCCATGTTCATCCACAAAATCAGCACCGGCGTCAGCGGAATAATGTTCCCCGCCAGCAGGGCGATGATAATCAGCAGCCCCTGCGCCAGGTTGGTCGGCATAATAAACAGAATGGTTTTCTTCAGGTTGTCGTAGACCCGACGCCCCTCTTTGACCGAACTGGCGATGGTGGCAAAGTTGTCATCGGTCAGAACCATGTCGGCGGCCTCTTTGGTCACCTCGGTTCCTTTGATACCCATGGCGATGCCGACGTCGGCCTGACGCAGCGCCGGAGCATCGTTGACGCCATCGCCGGTCATGCCAACCACTTCACCGTTATCCTGCAGCGCTTTCACCAGGCGTAGCTTATGCTCCGGGCTGGTGCGGGCAAAAATATCGTACTCAACGGCGGCTTTCGCCAGCTCGGCGTCATCCATATGCTCCAGCTGGTAGCCGGTCATCGCCTGACGGCTGTTAGTAATCCCCAGCATTTGGCCGATGCTCATCGCCGTCTGCGGGTGGTCGCCGGTAATCATCTTCACGCGGATCCCCGCATTCTGGCAGGCGTGGATAGCGTCAATCGCTTCCGGGCGCGGCGGATCCATCATCCCGGCAATGCCAAGGAAGACCAGACCTTCGCGGAGATCGTCGTGGGTCAGCGTGGTGCTACCAACGTTAGCCGGTTTGTAGGCGGCGGCAACCATGCGCAGGCCCTGACGGGCAAAGCGCGCCATTTCCTCTTCCCAGTACTGCGGCTCGAACGGTACCGCGCCCTGCTTGCTCATCTGCTGGCGGCACATGGCAAAAATCACGTCCGGCGCGCCGGTAATCAGCACCCGCTCGACGTCACCCATTTTCTGATGGGTCGCCATGTACTTGTACTGCGAGTCGAACGGAATTTTCGCGACCAGGCGCGCGTCAACCGGCTCCAGCTGCGCTTTCGCCGCCAATACCTTCAGTGCCCCTTCGGTCGGCCCGCCGGTAATACCCCACAGGCCGCGCTCGTCCTGAATCATCTGGCTGTCGTTACACAGGTCGATAGTGCGCAGGTAGGTTTCCAGCACGCTGCCCGGTTTAATCTGCACCGGCTCATCGCTGCCTTCCAGGCAGATGTTGCCCTGCGGCTCGTAGCTGTCGCCTTCAACACGGTAGCAGCAATCGGCAGTGATGATCGCTTTGACGGTCATCTCGTTCATCGTCAGGGTGCCGGTTTTATCCGAGCACACCACGGTCATTGCGCCCAGGGTTTCCACCGTCGGCAGCTTGCGGATAATCGCCCGCTGACGCGCCATCGCCTGTACGCCGAGGGAGAGAATAATCGAGATAATCGCCGGTAAACCTTCCGGCACAGCGGCAACCGCCAGGCTAATCAGGGAGAGCAGCAGCTCACCGAGAGGAATGTCGCGCAGCGCCAGGCTGAAGACGAACAGCGCGGCCATCATCGCCAGGATAATGACGAAAATCGCTTTGCCGAGCTTGTCCATCTGCACCAGCAGCGGCGTGCGGTGCTTCTCAATACCCGCCATCATTTGGTTGATGTGGCCGAGTTCGGTCTCCTGACCGGTAGCGGTCACTACGCCAACGCCGCCGCCGGCGCTGATGGTGGTGCCGGAGAACAGCATATTCGTGCGATCGCCCAGCGGCAGTTCACCTTCCAGCGCGTCGGTGGTTTTATCCACAACCGTCGACTCACCGGTCAGAATCGCTTCTTCCACCCGCAGATTGTGAGTTTCAATCAGGCGCATATCGGCAGGCACACGGTCTCCCGCGCGCAGAATGACGATATCGCCCGGAACCAGGTCGCGGGTCGGGATGGTTTCATGCTTACCGTTGCGCTGCACGCGGGCGTCGCTGGAGAGCATATTGCGGATGCCCTGTAGCGATTTTTCAGCATTGCTCTCCTGGATATGGCCGATCAGGGCATTGATCACCGTGACGCCAAGGATAACCAGGGTATCAACCCAGTGGCCCATTACCGCCGTAAGCGCGGCAGCAGCCAGCAGGACAAAAATCAGTACGTCGTTAAAATGGGCGAGAAAGCGCAGCCAGGCGGGCTTGCCTTTCTTCTCTGGTAACGCATTCGGGCCGAAGGTCTGCAGACGCTCGGCGGCTTCAGCGGAGTTCAGTCCGCTGGTATGGCTGTTTTTCTGCGCCAGCACCGCATCAACGGTCTGCTGATATGCCCGGCGTGGCGCGGCATCCCCTGAGGGGGTGGTATTATTAGTTTTGATCATTTTGGTCAAAATATATCTCCCTTAAAATTCCGTGAGGCGGAAAGCCTGGAATCATTCCGGGCCAATGAGAAAATTAAAAAACAGGCGGGAGATAATTTGAGCTTGCACAATATTTAGTCTCTCGCAAATACAAAATTTGTGGTAAGTTAATTCTATAAAACAATAATTGCAAAATATTAATAAACCAAAACTAAACGAGGTCTACTATGTTTGGAATCTACCGCGGACGCCGTCTGGTGCTGTACATCTTGCTGGCCATTATTATCGCTACTCTGGTGGGATATAGCACCTATACTTTTGTAAAAGCGCTGGCTTAATAATGACGTTAATTTACAGTCCGGTGTAATTAATTTAATCACAAATATGCCTAAATTAATTAACATGGAAATGAAAGAGGATTATTATAAATAATACTTAAGGCGTAATTTAATTCCCTGCGAAACTATATTGCATTGATTCAGTTTTTACCGGACAATATGTTTTTAACTGATGATTAACAAATAATGAAACATCCGCTAGAAACGCTCCTCAGCGCCGCCGGCATTCTTCTGCTGGCGTTGATATCCTGCCTGCTGCTGCCAGCACCGTCTCTTGGCCTGACGCTGGCGCAAAAGCTGGTTGAGATGTTCCACCTGATGGATCTCAACCAGCTTTATACGCTGATCTTTTGCCTGTGGTTCTTAGCGCTGGGCGCTATTGAGTATGTGGTGTTGCGCTGGGTGTGGCGTCGCTGGTTTTCCCTTGAGCGTTAAGCCGGTCAAGTCACGCATACCGTTGACCAGCGCCTCGCACCAGGCAGCGTAATCGTGACCGCTGGACGAGGGATGGAAGCTCACCGCATAACCCTTCTCTCTCAGTACCTGCTCAAATTCGAGGGTATTGGCATAAATGCCACCGTCCGGCCCGCTGGTTTCGAATTTACCCGCCTGTAGCCAGAAACGTACCGGATAGCGCGGCGATTGCTGGTACTGCCGCGTCAGCCAACTGGCCTCTTCTCCTTTCGGTGCCCACCAGTACGACCCGGACAAGCTCAGCACGTTGCCAAACTGTCGCGGATAGCGCATCGCCACCCAGGATGCGGCCAGCCCGCCGTAGCTGGAGCCTGCAACCACGGTTTTTTGCCGGGTCAGGCTGAGTCCCTGCCGGTTCAGCCACGGCAGCAGTTCATGAGCCATAAAATCGGCGAAGTGGGGGTTTGGCGGCAGCTCTTTTGCCCGTCGCGTATGATCAAGGCTATCGATAAACACCACGTTAATCGGCGGCAGCACATGGCTGGCGATCAGGGAGTCCAGCACGTTCGCGAAGCGGTACTCGTCCTGGTACGTTTTGCCATCGAACAGCATCAAGGTCCAGCGCGCGGGCTGCGGCAAACGCGGACGGTAAATCATCACTTCTCGTGTATTTTGCAGGAAGTCGCTACGTAGCTGGTGGCGGGTTAAGGTGCCGTAGCGCAGCGGCTGCGTCATACGTTGCACCGAGCAAAAACGTGCAGGATTAAGCGCCAGCAAAGAGTAGCGACTCCAGCGATCCTGGGCAGCGTTGACGCTGTTGGGGTTGAGCGGATCGGCCTGGGCGCTGACCAGAATCGCTCGCCGCTGCTCCCGCGCGCTGCCCGCCACCTGCGGCACATCCGGAGCCAGCTTATATTGCATTAGGGTATCGGCGGGCACCACGTAGCTGCGAAACCAAACATCGGAGTCGCCGAGGCGAAACAGCGGATCGTGATCTCCCGCCGGAGAACCCAGAATAAACACGTTCTGGCTCGCCCCGCGCCACAGGAAAGTCACTCGCTTATGGCTGGCGTCCACCGGTTCCACCATGGGCGTTCCTTCCAGTTCACGCTCCTGCCAGAAATTCGCCGTTGAACCTCCTGCCGCCAGCTCGCGCTTAAGCTGCTGCAGACGCGGACTGACCGGATCCAGCGCCTGTGTTTTTGCCAGCGCGGTAGTCTCTCGCATCTGCCATTGAAAACGCCAGCGCGCGCCCTCTTCACCGTGCAGTACCAGTGAGGAGGCACGGTTTACCGGCAGAGAAAATAGCAAAGTTTGTTCTCCATCTGCCGGGCCGCCTGCCAATAGCGTGCGCAGGCGACGATTGTTCTCATCCAGCAGTCGGGCATCGGTGACGCCGGAGAGAGTCGCCGCAACATAGTTCTCACCCAGCTTTGGCAGGTCAAAACAGACCTCGCCGCTGGCATCAAACTTCCCCTGCAGTTCACCTTGTAAAGAAGGTGATTCACAGTTCATCGCCGCTGCCGGTAAGGCACTCATGCCAATTAGCAGGCCGCTCCACGCCGTCTTCATTGCCCGATATTTCCTTGTAAAAATTTGTTAATAACGCTAATGCAAATAATAACTATTTGCAATAACATTGACGCCGTTAATGACAGCCGCTGGACGATTCATCACGAAGATGGCGGTTTTTTTGATGGCGACTTAACCAAGGAAAAATCATAAAAATGTTTAAATATAATAAGATAACAGCACTCTGGGCCGCGAGCCTCGCGGTATCCACCTTCGGCGGGCAGGCGCTGGCGGCGGAGGAAACGATCGTTGTCACCGCAGGCAACGGCGAAGATCCAACAGCGCCGCTAAAGGGAATTGTGGCAACAAAGACGCTGTCGGCGACGAAAACTGCCGCAGAGATCGTCAAGACGCCGCAGTCGGTATCGGTGGTCACCCGCGATCAAATGCAGGCGCTGGATGTCACCTCGGTTTCCCAGGCGCTGCGCTATAGCGCAGGCGTCTTTACCGAATATCGCGGTGCCTCTAACCGCAACGACGAAGTTTTCGTGCGCGGCTTTAGCTACGTGCCCAAATTCCTCGATGGCCTGAGCTACGGGGCCACTGCCTCCTCACAGACCGGGACTTTCGACCCGTGGCTGCTGGAGCGCGTTGAGCTGGTGCGCGGCCCGGCCTCGGTGCTGTTTGGTCAGGTTAATCCTGGCGGGCTTATCAGCATGACCAGCAAACGCCCCACCAGCCAGCCGATTCATGAAGTGCAGTTCCGTACCGGCAATAACAACCTTGCCGAAGGGGCCTTCGATTTTGGCGGTCCGCTGAGCGATGACGGCCATCTGCTCTATCGCCTGAACGGGATCGCCCGCACCCAGAATAATCAGATAGATGACTACAAAGAGACGCGGATGGCCATTGCCCCGGCACTGACCTGGTATCCTAACGACGCCACCCGCTTTACCCTGTTAACCAGCTACCAGAAAGACCCGGATGCCGGTTACCGTAACTTCTTGCCGCGCTACGGCACCGTGGAAAGCGTCGACGGAAGCTATATTCCGCGCGATTTTAACGTCAGCGACCCTAACTACAATCAGTCGTGGCGCGAACAAACGATGATTGGTTATGAATTCGAGCACCAGCTAAACGATACCTTCACCCTGCGGCAGAACGCCCGCTACGCGACCATCAAACAGAAGTACCGCTATCTGGTTTATACCACCAGCGCAGCCAACAGTTCCGTACTCTCGCGCCGCGCCCAACATGAAGAGCGCCAGACCGATGAGTTTGGTATTGATAACCAGCTTGAGGCGCAGTTTGCCAGCGGCCAGGTGGCACATACGGTGATTGGTGGTCTGGATTACAAAACCAGTAAAGATAAACAGTACCTCGGCCGCGCCGGCGGCTCACAGTACGATATCGACTGGCGCAGTCCTTCTTACGGCGTTAGCGTTGATGAAAGCACCTTCAGCACCGCCAGCGATGAGCAGCAAAATCTCGACCAGGCGGGAATTTATCTCCAGGATCAGCTGAGCTGGCAAAATTGGGAGCTGCTGGTTTCCGGGCGCTACGACTGGGCAGAAGTACGCACCACTGATTTTACCGACGCCAGCAGCACCCAGCAGAATGACAGTAAGTTCACCTGGCGTACCGGGTTGCTGTACGCCTTTGATTTCGGCCTCTCGCCCTATATCAGTTACAGCACTTCGTTCGAACCTAATCTACAAACCAACCGCGCGCCGGGCGTCGGGCCGTTCGATCCAAGCGAAGGCAAGCAGGTAGAAGTGGGCCTGAAATATCAGCCGAACCCAAACGCGTTAATGACCCTCGCGCTGTATGACCTGACGCAGAGCAACGTCGCCACCTACAACAGCGCGGCCGGATGGTTTGAAAATAGCGGTAAGGTTCGTTCGAAAGGGGTGGAAGCCGAAGCGCACGCGACGGTCTTCGATAACCTCAACCTGATTGCTTCTTATACCTACACCGATGCGGAAACCGTCAATACCACCGTGGTCGGCACCGAAGGGAAAACCCCTGCGCGCATTCCAACCCATATGGCCTCAGCGTTCGCCAGCTATACCCTGCCGGACGGCGCGCTAAAAAGCCTGACGGCGGGCGTTGGCGTGCGCTATATCGGCACCAGCTATGGCGATGCGAAAAACACCTTTAAGGTTCCGGCGGTGGATTTGTATGACGCAATGGTGAGCTATGAGTTAGGCGAATTAAGCTCAAGCCTGAAAGGGGCGAAAGTGCAGTTCAACGTCAACAATATTGCGGACACCAAATACGTGGCCTCATGCGCCAGCGATAGCGCCTGCTTCTACGGCATTGGTCGGACGGTGACGGCAACAGTGAATTACGCCTGGTAAGAAAAGTGTCCGCCGGTCTTCCCCCGGCGGACACTTTTCAGTGGGCGCGGCTGTGATTTTCTTTACGGTAGGCACCCGGAGGCTGGTTAAACGTGCGGGTGAAAATGCGGGTAAAGGTTTGCTGCGAGTCAAAGCCGTATTTCAGGCAAATATCGTAAACCCGCTGATCGGTATCGCGCAGATCGCGCGCCGCCAGCAGCAGCTTGCGCTCGCGAATGTAACGCCCCAGACTCTCCCCTTTGTACTGTAAAAACAGTCGTTGCAGATGCCATTTCGAGTAACCGGCATGGCGCGCAATATCGTCAATACGTAGCGGTTGATGCAAATTATCATCAATCCACTCGACGATCGTATCAATGACCTGAGCGGAAATAGTCATATGTCCTCTCTCCTCCTGAACCACTCTCATCGTTACCGCCACCAGGCGTTAAATGATTGCGTTTTATCCGCGACCCAAACCGGCTCACCCAACATTGGCGTCAGCAGTCGCCACGGCCGCCCTGTACTGGCCTCCGCCAGCCTTTTATACGGATCGTCCCATGTATGTTTTGCCAGCACGAAGCGCCCGGCGTGGCCCGGCAGCACCGCACGAGCGTGTAAATCGTCAGCGGCCTGCGCCGTCTCTTCCGGCATCATGTGGATGTACTTCCAGTCCTGGTCGTACTGACCGTTTTCCATAATCGCCAAATCCACTTCACCGAACTGCTCGCCGATGGCTTTAAAGTGCGGGCCGTAGCCGCTATCGCCGCTGTAGTAAATTTTCTGCTGCGGAGTGACGAACATAAAGCTGGCCCACAGCGTCTGGTTACGCTTGAGGCCGCGGCCTGAAAAGTGGCGCGCGGGCAGCGCGTGAACCGTTAGCTCATCACTGACCTGTACCGATTGATTCCAGTCCACTTCGCTAATAATGGCGCTATCGACGCCCCAGTAGCGCAGATGCGAGCCAACGCCCAGCGGCGTTACCACGCGCTTGATTTTCGGCATCAGCGCTTTGATGGTGGCGTAGTCGAGATGGTCATAATGATCGTGCGAGATAATCAGCAGATCGATATCCGGCATTCCTTCAGCATGCCACGGGTAATCCCCGGCAAAAGCCTTATTAATAAAGGAGAACGGTGCAGCATAGTTGCTAAACACCGGGTCAATCAGGATACGTTTACCGGCCAGTTGCAAATACCAGGAGGAGTGCCCGAGCCAGACCATGGTGTCCTGCCCTAACGGCAGACTGGCCAGATCGGTTTTCACCAGCGGCAGCGGCTGGGCCGGTCTGGCGTTTTCGCGTTTGGCGACAAGAAACTCCCACCACGCGGCCAGCATATTTTTTTGCCCGGTAAACCCAGGCGTCGGCAGCTGGTTGTGAAACTGGCCGTCATAATAGTGAGGGGACTGTTCCACCACGCTGAGCTGTGCGCCCTGCGGCGCCTGACCAAATCCGGCATTTAACACAAACGGCAAAGTTGTTGCTGACGCTAATAACATGATGGCGACCACACTGAAGATGATACGGTTCATATCCTGACCTGGCGAAATCCTCCTTCCTGGAGGTTTTTGTTATAAGGCTTGATTATGAGTGAGTAAGCACTCATTATTAGGAAGAAGCTGAAAGTCGTCAAGACGATTTTCAAATTTTGACAGACGGCGTTGCAGTGCCCATGTCAGGCATGCTTAGATCAGGTTTTTATAACGTGTGAGGTAAAGTGTAGTGGCTCGTCCTAAGAGTGAAGATAAAAAGCAAGCGTTACTGGAGGCCGCAACTGCCGCCTTTGCCCAATCGGGAATCGCCGCCTCAACCTCCGCCATCGCCCGCAGCGCCGGGGTTGCTGAGGGGACGCTGTTTCGCTATTTTGCCACCAAGGACGATCTGCTCAACGAGCTTTATCTCACTATCAAATCGGGTTTAGTTCAGGTGATGGTGTCTAGTCTTGTCCCAAACGAAACCCGCCCGAAAGAGAATGCGCGTAATATCTGGAACAGCTATATCGACTGGGGTATGCGCAAACCGATGGAGCATAAAGCCATACGCCGCATGTCCCTGAGCGAACGGATTACCGATGAAACGCGTACTCGGGTCAAAGAAATGTTCCCCGAGCTCAACGAGATATGCCAACTTTCGGTAAAACCCATTTTTCTTAGCGATGCGTATCGCACCTTTGGTGATGCGCTATTTTTGTCACTGGCAGAAACCACTATCGAGTACGCCAGCAACGATCCGCAGCGTGCCAGGGAACTCATTGCATTAGGCTTTGAGGCAATGTGGCAGGCTCTGCATGAGGAAACTATCTGATGGACCATCTCTCGCTGCATCGACAAGCGCACCGTATCGCGCTGGAACTTCCCTTTACCGAACACTGCTGGCCGTTTGGCCCGGAGTGCGATGTGTTTAAAGTCGGCGGGCGGATTTTTATGCTGACGATGACGGCGCACGGCCGCGCGTTGGTCAACCTGAAGTGCGACCCGCAGAAATCACTGCTTCATCAGGAGATTTACCGCAGCATTGAGCCTGGCTACCACATGAACAAAAAACACTGGATCTCCGTGGTTCCCGGAGAGGATATCAACGAGGGCCTGCTGGCTGAGCTGATTAATGATTCGTGGAACCTGATAGTCGATACACTCAGTAAAAAAGAGCAGCAACGCCTGCGCCCGGGTTGATTTTCAGCGCAGCGCGATAAGTGTTATCGCATTTTTGCCCCTTATCATTTCCCCAACATCGCTGTACTCTTCCTGCACGAAACGCACCCGCAAGGGGTTGTAAACAGTGAGGAAGAGTATGGATATCGTATCGGTTGCCTTAAAGCGCTACTCCACCAAGGCATTTGACGCCGCTAAAAAACTGACCGCCGAGCAGGCGAAAAACCTGAAAACGCTGCTGCAGTACAGCCCGTCAAGCACCAACTCCCAGCCGTGGCACTTTATCGTTGCCAGCAGCGATGAAGGTAAAGCGCGCGTCGCTAAAGCGGCGAGCGGCACCTACGTCTTTAACGAACGTAAAATTCTCGACGCGTCCCACGTGGTGGTTTTCTGCGCGAAAACCGCAATGGATGACGCCTGGCTTGAGCGCGTGGTGAATCAGGAAGAGGCTGATGGCCGCTTTGCTAATGCTGAAGCCAAAGCCGCGAATCACAAAGGTCGCACCTTCTTTGCCGATATGCACCGCAAAGACCTGCACGATGACGACCAGTGGATGGCGAAGCAGGTTTACCTGAACGTTGGCAATTTCCTGCTTGGCGTTGCGGCAATGGGTCTGGACGCGGTGCCGATTGAAGGCGTTGATTTCGCAATCCTCGATGCCGAGTTCGACCTGAAGGCCCAGGGCTACACCAGCCTAGTGGTAGTGCCTGTCGGCCATCACAGCGTTGAAGATTTCAACGCCGCCCTGCCGAAATCCCGCCTGCCGCAGGCAACGACGATCACCGAGATTTAATTCTCTGGTTTTTTTACGCCAGGGTAATCCCCGGATTGCGGCTGTCGCCTTATCCGGGCTACAAAACCACCGACTGTACTAACCCGTAGCCCGGGCAAGGCGCGTCGAGCGCCGCCCCCGGGGATAGACCGCAGTATTTTGCAGCCACCTTAACTACCGCTCCCCTGCGTGCCAGATGCGCTCCGCATAGCGACCAATCACCGCCAGCGAAACGGCAAGGATCAGGAAGAACACCACCTTGTGCATCCCGTCCCAGAAAAACTCGAAGAAGCGGGTATAGAGGTTGATAGCCAGGAACGTCAGGCCGAAACCGCGCAGCATGCCATCATCGTTTTTCAGACTGATATAAATACAGATCCCTGCCGCTGCAGCGAACAGCAATCCCCATGGCAACAGCTGTCGTTGCGACATGCTGGACCAGCTATCCAGATCGTAATTACCAAAAATCGACAGGATCCACAGAGCGATAAACAGATACGTCAGACCCATCACTTTGCTGACGGTAAACAGCTGGCGCTCGCGTAAATATTTCTGCGCGCCATAGCAGAGCGCGAGCAGCGCGCCGCCGAACAGCACAAAGCGGATCGGATAGCTCATGCCCAGCCAGTAGGCCCCCCATCCCGAGACGTAGCCGGTTTCCGCACCAAACCAGTTACCCAAAGACAGCAGGAAAAATAGCCATACCAGCCCAGAGCGGGCAAAGAAGCCAATCGCGCCGTAAATCACGCATCCGGCCAGGAACAGCGGCGCGATATGGCCGCTGCCGGTATCCAGGCGCTCACCCAGTTGCCACAGCGCCACGGCGGTAAAGACCACGCCAAGAAACAGAATCGCTTCGGTACTGTAGTGCCACTGGGTTTCCCGCCGCTGGCGACGAAATCCCCAACCGTAGCAGGCCGCCGCGAGCAGCGTGGGCAGAATTATCCGCGTCAGCGCCGAGCTGCTGAACAGGCTAAGTAGATACTCAATCAGGTCGCTGTC
>NZ_JAPUEW010000008.1:109339-313186 GCF_027492335.1 Klebsiella sp. | reverse complement strand
GCGTCAGCGCCGAGCTGCTGAACAGGCTAAGTAGATACTCAATCAGGTCGCTGTCAGCAAACAGGCTGCCCAGCGCCACCAGCACGCAGGCCAGCGCGGTCCAGAAAGCGTAGCGGCTCAGACGCTGCCAGTCGAAGGGTGAAACGTGCAGCGTTTGCGCCAATCGCTGGCTATCTTCCGGTATTAACTCGCCGCTGTTCTGCCAGGCGTCCAGAGCACGCTGAATGATGCGTTGCTCTTTACGGGTAATATTCATAGGCATTCCTTGTCATTATTGTTTATCCAGCCACGCCAGCGCTTTCTCGCCCGCTTCATCCATCGGTAAATAGACCAGCAGACGCGAGCCGTTGCGCGGGGCCGAATACCAGTACATCTGCTGCAAGCTAAAGCGTCCAAGCTGCGGATGGTTAAAGTTTTTCACCTGATTCTCCACTCCGCGCACTTCATAGCGCTGATGCCACAGTGCCTCAAACTCAGCCGAAGCGGCGAAAAAGCGCGCCAGTTTATTCTCCCACAGCGGGTCGCCGCGGTGCTCCGCCATCGCCGCGCGAAAGTAAGAGACAAATGTCGCCAGCACATCACGATTTTCGATCCGGCTGCGCCAGGTTTCATTGGTCAGGTACAGATAAATGCAGTTGCGATCCTCTTCCGGGATCGTGGCGAAGTCGATACCCATCAGCCGACAAAAGCTGTCGTTCCACGCCACAATATCGAAGCTCGGCTTCTGAATGCTGGCGGGCTGCGGCATCAGGCTATCAAGCATCCGCCGGGTACCGGGGCTAATGCCTTCGCATACCGTGATCTGAGTGGCCTCCGGCGGAGTCAGCCCGGCCAGTACAAACAGATGCCGGGTCTCCAGCGGGCTACACTGGAGCGCATTCGCCACCCCCACCAGCACCGCCTCAGACGGATTCACTTCCCGCCCCTGCTCCAGCCAGGTGTACCAGGTGACGCCAACATCCGCCAGCATCGCCACCTCTTCGCGACGCAGGCCCGGCGTGCGTCGCCGTCCGACGCGCGGCAGCCCCAGGCGCTGCGGGTCGAGGCTTTCTCGCCGGGCACGTAGAAAAGCACCCAATTGCTTACGGCTATCGTCGGGCACGATCGAAAGCGCTTCTCGTTGCGGCATCGTCGTCATAAAACCTCCAGCATGGTAGTACCAATACCAGTATAGACAGGAACTGGTACCCGTTTAAATTATCGGTGATGCTACGGCCATCCGCTGAATGACGCAATGGAGAGATCCGATGAATTCGTCTGCTGTTTCACCCGGCCGCGCCGGTTTATTCCTGCTGTTGACCGGCCAAATGCTGCCGTTGATCGACACCTCGATCACCAACGTCGCGCTGGATTCGATCACCCAATCACTGAATGCCAGCGCCACCCAACTGGAGCTGATTGTTGCGCTATATGGCGTCGCCTTTGCCGTCTGTCTGGCGATGGGCAGCAAACTTGGCGATAACTATGGTCGCCGTCATCTGTTTATGTGGGGCGTAGCGATTTTTGGCGTCGCCTCCCTGCTGTGCGGGATGGCAAATTCCATTCATACCCTGCTGGCGGCACGCACCTTACAGGGAGCCGGTGCAGCGCTGATCGTGCCGCAGATCCTCGCCACTTTGCATATCACCCTGAAAGGCACAGCCCACGCCCGGGCCATCAGCCTGTACGGCGGCATTGGCGGTATCGCGTTTATCGTCGGTCAGATGGGCGGTGGTTGGCTGGTATCGGCGGACATCGCCGGTTTAGGCTGGCGAAATGCGTTCTTTATCAACGTGCCAATCTGCCTGCTGGTGCTGGCTTTTAGCCCGCGCTACGTCCCCGAGACCCGGCGCGAAGCGCATTCGCGTATCGACTGGCAGGGCACTTTCAGCCTTGCGCTGATCCTCTGCTGCCTGTTGTTCCCAATGGCGCTGGGGCCGGAACTGCACTGGCCGTGGGCGCTCCAGCTAATGTTAGTCGCCGTGCTGCCGCTGCTGCTGTGGATGCGAGCCAGCGCGCTGGGCAAACAGCAGCGCGGCGAACAACCGTTATTACCGCCCCGCCTGCTGAAGCTCACCAGCATTCGCTTTGGCATGGCCATCGCCCTGCTCTTTTTCAGCGCCTGGTCCGGGTTTATGTTCTGTATGGCGCTGACGATGCAGGCAGGCCTGGGAATGGCGCCATGGCAGTCCGGCAACAGCTTTATCTCCCTCGGCGTGGCCTATTTCATCTCTGCGCTGTACGCGCCGAAGCTGATTGCCCGCTACACCATGGGGCGCATCCTGCTGATTGGCCTGTCGGTGCAGATTGTCGGCCTGCTGCTGCTGAGCGCCACGTTTTATCACCTCGGAACCCAAACCTCTACTCTGGCTCTGGTGCCGTCCACAGTGCTTATCGGCTATGGGCAGGCGCTGATCGTCAATAGCTTTTACCGCATCGGAATGCGCGATATCAGCGCCTGTGACGCCGGGGCCGGGAGTGCGATTCTCAGCACCCTGCAACAGGCGACGCTGGGACTTGGCCCGGCGATTCTTGGTTCGCTATTTTTAACCCTCGCCCACCGCAGCGGCGGCGACTATCCGCAGGCGTTAATCGATTTTCTGGCGGTTGAGGTGGTGATGATGCTGATATTGGGCGCCATCGCACTATGCCTGCGCCATCATCTGAACGTGCATCCGGCGGTAGCGGCTTCATAATTCACATCTGCGTAACCTGCGATTTGCATAATAGTCATCCAGCGGTCATCATAACCGCTGGATGTAAAGGAGACGTTATGCAGGAATTAATATCGCAAATCGCCGCATTAGGCATCGAAATAACCCCCACCACTTCACTCATTATTATCTTCGGCATTATTCTTCTGACGGCAGTTGTCGTTCACCTTATTCTGCACAAAGTGGTGCTGCGTACCTTCGAAAAGCGGGCGCAGGCCAGTAGCCATTTGTGGCTGCAAATCATCACGCAGAACAAACTGTTTCACCGCCTGGCCTTAACCCTGCAGGGGATCATCGTCAACGTGCAGGCGGTGTTATGGCTGCAAAAAGGCAGCGAGGCTGCGGAAATACTCACCACCTGTGCGCAGCTGTGGGTGATGATATACGCGATGCTGTCCTTCTTCTCACTGCTGGACGTGGTGTTCAATTTATCGCAGAAATTCGCCACCGCCTCTCAGCTTCCGCTTAAGGGGATATTTCAGGGGATAAAGCTGGTTTGCGCGATTATCGTCGGCATTCTGGTTATTTCATTATTGATAGGCCAATCCCCGGCGATTCTGATTAGCGGCCTCGGCGCAATGGCCGCGGTATTAATGCTGGTATTCAAAGACCCGATTCTCGGCCTGGTGGCCGGTATTCAGCTCTCCGCCAACGATATGCTTAAGCTCGGCGACTGGCTGGAAATGCCGAAATACGGCGCTGACGGCGCGGTGATCGACATCGGCCTGACCACGGTGAAGGTGCGTAACTGGGACAATACCATTACCACCATTCCAACCTGGTCGCTGGTGTCCGACTCGTTTAAAAACTGGAGCGGCATGTCCGCGTCCGGCGGTCGACGCATAAAGCGTAGCCTGAATATCGATACCACCAGCATTCATTTTCTTGATGAACAAGAGCAGCAGCGCCTGATTCAGGCCAAACTGCTGAAGCCGTATATGGATTCCCGTCATCAGGAAATTAGCGCCTGGAACCAGCAAAATGCGACCGATCAATCGGTGTTGAACCAGCGCAAAATGACCAACATCGGCACCTTCCGCGCTTATTTGCAGGAGTATTTACGCAATCACTCGCGCATTCGCAAAGATATGACGCTGATGGTGCGCCAGCTGGCCCCGGATGCCAGCGGTCTACCGATTGAGATTTACTGCTTCACCAATACCGTGGTGTGGGCAGAATATGAAAGCATCCAGGCGGATATTTTCGACCACGTGTTCGCGGTGGTTGATGAGTTCGGCCTGCGCATTCACCAGTCCCCCACCGGCAACGATATTCGCTCGCTGGCGGGAGCAGTATCTCAGTAAGGTTCTCAGGCACTGGCGCGGGGGATCACGCGCCAGTCCATCATCACCCGCTCAACGGCAGCGTCAGGATTGTCGATTCTTTTCATCAATAACGTCACCGCCGTGCGACCAATCGCGCGCGAGGGCTGCTCAACGGTGGTCAGCTGCGGCGAGACCACTTCCGCCAGTTCGGTGCCATCAAAACCAATCACCGCAATGTCTTCCGGCACCCGTAGTCCGGCCTGCGTAATGGCCCGCAGTGCGCCCGCCGCCAGTGAGTCAGAAACGGCAAATACCGCATCGGGCTTTTCGTCCAACGCCAACAGCTGTTCCATCGCCTTTTTACCGGCAGCGGCGCTAAGATCGCTGGCGTAGGTCACCTGTTGATAATTCAATTCGCGTACGTGCAGCACGCTTTTATAGCCGCGCTCGCGCAGACGGGAATAGCGATAGCTGAGATCGTGATTTATTAAAGCAATGCGTTTTCGTCCGCTGTCGACCAAACGCGAAACCGCCCCCTGAGCCGCGTCGACGTCGTTAATGCCGACGCAGGAGATGCTGCCGTTATCGGCATATTCCGCGCACTGGACCCACGGCGCGTCGCCAATCATGGTGGTGAGTTCCGGCAGGCTGGAGAGCGCGTTCATGGTGATAATGCCGTCAACCATTTTGCCAGAAAGTAGTTGCAGGCCAGAGGTAGAACGCGCCAGGTCCGACCCGGAGTTACACAGCAGGATCCGGTAGCCGTGCTTTTCAGCCTCTTCTTCAATCCCCTTGACCACTTCAGCGCAAAAGGGATTCGCAATGTTAGAGACCATCACCAGAATCATGTAGCTACGAGCCGTTCGCAGCTGACGGGCCAGCAGATTAGGCTGATAGTTACTCTCTTTAATGGCCTGCAGTACGCGCTCGCGATTCTTCTCTTTGACGGTATCGCTATTATTTAGTACCCGCGATACCGTCGCCACCGAGACGCCCGCCAGGCGAGCGATTTTCTGAATTGACATAGAGACTGCATTTCCTGCAATAGACGTTATATTTCGCAGGCTATCATAATTCTCTGGTTCCTGCGGTCAATTACCCTTTCACCGCCGCCGGAAACGTCTCCACAAGCCATTCGACAAATACACGTAGCCGGGACGTAACGTGTCGATTCTGCGCATAAACAACGTGAAATGGATAAGGAGTTGGACGCCATTTGCTGAGTATTTCCACCAGTGTTCCGTTCGCCAGTTCGTTTTTCAAAGAGTAGGAGAAGGTCTGCACAATACCCAGCCCAGCTTCCGCAGCCGCAATATGGGCATTGCTCTCATTAATACCAAGGTGATATTCCGTTTTGATCTCCTGGGTAATGCCATTGCCCTCAAAGCGAAATGGAAAGGCTCTTCCGCTGGCGGGAGACAAATAGCTGACAAGCCGGTGTCCGTTCTTCAATTCATCAGGATAAGCGGGAATACCGTAGAGTTTGAGGTAACCCGGCGTGGCGCAGGTCATTATCGTTGCTTCACCGATTTTGCGGGCGATAAGCGTCGAGTCGTCCAGCGGCCCACCTCGGATAGCACAGTCGATGTTGCCGCTGATAAGGTCCGTGGGGCTGTCAGCTACCGCCAGATCAATGCGGATATCCGGATAGGTCGCCATAAAGCCAGCCAGAAGAGGGATCAGAATATCGCGGGCGGTTGATCCTCCTACCGAGACACGCAGATGGCCCTTTGGCTTATTGCGAGAAGCTCTAAATGAGGCGTCAATCTCGTCCAGGTCCTTAAGAATACGCACTGCTTTTTCATAGTACTCGCGCCCTTCCGACGTGACGGTAATGCGTCGAGTTGTACGTTGCAGTAAGCAAACGCCAAGATGAGATTCAAGCTGTTGAATCGCTTTACTGAGGGTGGCATTGGGCATATTCAACGAGTCTGCGGCCCGGGTAAAGCTGTTGGCTTCGACAACGCGCGTAAAGACTTTGAGGGCTGAAAACCGATCCATTATTCGCTTTTTCCTGATAGCAGTCGGCGATTATTCATAGGTGTGAAGAGTGTTTTTCACATTACTACGTTTTTTGCACCCGTGGCTGAAGGTACAGTGACAACCGTACTTAGCCGCCAGGTTATCACTGTAAGTCGATGACTCAATTGGCATATTCATACTTTAGTTAAGGAAGTGCATCATGAGTAAAAAACTTTCGGCAAAAATCGCGTTAGTCACCGGCGGTAGTTCGGGTATCGGCCTTGCGTCAGCACAGGAGCTGGCAAATCAGGGTGCGACGGTGTACATCACCGGCCGCCGCCAGGAGGAACTTGACGCTGCGGTGGCGTTAATCGGTCCCGCAGCCAGAGGGATCCGTGCCGATGCCTCGATTTTAAGCGACCTGGATGGCGTGTTTTCGACCATTGCCAGCGAATCTGGACGACTGGACGTGCTTTTTGCCAATGCGGGCGGCGGCGACATGATGCCGCTGGGCGCCATAACAGAAGAGCACTTCGATCGTATTTTTGGCACCAACGTGCGCGGCGTGTTGTTTACCGTTCAGAAAGCCTTGCCGCTGTTGACGCAGGGTGCATCCGTCATCCTTACGGGCTCTACGGCGGCGGTCAAAGGGACCGCGAATTTCAGCGTGTACAGCGCCAGTAAGGCCGCCGTGCGTAATCTGGCACGTTCATGGGCGCTGGACCTGAAGGATCGCAGTATCCGCGTGAATGTGGTCAGTCCGGGGCCAGTGCGTACACCGGGCCTGGGAGGGCTTGTCGCGCAAGAGCAGCGCCAGGGACTCTTTGATATGCTGGCCGCCGACGTACCGCTGGGGCGCATTGGCGAGCCGGAGGAAGTAGGGAAAACTGTCGCTTTCCTGGCTTCTGACGACGCGAGCTTTATTAACGCATCTGAAATCTACGTTGATGGCGGGCTGGCGCAGATCTAAAAAATACGATACCTGAAGACCCCTGGATAAATGGGTCTTCGGGTGCTACCGTGCTATTTTTCCTGTACTCAAATTATCCAGAGTGCATATTCTAAATAATTAGGGATGATGTCATTAATGAAACTAAAAATAGCGATTATCGCATTCAGCTGTTCTCTTGCCGCTCTCTCCGGCTGCACCTCCTCAAAATCTTCGCCGGAGCGCCATGCTTACTATTTTGTCTCACACCGCACCGATTTTGTCGGCGGTAATTTCGCCACTAACCGTCAGGAAAATTACCGTTTAAATCTGCCAAACTTTACCGAGATATATGCTCAGGGCCAGAAAGACAAGGCGTCAGGCATGAGCGAAAACGATGCCCGCCGCACCGCTGATGCCATCAAGCAGCAGGCGGCGCAGGGCACAAAGACGCAGCACTCTTTCAACGGCAACGCTAGCGATAAGTGGGACAACGCAATGGAGGATAAAGACGCCGTGCTGTTCGGCAACGAGCTGTCCGGAGCGTATCTTGATGGCTATCATGGCGTGAAATAATTCAGCCGGTGCGCGAAATGCGCACCGCAGTCTCTCCCGTTACCTTGCCACCCTCACCCAGCGCTGCTGCTGATGGCTTTTCACTATTGCATCAATGATGTACATCACGTCCGCGCCCTCATAAAACGACGCAAAGCGCCGCAACCGCTCTTCCGGCATCTCTCCTGCACGAACCGCCTGATAAAAGCTCAGCATCATATTTTTAAACGCATCGGGCCAACCTTCGATATGCCCGCCAGGAAAATGAGCGCTGGCGGCGACCTCACCCTGCATCAGGCTTGGGTCGTCGCTCAGCAGCTGGTTTGGCCGCTGGCGATGCCCTATCCATAGACGCTGTGGTACTTCCTGATCCCAGGCCAGAGAGCATTGACTGCCGTTGATCTCTACCGTCAGGCCATTTTTTCTCCCGGCACTCACCTGTGAGACGGTGAAGCAGCCTTTGCCGCCATCATCAAAACGGAACAGTACCGACCCCATATCTTCAGTATCGACGGGACGTTCTTCATAACGCACATCGTCACTATGCTGGCTAAAAGTAGCATCCCCGGCAACGGGCGCTTTGCGCGTCGGCCAGACGATAGACAGATCAGCCATCACCTCTACGATGCGTCGGCCGGTCATAAACTGCACCGTATCGCACCAGTGGGAGCCGATATCCGCCACCGCCCGCGATGCGCCACCCTGCGCCGAATCGACCCGCCAGTTATAGTCTGTTTCCAGCAGCATCCAGTCCTGGAGATAGCTGCCGTGTACGCCAAACAGCCTCCCGACATCGCCATTGCGCATCATCGCTGCTGCCTGCTGCACCATCGCAAACTGGCGATAGACAAAACTAACACCGTGGACCACTCCTGCACGTTCTGCCAGCGCCACCAGTTCACGCGCCTCTTCCGGCGTCATGCATAGCGGCTTTTCAGAAAAGACGTGCAGCCCGGCTGAGAGGATCTGTCGGTTAATCTGCGCATGCAGATGGTTCGGCGTGCAGTTATGCACCACCTGCAATCCGGGGTGCGCCAACAATGCCTCAACGCTACCGTAGGCATGTGCCACGTTGAGCTGCCGCGCCTTCTGCTGCGCCAGCTCCAGGTTACCGTCGCACAGCGCGACCACCTCAATATCGCCCACTCTGCGTAGCGCTTCCAGATGCGCCGGGCCAATAAACCCGGAGCCAATAATACCGACTTGAATCATTTTGCCCCCTCCTTGCCTGCGGCAAAATCATCAAACGCCCGCCCGGAAACCGGGATGATATGACGACGGATAAACTCGCTGCCTTCACGCGCACCAACCTCTGCATCCTTCAGGCAGCATTCCCACTCCAGCACCGCCCAGCCGTCAAAATCGTATTCGGTAAGCTTGCTGAAAATCGTTTTGAAATCGATCTGCCCATCGCCCAGCGAACGAAAACGCCCCGACCGCTGCTGCCAGTTTTGATAGCCGCCGTAGACTCCACTGCGCCCGCTGCGGCGGAATTCCGCGTCTTTGACGTGAAACGCCTTTATTCGCGAGTGATAGATATCGATGTACGCCAGATAGTCTATCTGCTGGAGGTGCAGGTGGCTGGGGTCGTAGAGCATATTGCAGCGCGGGTGGTTATCAAGGCGTTGCAGGAAACGCTCAAAGGTCACGCCATCGTGGAGGTCCTCGCCGGGATGGATTTCGTAGCATAAATCCACGCCCTGCTCGTCGAATACATCAAGCAGAGGCCGCCAGCGCCGGGCCAGTTCGTCAAAAGCTTCATCCAGCAGCGGCTGGTTATGCGGCGGCCACGGATAAAAATAAGGCCACGCCAGCGCTCCGGAAAAGGTGGCGTGAGCTTTTAGCCCCAAACGCGCGGAAGCCACCGCTGCCTGACGTACTTTCTCCACCGCCCACTGCTGGCGCGCCCGCGGGTTACCGCGCAGCACAGCGGGAGCAAAAGCGTCAAAGGCCTCGTCATAAGCCGGATGCACGGCCACCAGTTGCCCTTCAAGGTGTGTTGAAAGCTCGCTGATCGCCAGGCCATATTCTGCCAGTATGCCGCTCACTTCATCGCAGTAGGTCTGGCTTGCCGCCGCCTGCTCGACATCGAAAATTGCCGGATGGTTGCAGGGGATTTGCAACGCCTGATATCCCAAACCAGCGGCCCACTGCGCTATCCCTTCCAGCGTATTAAACGGCGCATGCGCGCCGATAAACTGCGCCAGAAAAATGCCCGGTCCCTTGATCGTTTTCATACCACCTCCTGAAAAATTAATGCTGCTCTTTATCGTTGTACTGGAAAGAGAAAAGGAAAATCAGTGCGATAACCGCAGCGGCCACCGCCGGGATCCACCAGAAAGTCACCCACGCCTGCGGTACCGTTTGTCCCGCGACCAGTTGGTTATACAGCGCGCCGGAAATCTGCGAGCCCAGCAACATACCGATACCGTAGGTGAACATCACAATCATGCTCTGTGCCTGACCTTTGACCTTCTCGCCCGCCACGCGGTCGGTATAGATAAAGCCGACCACGAAGAAAAAGTCGTAGCACACGCCGTGCAGCAGGATGCCAAGATAAAGCAGGAAGCGCCCCTCTTCGCTAACGCCCAGCGCAAAGAAGGCGTAGCGTACGAACCACGCCGCCATGCCGATCAGCAACATGTATTTGACGCCCAGGCGGCGGAACAGCAGCGGGATCACCAGCATAAAGAAGATTTCTGACATCTGACCGAAGGACATGGCGGTGCTGACGTCCGCAACCCCGGCATCCGCCAGATAAGAGGCGGTATAGGCGTAGTAGGTGCCCAGCGGAATAGAGATCAGCGTCGCGCACAAGGAGAAAATCAGGAAGTGGCGCGTTTTCAGCAGCGCGAAAGCATCGGCGCACAGCAGATCGCGAAACTGCACCGGGGTCCCTTTCGCCGGGGCCGGCGTGTGCGGCAGCGTCAGGCTATAAATCGCCAGTACCACTGAACACAGCGCCGCGAGGGTGAAAATCCCGGTGGTATCGGAAATACCGGTCACGCCGATGCAGATGCCGGCGATAATCCAGCCGATAGTGCCGAAAACGCGGACCACCGGAAAAGTCTTGTCGACGTTCGCCAGGCTGTGGAACGCAATATTATTAGTCAGCGCCAGTGTTGGCATATAGCACAGGGTGTAGCCGAACAGCAGGCCAATCAGCAGCGCACCGTTTTGCGCCACCAACGCCTGCGGCACAAACCACAGAATCACCGCCCCGGCCAGATGCATGACCGCCATTACCTTCTGCGAAGCAAAGAAGCGATCAACCAGCATTCCCAGCACAAACGGCGAGAGAATCGACGCAATCGGCCCGGCAGAGAAAGCATCGCCAATCAGCAATGACATCTCATAGCGGGTCATCACCAGGCCCAGCGTGACCGACCAACTCCCCCAAATAAAGAACTGCATAAACATCATTAACGACAGCCGCGGCACCAGAAAACGGTGCGTTACGCGGGCACTTTCACGACCTTCGGTTGTTGTTGTCATGTTGACCGCCCTTAAAAAGTAATCGATTACAAAATAGATTCAAATGAAAAGTAATCGATTACAAAAAGAAGATCGCGGGGAAAATGCGCTAAGCGCGAAGAAGATCACAATAAAAGGCAATGTATACCCTAAATAATTCGAGTTGCAGGAAGGCGGCAACGCAGTGAATTCCCAGGAGCTTACTGAAGTAAGTGACTGGGGTGAGCGACAAATCTGTCAGGAACAGATTTGAACGCCGTATTGCGGCGGCCCGTAAGGGCGAGGCTCATGGATGAGCCGAGTAACAAAGCCAACGCACATGCAACTTGAAGTATGACGGGTATAGCCCCGCCGGACGGCGAGGCTGTCACGCCCTACGCCGGGCGGCGCAGAGTTTTAAAGGCCACAAACAGGAACAGGATCCACACCGGCAGCAGAATCGCCGACAGACGCATACCGTCGATCGTGCACATCAGCACCAGGATCAGCCCCAGAAAGGCGATGCAAAAATAGTTGCTGGCAGGCGACAGCAGCGCTTTAAACTTCGACTCACGCCCCTTGCGGCGCTGGGCAGCACGGAATTTCAGGTGCGCCAGGCAGATCATAATCCAGTTCAGCAGCAGCGTCGCCACCACCAACGCCATCAGCAGTCCGAGGGCTTTCTGCGGCAGCAGGTAGTTAAGCAGCACCACCAGCGAGGTGATAATCCCGGACAGTATCAGGGAGTTGACCGGGACGCCGCGCTTGCTGACGCGAGCAAGAAACTTCGGCGCGTTGCCCTGCACCGACAGGCCGAACAGCATCCGACTGTTGGAATAAACGCCGCTGTTGTAGACCGACAGCGAAGCCACCAGAATCACGAAGTTCAGCGCTGAAGCCACCACGTTACTGTCGAGATTATGGAAAATCATCACGAATGGACTACTGTCGGATTTGATTTCCACCCACGGATAAAGGGCCAGCAGAACTACCAGCGAACCGATATAAAACAGCAAAATACGGTACACCACCTGGTTAACCGCTTTCGGAATGCTCTTCTCTGGATTGTGCGCTTCGGCGGCGGTAATGCCGATAAGCTCCAGACCGCCGAAGGAGAACATGATCACCGCCAGCGACATAATCAGCCCGTGCCAGCCAGTGGCAAAGAAGCCACCGTGTTTCCACAGATTGTCGATCCCCGCTTTGCTGCCGCCGTGTCCGCCAAACAGCATCCACAGACCAAAGCCAATCATGCCGATAATCGCCAGCACCTTAATCAGCGCGAACCAGAACTCCGCTTCGCCGTACAGGCGAACGTTAACGAGGTTAACCGCATTGATAATAATGAAGAAGACGGCGGCCCAAATCCACGTCGGCACGTCCGGTAGCCAGTACTGCATGTAGATCCCGGCTGCGGTCAGCTCAGCCATCCCCACCAGCACAAACATCACCCAATAGTTCCAGCCGGAAAGAAAGCCCGCGAATGGGCCCCAGTATTTATAGGCAAAGTGGGCAAAGGAGCCAGAAACCGGCTCTTCGACGACCATTTCGCCAAGCTGGCGCATAATCAGAAAAGCAACGATCCCGGCGACGGCGTAGCCGAGCAGTACGGCCGGTCCCGCCATTTGAATCGCTGGCCCAATGCCGAGAAACAGGCCGGTACCGATGGCGCCGCCAAGGGCGATAAGTTGGATATGTCGGTTCTGTAAACCGCGGTGAAGCGTCGGGCCGCTTTCCTCTACGGCATCCGACGACGTTGACGCGTCTTTCACGTCGATCCCCTGTGTGTTTATATGAAGGGGCACCTTGTAACACTTATACCCGTCATACTTCAAGCCGCAGATGCCCTGGCTTCATACGTTCATTGATTTATCACAAGGGGCGAGCAGCCCTGCCCGCCCCAGCGTTTTGCTTAGAACTCGTAGCCGACCGAAACCTTAAACGTCCGCGGCTCACCGCGGAACAAATAGGTTCCACTGTCATCAGCTCCGGACCAGTAGTTCTCATCCGTCACGTTATCCACCCCCGCCCGTACCGTCATCTGGTTCTGATTCTCGTTAAGCGCCAGGCGATAGCGCACGCCGAGATCCAGGGTGGTGTAGCTATCAATCTTCTTGGTGTTCGCCTGATTGGCATACTGCGAACCGGAGTGGTTGAGGCGCGCGGTGGCGGTCAGACCGTCGATGGGCTTGATATCATACTCTGCGCCAAGCACCGCGTAGAACCCCGGCACGCCAATCGCTGTTTTACCATCGTTGATGCCATCTTTGGTTTTCGACAGCTCGGCTTCCAGCCAGGTGGCGCTGGCGTTAAGACGCAGGCCATATAAAGGTTCACCGAAGATATTAAATTCAACGCCGCGGTTACGCTGCTCGCCGTCAAGACCATAGTGTTTCTTGCTGTCGAGGAATGCTGATGGCATTTTAATTTCAAACAAGGCTAGCGAGCCGCCAATACGGCCGAAATCTGCCTTCACCCCTACTTCGTTTTGTTTGGAGTGGATGATCCCAATACTTTCACCGTAGTTAGTGGCGGAGTTCGGTGCATTGCTGCCCGGCTGAAGAGCTTCGGTATGGTTGGCGTATAAAGAGATAACCTCCCACGGCTTGTAGACCACCCCATAGGTTGGCATCCAGCGACTGTCGTCATACGCATCGCTTTGCAGACCGGTGGTTTTGTCGTAGTTACGCACAACCACTTTTTGATGGCGCGCGCCAGCGGTAAACAGCAGCGTATCGTCCAGCACGCCCAGGGTATCGCTCAGCAGCCAGCCCTGCGAACGGGTACGCCCGCTGGTGAGCGGATCGTAATAGTCGCCGCCGAAGGAAGAGTTAGCCGGAGGCGCAACCTGCTGGGTATTGTAAATATTGACCAGCGGGTTATCGGCAGCCTTAGACATCCGCCACGCGGTTTGGTCATTTTGAGTTTTCGCCGAATAGCCAACGTTCACTTTGTGCGAAACAAAACCGGTAGCGAACTCGCCGCGAATGCCGGCCATGCCGCTGGCGGTATCAATATAGCGGTTGGTATCCAGACGACCCGCCGTGGCGTTGCCTTCTCGATCGATAAGCTTCGAAGCGCTATACAGACCGATTTCATGGGCATGCTGAGCGCCCAGCGACGCATAGGCAGTCCATTTATCGACAATGTCGTACTCCATTCTCAGCATACCGAACTCATTTTCGATATCGCTGTAAGCCCATTTTTGCGTGTAGTTGTGGGTATTGCCCGGCAGACGCGGGATAAAATCAACAGCTGAAATATTGATGCCCATCGGGCCGCCGTGGAACGTTTTCTTCTGATAGCCAAAATCAAAAGAGCTGCGCAAGCGCTCGCCGCGATAGTCGAGACCAATAGCGGCCAGAGTGGTTCTGCGCTTGTCATTCTCGACCGCCGCCTCGCCTTCACGATGCACCAGGTTCACCCGCGCGCCGAACTGGTTATCGTCACCAAAGCGACGGCCTAAATCCAGCGAACCACCGACCTGAGAATCAGAGGTATAGTCCACGCCAACGTTGGCGGTCGGGGTATCTTCTGCACGCTTCGGCTCCAGGTTAATCATCCCGCCGACGCCGGAGCTGGCAGCACCGTTGAGCAGGGCGTTCGCGCCTTTAAAAATCTCGACCCGCTCCAGCATAGCGGTATCCATCACCTGACGCGGCACCACGCCGGACAGGCCGCTCAGGGTCATATCATCGCCATCGAATTTGAGGCCACGAATACGATAGGTCTCGGCATAGTTACCGTAGCCCTGCACCGGCTGAACTCCGGCATCGTTGCTCACCACGTCGGTAATGGTTTTTGCCTGCTGATCCTGAATCAGCTTCGAGGTATAGCCGATGATGCTAAACGGAACGTCCATCGCATTTTGTTCACCGAGCATCCCCAGACGGCCGCCGTTCGCTACCTGACCGTCCAGATAAGCAGGCACTACCAGATCGCCGCCAGATTTAAAATCGCTGTCGGAAGTCGCCCGGACGACCATCGTTTCTTCTGTTTTTTTGCGTTCAGCGTCGTTTTCCGCCGCCGTGGCTGAATGGGTAATAGCGCCAATAGTCAACGCCAGCAGCGTTTTCCGTAGCGGGAAAGCCGAATAGTGAGAGGTAAGCATAATTTGTCCCATAGGTGAGGAAAGTCAAACAAGGGGCCCGCCGTCGGGCCCAAATTTCTTATTTCGCGGTCAGGTCAATGCGGACAACGCTGTCCGGCCCTTTCGTCGAATGATCTTTGTTGAACGGCTGCTTAACGGTGACAAACAGCGTCTGGCCGTCAGCGGAAATCAGCAGGCTGTTAGGGTTAGCCGGAATATCCCACGACTTTTTCAGCGCGTAGCTGGTGCCATCGAGGCTGATAACCTTGCCGGATTCGCGCTGGGAGATATAAATCTCGTTGCGCTTAGGATTGAACTGCACCGCCAGCGAGTCGCCCACGTCCAGTTGCTTAATCACCTTGCCGCTGTGAATATCGAGTACCAGGGTGGTTTTAGCTTTGGAGTTATCGGTGACGAACAGACGACCGGTGGCGCTATCTTCGGCGATATTCAGCAGCAGCGCCGGTTTATCGCCCAGCGGCTTCCAGCGGTGCTCGATACGGTTGTTGCGCGGGTTAATCACCAGGATTTCGCCACTGCCGTTTGCCGCATACAGGCGTGAGGTTTGCGCAGAATAATGCAGGCCGGTCATCCATTTACCGGTGTTTTTGATCCGCGCTTTCAGCTTCAGGGTATCGGCATCAACGACCCAGATTTGTGCCGGGTCCGCGACTGCGCCAACGTAAAGCGTGTTATTGAGCAGCAGGATTTGACGCGCACCGTACGGAAATCCTTCTTTGTTGCGCTCGCTAAACAGCAGGCGTTTTTGGACTTTGCCATTGGCCGTGTCGATAGCGCTAATGCCGCCGTCCAGCGAGTTGGTGACAAACAGCATACTGCCGTCAGGGCTGAGCTGTACGGCAAAGTTTTTCAGGTCGGTGTGGGTCATGCCGATGGTTTTCAGGGTTGCCGGATCCAGCTTGTACACCGCGCCGCCCTGCACATCTTTAAAGCCTTCAGCGCTGGCAACATACAGCGCATCGCCTTTTGGACTGAGCGCCATTTCATACAAGCCTTCCGCCAGCTCGCGTTTGAGCGGCTGTACGGCGGTTTCCGCTTTTTGTTCGGCAACAGGTTGAGAAGCAGGAGAGGTGTGAGTGGCGGCGCAGCCGCTTAAGACCGCAGAGATAGCCAGCGCCAACGCCGGGAGAGTGTATTTCATAAGATCAATCCTGAACAAAATCAATGATCCGATGGTGACTCCGCCGCCGATGTTCTCTTTTTCGGTCTTGCGTTAGCGAGCCCCACCCTACGCCTTCGAAGTTTCCCTGTGAGCACGCCACTAATGCAGGTTATTCCCTGACAAGCCCGCAAACAAAAAGAAGAATGAGAACTATACGCATTATCTTATCGTAATCAAGCCTGTCTTTTTCCGAATGGAAAAACGTTTCATTTTTCGGTGAAAGGTATTCAGAGCAGTGGTATTGGCTGAGGATGAGGAAAAATGGAATACAAAACGCTGATGGAAAAGCGCCGGAACTCGACAGATTCCGGCGTCGAAAACTACGCGCTGGCGGTATCCAGACGCGCCAGCTGTTCAGCGCGGAGGTTCAACGCAGCGGCACGGGCAAAGCTCTCCACCTGAGCGATACTGGTGGCGCTGGCAATCGGGGCCGTTACGCCTTCACGACTCATTAGCCAGGCTAGCGCGACTTCGGCAGGTTTAGCATTCTGTTGTTCCGCCACCTCAACCAGAGTATCGACGATACGCAGCCCGCGCGGATTGAGGTATTTACCGATGCCGCCGCCGCGCTGGCTTTGCGCCAGATCGGACTGCTGACGGTATTTACCGGTCAGGAAGCCAGATGCCAGGCTGTAGTAGGTCACCACGCCGATATCGCGGCTGATGCACAGGTCGCAGAGCGCGCCTTCAAAGGCCGAACGATGATAAAGATTGTATTCCGGTTGCAGCACCTGCCAGGCCGGTAGACCGCTTTTGCGCGAGACTTCCAGGGCGCTCGAAAGCTGCTGTGCATCGAGGTTCGAGGCCCCCATCGCGCGGATTTTTCCCGCCTGCTGTAAGGACTGGAACGCGTCGAGGGTTTCGGCAACCGGGGTTTCCGGGTCCGGCCAGTGGGAAAAGTAAAGGTCGATATAATCGGTGTTCAGGCGGCGCAGCGAATCTTCCACCGCCTGCTGGATCCAGGCTTTTTTCAGTCCTTTATGGCCGGGAAGGCCTAAATCGGAACCGACTTTAGTGAAAATTTTCACCTTATCGCGCATGCCTGGCCGCGCCTGCAGCCAGCGACCGATAATGGCTTCGGACTCGCCGCCCTGGTTACCGTCCGCCCAGCGGGAGTAAACATCCGCCGTGTCGATAGCATCAAAGCCGTGGTCTACAAACGCATCAAGAATGGCAAAACTGGTTTTTTCATCGATGGTCCAGCCAAAAACGTTGCCGCCAAACACCAGCGGGGCGATGGAAAATCCGGTTTTGCCCAAGGGACGTGTCATCATGCCGTTCACTCCTTATCGCTTATATTCAGTATCCTTCGGAACGCCGTGAGGGTCAGGAAAGGACAATTACGGGATAGTAAGAAAAGGAAGCTTGAAGCGGGCTTTCCGTGCCCGCTGAATGCATAACAACATTATGTCCCGGAATAGACATCAAAGCTAAAATATTTCCCTGCTAGCTTTTTATAGGTGCCGTCGGCGAGGATTTTGGCGATCGCACCGTTAATTTCCTGACGCAGGGCTTCATCGTCTTTACGCAGACCAATCGCCGCCCCGGCGCCAAACAGCTTGTCGTCCTGCAAATGCCCGCCAACGAAAGCAAAATCTTTGCCCTGCGGCTGCTGCAGGAAGCTGTAGTCGGCCATCATCCCGGAAAGCACCGCGCCATCAATACGCCCGGACTCCAAATCCTGTACCACGCGATCCGCCCCCTGATAGGCAACGATATTGATTCCCGCCGTGCGCCAGTGCTGGTTGACGTACGTTTCCTGCGCCGACCCCTGCTCTACGCCGATGGTTTTGCCCTTCAACTGCTCGACGGTATTCCCGGCCAGCGTGTTTTTACGCGCCACAAGGAATACCGGGCCGTTATACAGCTTATCGCTAAAGCCAATCTGCTCTTTACGCTTCTCGGTCATATACATTCCGGAAAGGATCGCGTCGAACTTGCGCGCCTTCAGCGCCGGAATAATGCCGTCGAAGTTGCTTTCTACCCACACGCACTTCGCCTGGAGCTGCTCGCAAATCGCGTTCCCGAGGTCAATATCAAAACCCGCCAGTTTACCCTGTGGGTCTTTCCATTCAAACGGTGCGAAAGTCGGGTCAACGCCAAAGCGAATTTCCTTATTTTCTGCGGCCAGGGCTGAAGTTGAGGCCATCAGCGCGACCCACAGCAGAAGAGATTTTTTCATTATTTATGGACTCCAGAGATCAACGGCAGTGTGTTTCAACTAACCGGGCGAACAGGGTCGCGCCGGTGGAAATAATGTCATCATTAAAGTCATAGCCGGGGTTGTGCACCATGCAGCTGCCCTTCCCGCCTTTCTCGCCATTGCCCAGCAGGAAGTAGCAGCCGGGGCGCTCCCGCAGCATAAAGGCGAAATCTTCGCTGGCATTCATTGGAGGTATCGATTCCAGAACGCCTTCTTCACCAAACACCTCCAGCGCCAGCGCTTTAGCAAACTCAGTCTCCTCAACGCTGTTGGTCAGCACCGGATAGGAGTCAAAAACCTCGACCTCGCTGCTGGCGCCGTAGCTTTTGGCGGTAAACTCGGCGAGTTCCTTGATACGTTTAATCAGCAGGTCGCGGATTTCCGGCTTCATCGCCCGCACGCTCAGTTCCATCACCACGTTTTCAGGAATCACGTTAGACGCGATACCCGCCTGGAAGGTGCCCACGCTGACCACTGCGGTTTCACCCGGCGGCACGTTACGCGCCACGATACTTTGTAGATTCATCACCAGCGCCGCGCCGGTCACGATGGGGTCGACGGTGCGCTCAGGATGCGCGCCATGCCCGCCATAGCCGGTAATGGTGATTTTGACCGTATCCGCCGAGGCCATAAAGTTGCCAGCGTAAAAGCCGAGTTTCCCCACCGGCAGACCCGGCATATTGTGCAGGCCAAAGATGCGCTCGCAGGGGAAACGCTCAAACAGCCCGTCTTTAATCATTAAATCTGCGCCGCCGATAGCTTCTTCCGCAGGCTGGAATATCAGATGTACCGTGCCGTTAAACTGGCAGGCCGGAGAAGCGATATATTTCGCCGCCGCCAGCAGAATTGTGGTGTGACCGTCGTGGCCGCAGGCGTGCATTTTTCCGGCAATGGTGCTGGCCCAGGGAAGATCGGTCGCTTCGAAAATCGGCAGTGCGTCCATATCGGCGCGCAGGCCAATGGTGCGTGGAGAGTCGCCCTTACGCAACGTCCCTACCAGGCCGGTTTTTGCCAGCTCACGAGTTACCGTATAGCCCCACTCGGTCAGTTTCCCGGCCACCAGCTCACTGGTATTAAACTCTTCGAGGCTTAATTCCGGATTGGCATGTAAATAATGACGGATAGCAATCATCTCGTCTTCAGTGGCTTTAATTTCAGGAATAACAAAATCGGTCATGCCGGTCTCCGGGATATAAAAATAGGTGCTCAGTTTTAATAACTTAACTTGGCAGGGGTTTAATGCAAGCAGCATTTCTTATTACAGAGGCTGGTACCATCTCATTTATTCATAATGATTTACTCACGAAATTTCTTTCTTTATATCGCAGAGCAAAACAGCATCCTTTCTAATCATCTGATTATCATTACGTTATTAGTGCAATAATAATAAATTAAATGCATTGATGCAGATAAAGGTTCGATAAAATGCTTTACAGGTAATATTTTCGTCTTTCATGAGATCATCTGTAACCTGGAAAAAATCGCTACCACGATCACATAATTTTGCTTTTTCTTTTTACTTTGTTTCCTTTGTTAACTATATTGCACTCACTTGCTTAGTCACCAACGTATATACCCTAAATAATTCGAGTTGCAGGAAGGCGGCGACGCAGGGAATCCCCAGGAGCTTACTGAAGTAAGTGACTGGGGTGAGCGAGGAAAGCCAACGCACATGCAGCTTGAAGTATGACGGGTATATCGAGGTTTGAAGATGAAACAACCCCACAATAGAGTTGCCCAGGGAGTCTGGTTGGCGATGGCCGGGCTGCTGGCGTTATCGGCCCCCCTGACGGTAAACGCCGACGCGACCATCAGCGAAATAGCCGGTAAGGTTCTGCCGTATCAGGAAAACCCGCGCGTCTTCGTGTTAACTGACATTGGCAACGAGCCGGACGATCAGATGTCGTTAACTCGCTTTTTGCTCTATGCCAACGAGATGAACATCGAAGGACTGGTGGCAACAACCTCCACCTGGCAACGGGAAAAAGTACATACTGATATGATCGATCTGGTACTCGGTCATTACGGTGAAGTGCAGCCTAACCTGCTTAAGCATGCCGCCGGGTTCCCAACGGAAGACCAGCTTAAAGCCGTCGTTGCGCCGGGGCTTGCCAGCTACGGCATGGCAGCGACCGGTGAGGGGAAAAACACCGCCGGTTCCGACTTGCTGGTCAAGGCCATTGAAAAAAGCACCGACGATAACCGCCCGCTGTTTATCAACCTGTGGGGCGGCGCGAATACTCTGGCGCAAGCGCTGAAAGACCTGGCACAAAAACATCCTGCCAGCACCGTTCAGACGCTAACGCGTAATCTGGTGGTCTACTCGATTTCCGATCAGGACGACGCGGGTTTTTGGGTGCGCGAGCACTATCCGGACATCACTTACATCGTCGATCCTTCCAGCCAAAATGGCGAAGATTATGCCCGCGCCACCTGGACAGGCATCAGCGGCGACCAGTACTATCGCAACGCGCCGGGGGCGGATTTCACCACCGTGTCCCAACACTGGCTGGATGAAAATATCCGCAACGTCGGACCGATGGGCAAAGGCTACCTGCAATACCTGTTTATTATGGAAGGCGATACTCCGGCGTTTCTCGGCCTGATCCGCAACGGCCTGAATAGCGAACAGAACCCGGGCTGGGGCGGCTGGGGCGGGCGCTATATCGTACGCCAGCCGCAGCATGAAACGCGCGCCATCTGGAGCAGCGGCGGCGATTTCTATCCCGGCAACCCCAACGCCGCCGATACGGTTACCGGCGTCGACGGCAAGCGCTATACCTCAAATCAGGCCACCATCTGGCGCTGGCGTGAGGCATTCCAGCACGATTTTGCCGCCCGCATGGCGTGGGGAGTGAAAGATTACGCCTCCGCTAACCATAATCCACAAGTGATGGTGAACGGTCAGCAGGGACAACAGGTGGTGTATATGGATGCTAAAGCGGGCGACGTGCTCACATTAAGCGCCGCAGGGAGTAAAGATCCCGACGGCAATCAGCTTAGCTATAGCTGGTTCCGCTACCCGGAGGCCGGTTCCGCCAGCTCTCAGCCGGTGGCGGTAAACGATGTGCAAGGACGTCGCGGCGAGGATAATTTGCAGGCCCCCGCTATCCTCGAACTGAGCGATAACGGTAAACCAACGATTGAAGTTAAAGCGCTGCGCAGCGGCACGGAACATATCATTCTGGCAGTGACCGATAACGGCAAACCGTCTCTCACCTCTTATCGACGGATTATTGTTTCGGTCAAATAATCCATCTGGGGCGGCATACATTGCCGCCCGATGAACGGAATGCAGCGCAATGGTATGATGAACGCTAAAGCAACCCTGCGGGCAGAGGCGAGACGGCGTGGATTACAAACAGCAGATCCTCAATATATTGCATAGCGAAGCGGAATCCCGGGCGGAGATGACCAAACGCCTTGGCGTTACTAAAGCCTATATCACCAAGCTGACGGCACGCCTGCTCGATGAACAATTGATTGAGGAGCGGGAAGTCAAAGATCCGACTTTTGGTCGCCCGCAGCAGCTGTTAGCAGTGAAAAGCGCGAAAGCCTGGAGCGCTAATATTATGCTGCGTAAAGGCAGCTTTCAGGGCACGCTTAATGATTACAATACCCAATTGCCGCCGTTAGCGGATCTGCATTTTTCCCTGCCGGAGACAATGACCCCGGGCGAGTTGGTAGACTTTATTGCCGATGGTATCGCGCGGCTATGCGAGCAGGCCAAACTGCCGCGAAGCTCGCTGTGCGTAGCCAGTATCGCGCTACAGGGCGGGATAGAGCATTTCACCGGAGTTGTGCGCTATTGTCCGCTATTTCAGGAAAATAATATTCATCTCACTGCCCTGCTTGAGCAAAAATTAAACCTGCCAACCCGCATCTATAATATCGCCCACTGCACTAACTACCTGCTGGCGAAAAGCTCGCCCGGTCAGTCTTATGTGGCGTTTATGCCCGGATTTGGCAGCCTCGGCTATGGCTACTGCACCCACGGCGAACCGGGGTTGGGCGAAAACGGCTTCTACCCGGAAATAGTGCATCTTCCCTGGCCCGGTGGGCTGGAGCCGGCGTTTAACGTCGAGGTGAATAATATATCCGCTGGCGTAATGACCACCGCGCGGGCGCTCTATTTTGCAATTTGCTGTACCGCGCCGATTCATAATATTAAGCGAGTTATCGCGACCGGTGAGTTATTCGAAGATTACGGTGAGGATATTTTGCCGCTCGCACAGAAAATGCTTGATGAAAATCCTAACTCGCATATTCGCGAAATACGCATCCACCATTATAAAACCGGACACAATTATGGCTGGAAGGGATTAATACAGCTCAGTTCAGACAGTATCACCGGGCTGCTGGTGTAGCGATTTTTCCCTGGTGGCGCTGCGCTGACCGGGCTACCGTCCCGCAGAACATTGGGAACCTGTAGCCCGGACAGGTGCGCAGCACCGCCTCCGGGAACGAGATCAACGTTAGTGGTTCAGCGCGCCGTTAATCAGGATCGACGTAATAATCCCTGTCGCAGCCGCAATCAGTACATAGTTACCGTCAATATACGACCAGTGTTGCCCACGCGGCGGTGCCGGAAGCCCGCGATCGTTCCAGTCGTTCACCCGATAATCATTGCCGCGGAACCGTTCCGGAGCCGGCTGGCCTTTGCGGAAATCATGGCCACTCCACGCGAAGTGATCCTGCTCGTGGCGCTCCTGATGGCGATTATCGGACGAATGATTACCACCGCGATCCGGGCCACGATCGCCACCGTTACCCTGATGATTGTTAGCCTGCGGCCCCTTGCCCGGTCCCTGCTGATGGTTACCATCCGGACCACCGTGGCCGGAATCGTTCTGCCAGACCTGTTGCTGACCGCGATTGTTACCGCCAGGACCATCAGCCCATGAAACGGATGTAAAAGCACAAGATAAAATAATCGCCAGTGAAAGAATCTTTTTCATAGTACACCTCCTGATATATTTCCTTTTTACCGGGAAAATGTGGAGGAATAGTGAGTAATAATATAACCAGGATTATTCCTGGCCTATACCCTTCGTCTTTCAAGCTGCATTTTGTTGGCAGCGTTCTAACGTATTAAAAATATTATGCCGACACTGAATAAATCGCACATAAAAAAAGGCCGCTTTCGCGACCCTTTTGTAGAGTATTGTCAGTGATTATTCAGTAACTTTATTTTTTAACTCTTCAGCGCCTTGTTTGGTTTTATCCCAACCTTCTTTACTGACCTCTTTGGTCTTATTCCAGCCTTTTTCAGTGCCTTCTTTGGTTGCGTTCCAGCCTTTCTCGGTGCCTTCTTTGGTTTTATTCCATGTTTTCTGCGCGCCTTCGCTGACTTCACTACCTACGCTGTCGCTTTTCCCTTCCGCCGCGTGTTTGGCTTTGAGCTGCTGCTCTTCACTCTGGTGCTGAGCCTCATGCAGTTTTTCCTTCGCGGTGTTCGCTCCTTCATGAGCTGCCGCGACGGTATCATCAGTTGCGTGTGTTGTTGCAGCAAAAACAGGAGCTGCTACCAGAATCGCAGATAACGCAATCATTGCTTTTTTCATAATGTCCTCTCTCTAACGAACTTAATGTTACGAGTCGCATTTAGCATGGCACAAGATTTTGCCGTTTGGCTTTAGGGATTGTTCTTAAAACTAATTTCAGACTTTTCTGGCCACTTTTGGCCTGCCAGAGCCCGGTTCCGGCTGCTCGAATAAATTCCAACAAGTTTGTTACATTTTATGTAATTTGCCGCTGATATACTTGCCGTTTATGTTTACACGAGAATAATTCTCAGAATCATTATATTTATAAATTAGCAAACGGAACTCATATTATGGCAAGAAAATCAGTAAGTTCACTCATCCTTACTGCACTGCTCTCCGCCCCATTTTTTAGCTACGCCACCCAATATCCGCTCACCATCACCGACCTTGATGGCCGCAGCATTACGCTCCAGCATGAGCCGCAGCGCATCATTTTGCAGGATGGGCGCGATATTATGGCGATGGCCCTGCTCGACCGCGATAACCCCTTCAAACGGCTGGTTGCCTGGAATAACCTGGCGAAAAAGCAGGACATCAATACCTGGAAAATGCTGAAAGAGAAATGGCCGCAGTCGGCTGAGATCCTCGACATGGGCTTCAGCGATAAGGGTAACGTCGATCTTGAGAGCGTGATTTCCCGCCAGCCAGACCTGATGATCGCCCAGCTTCGCGCTAAACCGGCGCTGGAAGAAAGCGGTATCATCAATAAACTCAGCGCGCTGGATATTCCGGTTCTGTTCGTCGATTATGAAATCAACCCCGGCAAAGACACCGCGCCAAGCATTGACCTGTTAGGCAAAGTCCTCAACCGCGAAGATAACGCCAAAGCCTATACCGACTACTATCGCCAGCAACAGGACGCCATTCGCCAGAAAACCGCGACCATCACGCCGAAAGCCAACGTGTTCGTTGAAGCGCTGGCGGGTAATAGCGATGCCTGCTGCTTTACTCACGGGCACAGCGGTTGGGGCGGTCTGGTGGAAGCCGTCGGCGCGAACAATATTGGATCACAACTGCTGCCGGGCGCTTCCGGCTTTGTGTCGCTGGAAAAAGTGATCAGCATGAAACCTGACGCCTACATTATGACCGGCTCCAAACGCGGGAACAGTCAGGTTCTGCCTCTGGGTCTGGAGGTCGACGCGCAGGAGGTCAATAATCAGGCTCAGGTACTGCTTTCGCGTACCGGCGTCAGCGAGATCCCGGCCATCAAAGCAAAACTTGCTTACGGCATCTACCACCACTTCTACAACCATCCGTGGAATATCGTCGGCATGGAGTATCTGGCGAAGGACATCTATCCGCAGACCTTCAGTAGCCTCAATCCCGATGATAGCTGGCACTACATCGTCCGTCATTTCACCACGCTGCCAGACCTGCCGTTCGTTTTTTCCTGGCAACAAGGCGAGTAATAACCCATGAGTTCAACCACTGAAGCTGGTATCGGCGCGCTCTGCGTCGATAGCCACGGCGTGATGGCAAACTACCGCAATATTGTTCGCCGCCGCGTTATCATGATGCTATTGCTGGTAATACTGATTCTTGCCTCGCTACTGCTCGACTTCGTGATGGGGCCATCGGGCCTGTCGCTGCAAACGCTGTGGCAAACGCTTACCGACCCGGCCAGCGCCAATGCCGGGACGAGGGCGATTGTCTGGGATATCCGCATGCCCTATGCGCTGATGGCGATCGTCGTCGGTCTGGCCCTCGGCCTGGCCGGAGCGGAGATGCAGACTATCCTGAATAACCCGCTGGCCAGCCCGTTTACGCTAGGCGTCTCGTCGGCAGCGGCATTTGGCGCAGCGCTGGCGATTGTGTTGGGAATCGGTATCCCCGGCATTCCTGGCCAGTGGTTTATCTCGGCCAATGCCTTTATCTTTGCTCTGCTGGCGGCGCTGCTGCTGGACGGCATTACGCGTTGGACGCAGGTCGCCACCTCCGGAGTCATTCTGTTCGGCATCGCGCTGGTATTTACCTTTAATGCGCTGGTGTCGATGCTGCAGTTTGTCGCCAACGAAGATACTCTCCAGGGGCTGGTATTCTGGACCATGGGCAGTATTGACCGCGCCTCCTGGCAAAAAGTGGGGATTTTGCTGGCCGTGCTGGCGGTGGTGATGCCGCTATCAATGCTCAGTTCGTGGAAACTGACCGCGCTGCGCCTCGGTGAAGACAGGGCGATCAGCTTTGGTATCAACGTGCGCCGCCTGCGCCTGACGACGCTGCTGCGCATCAGCATTCTGTCGGCAATTTCGGTAGCATTTGTTGGCCCAATCGGCTTTATCGGTCTTGTGGCTCCGCATATCGCCAGGCTCATTTTCGGGGAAGATCACCGTTTTTATCTCCCGGCCAGCGCGCTTATCGGTGCGCTGGTGCTGTCGCTGGCCTCGGTTGCCTCAAAGAATCTCATCCCCGGTGCGATTATTCCGGTCGGTATTGTAACCTCCCTGGTGGGAGTCCCTTTCTTCCTGAGCATCATTTTGCGCCACAGGGGGCACGTATGAGCCATCTGTTATCCGGGCTGGCGCTGTCCCATTTCAGCGCCGGCTATCCCAAACGTCAGGTGATTCACGACCTGACCGTACCACAGCTACCGCGCGGCAAAATTACCGCGCTGCTCGGCCCCAACGGCAGCGGGAAATCCACGCTGATGCGGGCGATGGCCGGGCTGGGACCGAGCAGCGGCGAGCTGTCGCTTGACGGCGAGAACCTGCTGGCGCTGCCCTTTGCCCACCGCGCGGAAAAAGTGGTCTATCTTCCCCAAACGCTGCCTGCAGGCGTGCATTTGCACGTACTGGAGTCGATTATCGTCGCCCAGCGCGCCGCCGGAGGACTGCACAATCCGAAAAACCAGTCGCAGGTGATGTCGCTGCTGCGCCAGCTAGGTATTGAGCATCTGGCGCTGAGCTACCTCGATCAGCTTTCTGGCGGCCAGAAGCAGCTTGTCGGCCTGGCGCAATCGCTTATTCGTCAGCCTTCCCTGCTGCTGCTGGACGAGCCGCTTAGCGCGCTGGATTTAAACTACCAGTTCCACGTGATGGATCTGGTACGCAAAGAGACGCAAAAGCGCAATATCATCACTTTGGTAGTGGTCCACGATATCAATATCGCCTTGCGCCACGCGGATCATGTGTTGATGCTGAAGGAGGGGCGGCTACTTGGGGATGGTGCGCCAGCCAAGGTCATTAATCCGCAGACTCTGGCCACCGTTTACGGCGTGCGCGGGCGTATCGAGCCTTGTTCTCAGGGAGTGATGCAGGTGATTATTGATGGGCTGGTGGCCGGCGTTTAGGTCGCTGTTCGCTGTTGTTTTTATAAGGGTGTCATCAATTCCGTTCCCCGTCAGAGCTTTCCTGAGGTGGTGCCATGTGCCTGACCCGGGCACATTATCCCAGACGGCTGAAGCCCCGTAGTCCAGCTAAGCGCAGCGCAAGCAGGGGAAGTATCCGGGAATCATATAGCCCGACCAGCGCAACATCACCGAGAAAACCTCCAGACTTCCCGGATCGTCACTCTTCTGCGAGCGCGATCTCGTTTTCATGCCCTGGTTCGCACTTTTCCACATGTGACATTCCCCTCATTCTGTCCCTATGCTTTAATGTGCTAAAACGGTTTAATTAAGTTTAGCTATGGAGAATTTTCAGCATGAATGCAAAAGTTTGGGTTCTGGGAGATGCGGTTGTAGACCTGCTGCCGGAAAGCGAGGGCCGCCTGCTGCAGTGTCCCGGCGGCGCGCCGGCTAACGTGGCGGTAGGCGTTGCTCGTCTTGGCGGCAACAGCGGATTTATCGGGCGCGTCGGCGACGATCCGTTTGGCCGCTTTATGCGCCATACCCTGCAACAGGAGCAGGTCGACGTCAGTCATATGCACCTCGACGGCCAGCATCGCACCTCCACGGTGGTGGTCGACCTTGACGACCAGGGCGAACGAACCTTTACCTTTATGGTGCGCCCCAGCGCGGATCTATTCCTGGCTGAAGAAGATCTACCGGCATTCGCCGCCAACCAGTGGCTGCACGTCTGCTCTATTGCCCTTAGCGCCGAACCCAGCCGCAGCACCACTTTTGCCGCAATGGAAAAAATCAAACTTGCCGGTGGTCGGGTGAGCTTTGACCCGAATATCCGTCCGGACCTCTGGCAGGATCAGGACCTGCTGCACGCCTGCCTCGATCGCGCCTTGCGTCTGGCAAACGTGGTGAAACTGTCCGAAGAAGAGCTGGTGTTCATCAGTGGTAGTAATGATATAGCTCAGGGAATCGCCAGCGTCACCGAACGCTATCAGCCTGAATTACTGCTGGTGACCCAAGGGAAAGCGGGTGTACTTGCCGCATTCCAGCAGCAGTTTACCCATTTCAGCGCTAAGCCAGTTATCAGCGTGGATACCACCGGCGCGGGCGACGCTTTTGTCGCTGGACTGCTTGCCAGCCTTGCTGTCAACGGGATGCCGACAGATATTAACGCGCTGGAGCCGACTCTCACCCTGGCGCAAACCTGCGGCGCATTGGCCACAACGGCGAAAGGTGCAATGACCGCTTTGCCATATCAGCGCGATCTTAATCGCCAGTTTTGATCCTTAAGGCCGCTGCGTGCGGCCCACTTTGTTGCATCCATCACATTTATTAAACCGGTTTAGCAAATTAATTTTAAAATGTTAAAGATCATGCTTAACATAGCAATTAAACCGGTTTAGCAAACACACACCATTTTCAATTTTCCTTTTGGGATGCAACCAGCATGTATAGAAAAAGCACACTCGCGGTTCTTATCGCTTTGCTAACCGGCACTGCCTCAGCCCATGCGCAAACGGACCTCAGCAGTATTGAAGCCCGTTTAATCGCGCTGGAAAAGCGCCTGCAGGATGCAGAAAACAGGGCGCAAACGGCAGAAAATCGCGCCGAGTCAGCAGAGAAAAAAGTTCAGCAGCTCACTACGCAGCAGCAAAAAACCCAGGACACAACCCAGGAAGTGGCTCAGCGTACCGCCAAACTGGAGAAGAAAGCCGACGAGAAAAGCGGCTTTGAGTTTCACGGCTACGCTCGTTCCGGCGTGATAATGAATGATTCCGGAGCCAGTACCAAATCCGGCGCCTACATGACACCTGCGGGGGAAACCGGTGGAGCCATCGGTCGTCTGGGAAATCAAGCTGATACCTATGTTGAAATGAATCTTGAACATAAGCAGACCCTGGACAATGGCGCAACGACACGTTTCAAAGTGATGGTTGCCGACGGACAAACCACTTATAACGACTGGACGGCGAGCACCAGTGATTTGAACGTTCGTCAGGCCTTTGTCGAACTGGGCAATTTACCCACCTTCGAAGGAGCATTTAAAGGCTCCACGCTGTGGGCCGGGAAACGCTTCGATCGCGATAACTTTGACATTCACTGGATCGACTCTGATGTCGTATTCCTCGCCGGTACCGGCGGCGGTATTTACGACGTCAGGTGGAACGACAGCATTCGCAGTAACTTCTCTCTTTACGGGCGTAACTTCGGCGATATTGCTGATTCGAGCAACAGCGTGCAGAACTATATCGTTAGCATGAACAACTTTATCGGTCCGGTGCAGGTGATGGTCAGCGGGATGCGGGCAAAAGACAACGACGAACGTCAGGATACCAACGGTAATCCGGTCAAAGGAGATGCGGCAAATACCGGCGTGCATACGCTGCTCGGGTTGCACAACGACAGTTTCTACGGCCTGCGTGAAGGCAGCAGCAAAACTGCCCTGCTCTACGGTCACGGCCTGGGCGCGGAAGTTAAAGGTATCGGGTCTGACGGCGCGCTTCGCTCAGGTGCCAACACCTGGCGCTTCGCTAGCTACGGCACCACGCCGCTGAGCAAGAACTGGTTTATTGCCCCGGCGATACTAGCGCAAAGCAGTAAAGACCGTTATGTCGATGGCGACAACTATCAATGGGCAACGCTCAACATGCGCCTGATCCAGGAGATCAATCAGAACTTCGCCCTCGCTTACGAAGGCAGCTACCAGTATATGGATCTCAAACCCGAAGGTTATAACGATCGTCATGCAGTGAACGGTAGCTTCTACAAGCTGACCTTCGCCCCGACCTTTAAGGTTGGCAGCATCGGTGATTTCTTCAGCCGTCCTGAAATCCGCCTTTACACCTCGTGGATGGACTGGAGCAAAAAACTGAATAATTACGCCAGCGATGACGCGCTGGGCAGCAGTGGTTTTAAATCGGGCGGCGAATGGTCGTTCGGTATGCAGATGGAAACCTGGTTCTGACGGTTAACACCTGACGAGAGGAACCGCCGGGGCGGCAAAGTACGTTTCGTCGCCCCGGACACAATAACGACGCAGAGACTGCGCCCTGCTACCGTGGGACGACAGCTCGAAAATCAATACGCATTCAGAGGGTACTATGGATTTTGAACAGATTTCCCGCTCGCTGCTTCCGCTTCTGGGAGGCAAGGAAAATATCGCCAGCGCCGCGCACTGCGCCACACGTCTGCGCCTGGTGCTGGTCGATGATTCGCTGGCCGATCAGCAAGCCATCGGCAAAATTGAAGGGGTTAAAGGCTGTTTCCGTAACGCCGGGCAGATGCAGATTATTTTCGGCACCGGGGTGGTAAATAAAGTCTACGCCGCCTTTATCCAGGCGGCAGGAATTGGCGAGTCCAGCAAATCGGAAGCTGCGGACATCGCAGCGAAAAAGCTGAATCCTTTCCAGCGTATCGCCCGTCTGCTATCAAACATCTTTGTGCCGATCATCCCGGCTATCGTCGCCTCTGGTCTGTTGATGGGCCTGTTGGGGATGGTCAAAACTTACGGCTGGGTCGACCCGAGCAACGCCATCTACATCATGCTGGATATGTGCAGTTCGGCGGCGTTTATCATTCTGCCGATCCTGATTGGTTTCACCGCCGCCCGCGAATTCGGCGGTAACCCCTATCTCGGCGCGACGCTTGGCGGCATCCTGACCCACCCGGCGCTGACCAACGCCTGGGGCGTGGCCGCAGGTTTCCACACCATGAACTTCTTCGGCCTTGAGATTGCCATGATCGGCTATCAAGGCACGGTGTTCCCGGTGCTGCTGGCGGTGTGGTTTATGAGCATCGTTGAGAAACAGTTGCGTCGCGTGATCCCTGATGCGCTGGATCTGATCCTGACGCCGTTCCTGACGGTCATTATTTCCGGTTTTATCGCCCTGCTGATTATCGGCCCAGCCGGTCGCGCGCTCGGCGATGGCATTTCGTTTGTCCTCAGCACCCTGATTAGCCACGCCGGTTGGCTGGCGGGATTGCTGTTTGGCGGCCTCTATTCGGTTATCGTCATTACCGGTATTCATCACAGCTTCCATGCCATAGAAGCCGGACTGCTGGGCAACCCGTCCATCGGCGTCAACTTCCTGCTGCCGATTTGGGCGATGGCCAACGTTGCCCAGGGCGGAGCCTGTCTGGCAGTGTGGTTTAAAACTAAAGATGCAAAAATCAAAGCCATCACCCTGCCCTCGGCGTTTTCTGCCATGCTGGGTATCACCGAAGCGGCGATTTTTGGTATTAACTTACGCTTTGTAAAACCGTTTATCGCAGCGCTTATCGGTGGCGCGGCGGGCGGCGCGTGGGTGGTATCCATGCATGTCTACATGACTGCGGTAGGTCTGACGGCTATCCCCGGCATGGCTATCGTGCAAGCCAGCTCGCTGCTGAACTACATTATCGGGATGGTTATCGCCTTTGGCGTCGCCTTTATCGTCTCCCTGGTACTGAAATACAAAACGGACGCTGAATAATGTCACTTCCATCACGCCTGCCTGCGATTCTGCAGGCCGTTATGCAGGGCCAGCCGCGCGCGCTGGCCGACAGCCACTATCCTCGCTGGCACCATGCGCCGGTGAGCGGACTGATGAACGACCCCAACGGCTTTGTTGAATTTGCCGGACGCTATCACCTGTTCTATCAGTGGAACCCGCTCGCCTGCGATCATAAATTCAAGTGCTGGGCGCACTGGAGTTCTGCCGATCTGCTGCACTGGCAGCATGAGCCGATCGCCCTGATGCCGGACGAAGAGTACGACCGCAACGGCTGCTACTCCGGCAGCGCGGTGGATAATGACGGCACGCTAACGCTGTGCTACACCGGCAATGTCAAATTCGATGATGGTAGCCGAACCGCCTGGCAGTGTCTGGCGACGGAAAACGCCGACGGCACGTTTACTAAGCTCGGCCCGGTATTACCTCTGCCGGAGGGCTATACCGGCCACGTGCGCGACCCGAAAGTCTGGCAGCATGAAGGCCGCTGGTACATGGTGCTGGGCGCACAGAATCGGCAAAAGCGCGGCAAGGTGCTGCTGTTCAGCTCCACAGATCTCCATGAATGGACGAGTGAAGGCGAAATCGCGGGTTATGGCATCAATGGTCTGGACGATGCAGGCTATATGTGGGAATGCCCGGACCTGTTCCCGCTCGGTGACCAGCATATTCTGATTTGCTGCCCGCAGGGTATCCCCCGCGAGGAAACGCGCTTTCTTAACACCTACCCGGCAGTGTGGATGGCGGGTGATTTCGACTACGACCGCGCCGCTTTCAAACACGGCGAACTTCACGAGCTGGACGCCGGATTCGAGTTTTACGCACCGCAAACCATGCAGACCAGCGATGGACGCCGTCTGCTGGTCGGCTGGATGGGCGTGCCGGACGGCGAAGAGATGCGCCAGCCGACGCTGGCTAACGGTTGGATCCATCAGATGACCTGCCTGCGCGAACTGGAGTTTGCCGACAGCAAGCTCTATCAGCGCCCGCTGCGTGAACTCACCGCCCTGCGCGGTGAAGCGCACGGCTGGCCGGAAAGCATTCTGCCGCTGGCGCCGATGGAAATCAGCCTCGAAACCGCCCGCGACGCCGCGTTAAGCATTGATTTCGGCGGCGCGTTAACCCTTGAGCGCGATGCCAGCGGGATCCGTCTGGCGCGACACAGCCTTGCCAGCGATGAAACGCACTATCGCTACTGGCGCGGCGAGGTTCGCTCGCTGCGAATTTTTATCGACCAGTCGAGCGTGGAAATCTTCATCAACGACGGCGAAGGGGTGATGAGTAGCCGCTACTTCCCGGCCTATCCGGCGCAGTTGACTTTCACGGGCAGCAAGCCGGGCGCATTCTGTTACTGGCCGCTGCGCACATGCATGATAGAATAAGCGTTTTGCTTTCAGGCTCATGGCGTCGTGATGAAAACCAAACGCGTTACCATTAAAGATATCGCCGAACTGGCGGGCGTTTCCAAAGCGACCGCCAGCCTGGTGCTGAACGGGCGTGGCAAAGAGCTGCGCGTGGCGCAGGAAACGCGCGAGCGCGTGCAGGCGATTGCCCGCGAACAGCACTATCAGCCGAGCATTCATGCCCGTTCACTGCGCGATAACCGCAGCCACACCATCGGGCTGGTAGTGCCGGAAATCACCAACTACGGCTTTGCAGTCTTTTCCCATGAGCTTGAGATGCTGTGCCGCGAGGCGGGCGTCCAGTTGCTTATCTCCTGTACCGACGAAAACCCCGGTCAGGAGAGCATGGTAGTGAACAATATGATTGCCCGTCAGGTCGACGGGCTGATCGTTGCTTCCTGTATGCATAATGATGCCGACTATCTGAAGCTCAGCGAACAGCTGCCGGTGGTGCTGTTTGACCGCTGTCCTAATGAAAGCGGCCTGCCGCTGGTGATGACCGATTCAATTACCCCGACGGCAGAGCTGATTTCTCGTATTGCGCCTTCGCATAGCGATGAGTTCTGGTTTTTAGGCGGTCAGCCTCGCCTGTCGCCGTCACGCGACCGCCTGACGGGATTCACTCAGGGCCTGGCTCAGGTGGGTATCGAACTGCGCCCGGAGTGGGTGATTAACGGCAACTATCATCCCAGCTCCGGCTATGAGATGTTCGCGGCCCTATGCGCCCGTCTTGGTCGGCCGCCAAAGGCGCTGTTTACCGCCGCCTGCGGGCTACTGGAAGGGGTACTGCGCTACATGAGCCAGCACCATTTGCTGGATTCAGACATCCATCTGGCGAGCTTCGACGATCACTATCTCTACGATTCGCTGTCGCTGCGTATTGATACCGTACAGCAAGACAACCGCCAGCTGGCCTGGCACTGCTACGACCTGATAAGCCAGCTGATTGACGGCAACACGCCCGAGCCGCTACAGCGCTACCTGCCCGCAACGCTGCAGTTTCGTCATCGTTGATTCACGCATCCAGCCCGCTGATTCGCACCAGGTGCACGGTGAGCCATAGCAGTTCGTTGCCCCCGAGGGTGATATCGAGCTGGGCTTTGACGTAATCGCGGATCAGCAGCGCGCAGCGATACGCTTCTGGATACTCCTTAATCACCTGCACCAGCAGAAAACTGTCCCGCGCGCCGTCCAGTTCCCCCTCTTGCAAACGCTGGAGGAAGAACTGCATATGGACCAGAAAGCGCGAGTAGTTAATCGATTCGGTGTCTATTTGCTGCTTAAAGTGGTACTGCACAAGATTAAAAATATCCTTCAGCATTTTCACCGACTGCATGGTCTGCGCCACGTCGTCACCCTCGCTCTGGCCGTTCACCAGATGAAATGCGATATTCCCGGCTTCCTCTTCCGGTAGCTCAATCCCGTACTGCTGACGAATCATCGTCACCGCTTCGCTGGCGACGCGAAACTGCTGCGGATAAAAGCGCCTGACTTCCGGCAGCAGGCGGTTTTGAATGGTGATCCCTTTGCGACTGCGTTCAATAGCAAACGTCAGGTGGTCAGCGAGGGTAAAGAAAATCTGCTCGCGAACCTTGCTGGCAAGCTGCATATTGGCGCGGGAAATAATCATCGCCGCCATTTCGATGACCTCATCCGGAATGGCGGAGAGCGCTTCAAGATAACCGCTGCGCACACCGAGCGTCTGGGTCACAAACAGCTTCTCTATCATCTGCGGGGCAATCTCATCCCCCGGTCGGCTGTTGAAGCCAATGCCTTTCCCCATAACGATAACCTCCCTGTTATCGTCATCCATGGAGAGCACCAGGCTATTATTGAGCACCTTCTGAACAATCATCACAGAGACTCGTCGTGGTTACCGTTTTGCGTAATGACATCCTTATACCACCAGAAGCTGCGTTTGCGGATCCTTTGCAGACTCTTCAGGTCGTCCTCGCCGCGATCGACGTAGATAAAACCGTAGCGCTTGGCGTACCCCTGGTGCGTGCTGACGACGTCAATCGCCGCCCACGGGCAGTAGCCCATCAGCTCGACGCCGTCAGCAATCGCCAGGCGCATTTGCTCAATATGCGCCTGTAAGAACGCGATACGATAATCATCATTCACCGTCCCGTCATGCTCCAGCTGATCCGGCGCGCCCATGCCGTTTTCAGTGATCAGAATCGGCAGGCCGTAGCGCTCGCACACTTTACGCAGCGTCAGGCGTAGCCCCACCGGGTCGACCACCCAGCCGTAAGGGGTTTTACCCACCCACGGATTTTCCGCTGGCCGATAAACCCCCTCTTCGCCCAGCATAATTTGCTGATCGCCCGCGCGCGGCGCAACGTCTGCGCCGTCACCCCGACTGGCAGCAATCGTCGCGGTGGAGTAGTAGTTAATGGCGATAAAATCCGGCCGCCCCTGCTGTAAAATCAACGCATCTTCTGGCTGCATTTCCGGCGCGAGGCCGCGATCTCCTAAATACGCCCACGCTAAGGCGTTGTAGCGGCCATGCACCGCCACATCCAAAAAGCTCCAGCAGCGCAGCGTTTCCCAGTTATGCGCGGCGATGGCATCTTCCGGTTTGCAGCTTTCGGCGTACATCGAAGTGGTGTTTATCGCCGGACCGATGCGCACCCCGGGAAACTCGCGGTGGCACAGGGCGAAGATCTGCGCCTGGGCCAGCATCATATGGTGATTCTGCTGGTACAGCGCTTTCTTGTCCGGCAACTCACGATCCGCGGGCACGCCAATCGCACCAGGGTGCAGGATCATGGTGTTCTGCTCGTTAATCGTCAGCCATAGCGGAACTTTATCGGCAAACTCGCTGAACAGCAGCCGGGCATAGCGCACAAATGCCTCCCCGGTTTTTCGGTTTAGCCAGCCGCCTTTTAGCTCAAGTGCCCAGGGCAGGTCGAAGTGGTACAGAGTGACAATCGGCGTAATGCCGTGGCGCGTCAGGGCGTCAATCAGGCGGCGATAAAAGGCCAGACCGGCTGGGTTCACCGCACCGTCGCCGTCCGGGATCACCCGCGACCAGGCCACCGAAAAGCGATAGGCCCTGAGCCCCATTTGCGCCATCAACGCAACATCTTCTTCTACGCGATGATAGTGGTCGCTGGCAACGCAGAAGTCTGCGGTCCCCGCCGGATGGCTGAGCATATCAACCACCGACGGCCCTTTACCGTCCTCATTCCACGCGCCCTCGACCTGATAGGCCGAGGTGGACGCGCCCCACAAAAAACCGTCCGGGAACTGCGCTTTGTTTTGATAAATCATGCCTGCGCCTCCTTAGCGGATTGCACCATCAGTTGCTCGCCGTAATCGACCTGCGCGGCGGCGGTCAGGCGCAGTGAGTGCTGCTCGTCACCGTTGACCACAATCACCGGGGTAATCAGGTCATACCCGGCCTGTTCGATGGCGGGGCTATCAAAGCGGATCAGCTCCTGTCCGGCTTCCACCTTATCGCCCACTTTCAGCGCTGAGCTAAAGTGCTGGCCGTTAAGATTAACCGTGTCGATACCAATATGGATAAGCAGCTCAAGCCCGCTTTCGCTTTGCAGACCCACCGCGTGACACGATGGCAGGAACATCATCACCGTGCCGCTAAACGGCGCGCGCAGTACCCCTTCCTGTGGACGAATCGCCAGGCCCTCACCCAGCAGACCGCCGGAAAAGACATCATCATTCACTTCACTCAACGCCACCACCTGGCCGCGCAGCGGGCTGAGCACTTCAATCTCACCCTCCATTTTCGGGCTAACCGCAGGTTGTGGCGCCTCACTGACCTCTTCTTGATCCTCAGGCGTATCTTTAAAGGCGATAAACCAGGTCAGGGTAAAGGTCACCACGATAGAAATCGCGCAGGTCACCAGCGCATGGACGATGTTCATCGGGTTTTCGCCGATAAACGCCGGCAGCGCCGCGAGGCCTGGAGAGACAAACGCGTAGCGCACCAGCCCGCTCACCCCGGCATAAACCCCTGCGCAGCCGCCGCCGATCATCGCGGCAATCAGCACGCGGCGGAACTTGAGCAGTACCCCGTACAGCGCCGGTTCGGTGATCCCCAGCAGCGCGGTAAAGCCCGATGAAGAGGCCAACTGGCGCAGGTTGCTATTTTTGGTTTTCAGCGCCACGCACAGCGTTGCCGCGCCCATCGCCACGTTTGACGCCAGCATCCCCGGTCCGTTAATCATCTCGTAACCACTTTTACTCAGCTGTCCGGTGGCGATTGGCGTCATCGCCCAGGCGGTGCCGGTAATAATCAGGAAGGGTTGCAGAGTGCCCATCAGCATCGGGATCAACCAGCTGGCGTGGCGGTCGATAGCGCCCGCGCCTGCGGCCACCAGGTCGTTAAGCAAAATACCCGCCGGGCCGACAACCACCAGCGCCAGCGGCGCGGTGATCAGCAGGATCAGCATCGGCTTAACGAAGAATTTGATAATCGAGGGCGAGACCTTCTCAGCGAAGCGCTCAACCCACGACATCAGCCACACCGTCAAAATAATCGGCAGCACCGACCCGGCGTAATCGGAAAGCAGAACGTTGATACCAACAAAATCAACCGCTTTACCGGCAGCCAGCATCTGGCCGATGCCCGGGTGCAGCAGCACGCCCGCAAGGGTCATCGCCAGAATGGGGTTACATTCAAACTTCAGCGACGCCCCGTAGGCCAGCAGCACTGGCAGGAAGAAGAACGCGGCATCGGCAATAATGTTGAGCAGCTGATAGGTCGAACTGGTTTCGCTAATCACGCCGGTTAGCTTAAGAATAGCCAGCAGCGCCTTGATCATCCCCGCGCCGGTAATCGCCGGGATCACCGGGGTGAAGGTGGTCGAAATAACGCTGATAATGCGCGCCACCATACCGGTCGGTTTGGCGTTTTTGTCGCCGCCTGCCTGACTTTTCTTTTCCGGTAGCGCCTTATTGAGCAGGCGATAAACCTGCTGCACCTCATTGCCGATCACAATCTGGAACTGGCCGCCCTTCTCCACCACGCTTATCACGCCGGGGATAGTGCCAATCTGCGCATCGTTAACTTTCGCGCGGTCGTTGAACTCCATGCGCAGTCGGGTCGCGCAATGGGTGAGCATTCGGATATTCTCCGCACCGCCCACCGCGTGGAGGATTTTGTCTGCTGTTTCGTTATAGTTCATAGTGTTCCCTGGTGTTGGGGCAAAAAAAAAGACCAAAACAGAGACGCTCCCCTTGGCGGGAGAGCATTTCTATTTTGGTCTTGCCTGCTTTCGCAGTAGCACGCCATCATAAAAATGGGTTATTTCGGCGGATTATCTAAGCGGCTTTGCTGTATTTCAATCACCAGCGGGTAAAAATGTGATCTTGATTGAGTAAATTCTTCAGTAAATATCAACCGAGAGCCTGCTGACGCAGCCAGCTCTGCAATAGCTTAGCGTTAGGCGTCATATCGCTATCCTGACGTACGCAGAGGTAGTAATCCCGGCCATCATCTATCGCCGAATCGAAGATTTTCACCAGCTCGCCGCTCTTCAGATAGGGGGCGATTAGCGGCTCGCGCATCAGAGCGCAGCCCAGTCCGGCCTGTACGCCTGCCAGAGTCAGCAAGCCATCCTCAAATAATGGCCCCGTCGAGCGCGGTGGACGCTTGACCCCCTGCTGCACAAACCACTGGTTCCAGGTCGTGCGCTCCTCGTCGTGCAGCAGCGGCATCTGCAATAGCTGCTCCGGGGTATCAATATGCCCATGCAGGCGCAAAAAGGCCTGGCTGCATACCGGCACCATTCTGCCGGAGATCAGCTTTTCGCTTTGATAACCCACCCAGTGTCCGTTGCCAAAGCGGATCGACATATCGGAGGCGTCGCTAAGGTAGTTACGGTGGTTGGCGTAAACCACGTTGATTTCAGTGTTCGGATTGGCATGCACGAACGACGGCAGGCGGGGAATAAACCAGCCCATGCCAAACAGCGGGATCAGGCTGATCGTCACCTGCTGGGTTTGCACCTGATCGACCAGATGCTCAGTGGCCTGGCGCAGCACGTTAAACGCCGCGCGGATCGAGCGATAATACTCCCGCCCCTGCTGGCTGAGGGTCAGCCGCCGCCCCTGGCGTTCGGTGAGCGGGATCTGCAAATAACCTTCCAGTACCTTCAGCTGATGGCTTACCGCCGAGGGTGAAATCGCCAGCTCCTGCGCCGCCAGGGTCACGCTACCCAGCCGCGCAATCGCCTCAAAGGCGCGTACCGCCCGCAGCGGCGGATCGTTGGCTAAAGTGCTCTCCGACCAGCTAACCGGCCCTTCCGATTGTTCTGTTTTTTTCATATGTTGATTTTCTTAGCGCATTCCCCGATCCGACACATTCTTTAATTATATTTAAAATCATAAAGATAGTTAACCACACTTTTATAATAAGAAAGAATATATGCGTATTTTACAATTTAATTCATTTGTTGGATGGTAGCTGTTATTTGAGCATCTTGTCGGAAGAATCAGTTGGACACACTCATACAACAAATTATCAACGGGGTCATGCTCGGCAGCATTTACGCCCTGATTGCGCTGGGCTACACCATGGTGTACGGCATTCTGCGCATTATTAACTTTGCCCACGGCGATATTCTGATGGTCGGCGCGCTGACCACGCTCTCCGGGATGAACGCGCTTAATGCCCACTTTCCCGGCCTGCCGCCGCTGGCTCAGCTGGGGCTGGCGCTGCTGCTGGCCATGGCGGTGTGCGCCCTGCTGGCGATGGCGGTGGAGCGTTTTGCCTACCGTCGCCTGCGCAACGCGCCGCGTCTGGCGCCGTTGATCTCCGGGATCGGCGTTTCAGTTCTGCTGCAAACTGTGGCGATGATCGTCTGGTCGCGCAATCCGCTGATGTTTCCGCAGATCCTGCCGATGGACCCGATCGCCGTGACCCACGGCAGCGAAGCGCATCCTCCGGCTCTTGTGACCGTCACCGGCATGGTCACCGTCGCGCTGGCCCTGGCGGTCATGCTCGGCCTGTGGCTGCTGGTGGAATACACCCGCTTAGGACGCGGCATGCGCGCGGTGGCGGAAAACCCACGTATCGCCACGCTGATGGGCGTAAACCCTAACGCCATTATCGCCCTCACTTTCGCCATTGGCGGCGTATTCGCCGCGCTGGCCGGCGTGATGATGGCCAGCAACTACGGCAATGCCAGCTTCTCAATGGGGTTTCTGCCCGGCATTAAAGCCTTTACCGCCGCGGTGCTCGGCGGCATCGGTAATATTCGCGGCGCGATGATCGGCGGCCTGCTGCTGGGGCTTATCGAATCACTCGGCGCGGGCTATCTCGGCGACCTGACCAACGGCGTTTTCGGCAGCAACTATCAGGATATCTTCGCCTTTATGGTGCTGATTCTGGTGCTGGTTTTCCGCCCAGCCGGTTTACTCGGCGAACGCGTTGCGCACCGGGCCTAGGAGGTAACAATGACAACAGCACAACTCGACACGCCCATCGTCTCCCGCCGCTTCTGGTCCGGGATGACCCTGTTCGTCTGCGCGCTGCTGGTCGCGCCAATGGTCGCCAGCCAGCTTGGCGGCAACTACTGGGTTCGAGTCATCGACTTCGCCCTGCTCTATATCATGCTGGCGCTGGGGCTGAATATCGTGGTCGGCTATACCGGCCTGCTGGATATGGGTTTTATCGCCTTTTACGCCGTCGGCGCGTATCTGGCAGCGCTGCTGGCCTCGCCGCACCTGCTGGACGTGTTCCCGATTTTAAATAGCTGGTTCCCGGACGGCCTGCATACCTCGTGGCTGGTGATTATTCCGCTTGCCGCGCTGGTGGCAGCGGGCTGCGGTATCGTGTTGGGCGCGCCGACGCTGAAGCTGCGCGGCGACTACCTGGCGATTGTCACTCTTGGCTTCGGCGAAATTATCCGCATCCTGATGCGCAACCTCGACCGCCCGGTCAACATCACCAACGGCGCAAAAGGCATCTCAGGTGTCGACACCCTGAGCCTGTTCGGCCTCAAGTTTAGCGGCGTCTATCACTGGTTCGGTTTTAAAGTCCCGGCATTGTGGTTGTGGTACTACCTGCTGATGCTGGTCATCGTGGCGATTATTTTTGTCTGCCTGCGTCTACAGCATTCGCGCATCGGTCGCGCCTGGCACGCTATCCGCGAGGATGAAGACGTCGCCCGGGCGATGGGGATCAACCTGCGTAACTACAAGCTGCTGGCTTTCGCTATCGGTGCTTCTTTTGGCGGCGTAGCGGGCGCGCTGTTCGGCGCGTTTCAGGGCTTCGTTTCGCCAGAATCCTTCACGCTTCAGGAGTCGATTGCGGTGCTGGCGATGGTGGTACTGGGCGGGATGGGGCATATCCCCGGGGTGATCCTCGGCGCGGTGCTGCTGACCGCGCTGCCGGAGCTGCTGCGTAGCCAGGCCGCGCCGGTGCAGCAGGCGCTGTTTGGCGAAGTGCTGATTGACCCGGAAATATTGCGCCAGCTGTTTTACGGCCTGGCGCTGGTTGGGGTGATGCTACTGCGTCCTCAGGGCATCTGGCCCGCACGTCATAAAGGAGCGAAAGCATGAGCCTGCTAAGCGTGCGCCATATGACGAAACGCTTCGGCGGCCTGACGGCAGTCGACAACGTGTCGCTCACCATCAACGAGGGTGAAATCTACGGCCTGATTGGCCCCAACGGCGCGGGAAAAACCACCTGTTTTAACCTGATAACCGGGCTTTACCCGGCGGACAGCGGCGAGTTCGCTATCGGCGGAGAAGCCTATTTTCCGAAGAATATTGAGAAAGTGACCGCCGCAGGCATCGCCCGCACCTTCCAGAACGTGCGGCTGTTTAACGACATGTCGGTGCTGGAAAACGTGATGGTGGGCCGCCACGTGCGCACCCGCAACGGTCTGTGGGCCGCGCTCTCCCGCCATAAACGCGCCCGTGCTGAAGAGGCGCAGACCCGCGAGCTGGCATGGCACTGGCTGGACTATACCGGCATCGCGCAGTTCGCCCACTATCGCGCCTGCGACCTCGCCTACGGCCACCAGCGGCGGCTGGAGATTGCCCGCGCGCTGGCTACCGACCCGCGCCTGCTGGCGCTGGATGAACCGGCTGCCGGAATGAACGCCGCCGAGAAAATGGCCCTTGGCGAACTGCTGCTGCGCATTCGCGATGACGGCAAAACGCTGCTGATGATTGAGCACGACGTCAAGCTGGTGATGGGGATCTGCGATCGCCTGATGGTGCTGGATTATGGCAAAACGTTAACCAGCGGCACGCCGGAAACCGTACGCCGCGATCCGGCGGTGATCGCCGCCTGGCTGGGAGGCAATGTCCATGTCTGATCTATTAACCGTTAGCCAGTTGAGTGTTCATTACGGCGGCATCCAGGCGGTGCGCGACGTCTCATTCAGCGTGAAAGAGGGTGAGCAGACCACGCTGATTGGCGCCAACGGTGCAGGCAAAAGTTCAACCGTCCGCGCTATTACCGGGCTGGAACCCTTTAGCGGCGACATTCTGTTTAACGGCAAGCCGATACGCAAACGCCGGGCCGAATCCCTGCTGCGTGAAGGGCTGGTGATGGTGCCGGAAGGTCGCGGCATCTTCGCGCGCATGACGGTGCTGGAAAACCTGCAAATGGGCGCGTGGCTGCGACGCGACGCGGCGGCGGTCAAACAGGAGATGCGCGCCATTTTCGAAAACTTTCCGCGCCTCGCCGAACGCCAGCATCAGCTGGCGGGACTGCTCTCCGGCGGCGAACAGCAGCTGCTGGCGCTTAACCGCGCCCTGCTCAGCCAGCCGCGCCTGCTGATCCTCGACGAACCCTCGATGGGTCTGGCGCCGCTAATGGTCGAAAACATTTTTCGCGTCATCGCCACCCTGCGCCAGCGCGGCGTCGCGCTGCTGCTGATAGAGCAGAACGCACGCCTGGCTCTTGAGGCCACCGACAGCGCCTGGGTGATGGACAGCGGCAGCATCGTCGAGCGCGGTCCGTCGCAGACGCTGCTGGCCGATGACCGTATTGCACAGATTTATTTGGGCGAAATGCCCGTTTAACACACCAACCAGCATCAGGGAAAAACAATGAAAACAGTAAAAATCAGTGCGCTCAGCGCCGCTATCCTGCTCAGTGGTTTTGCCTCATCCGCCGCGTGGTCTGCGGCCAGCGAAACCGTCATTATCGGCCTGGCAGGCCCGCTGACCGGCCCTTCCGCGCGTATCGGCAAGGACCTGGAAAACGGTGCGCAGCTGGCGATTGACGATATCAACAAGCAACATCCGACCATCGGCGGCAAGGCGGTAACCTTCAAGCTGCAATCGGAAGACGATCAGTCGGACCCGCGCACCGCCGTTGCCGTCGCCCAGCGTCTGGTCGATAGCGGCGTCGCGGGCGTGGTCGGTCACTGGAATACCGGCACCAGCATTCCTGCCGCGCGGGTTTACCACGATGCGGGCATCGCCCAGGTTGCACCGGTCGCCACCGGGCACGCCTATACCAAACAGGGCTTCGACACCAGCTTTCGCGTGATGGGCCACGATGATGACGGCGGCCAGTTTGCTGGACAGTACGCGGTGCAAACCCTGAAGGCCAAACGCATCGCGGTTATCGATGACCGTACCGCCTTCGGTCAGGGGCTGGCGGATGAGTTTATTAAGTCGCTGGAAGCACAGGGAATCAAAATCGTTGACCGCCAGTACGTCGATGACAAAACCGTCGATTTCAGCGCGGTGCTGACCGCGATCCGCAGCAAAAACGCCGACCTGATTTTCTTCGGCGGCGTCGATAGCCAGGCTGCTCCGCTGGCTCGCCGCATTAAACAGCTGGGCATGAACTCCACCCTGATGGGCGCGGGCGGCTTCGTGAGCCAGACCTTCCTCCAGTTGGCGCAGAAAGAGGGCGACGGCGTGGTGGCGCTGGAGCCGGGGCTGCCAGTCGAACAGATGCCGGGCGGTAAGGCCTTTGAGCAGGCTTACCAGTCGCGCTATCACACTCATATCGAGCTGCATGCGCCGTTCGCCTATGACGCCACCCGCGTACTGGTTGCGGCGATGGAAAAAGCCGACTCCGTCGACCCGGCCGACTACCTGCCCGCGCTGCGCGCCATTAGCTATTCCGGGGTCACCGGACAAATCGCCTTTGATAAAGAGGGCAACCTGAAATCGCCAACCTTTACCGTTTACAAAGTCGTCGACGGTAAATGGCAGCCGCAAACCGTACTCGGCGGCGCAACAACGAAGTAACGCAGTGAGGCAATGTGATGAGTGATAATAATGAGCTGGGCATTCTCGCCCGCCGCAAAATTGAAGCAGAAATAATCAAGCCGATTTACGACATCCTGGTGCGCGAGATAGGTAAAGCTCGCGCCCAGGCCGTTATCGGCGAAGCGATTGAAAACGCCGCCATTGAGGCGGGAAAAGCGTTTGCCAGCCAGGAGCCGAATGGCGCGGATATCCAGAGCTTTGTCGCCCTGCAGTATCTGTGGGAGAAAGATAACGCCCTGGAGGTCAAGGTGCTGGACGCCGACGACCAGCAGTATAACTACAACGTTAACCGCTGCCGCTACGCCGAGATGTACCACGAGATGGGACTGGGAGAAATTGGTCACCTGCTCTCCTGCGCCCGCGATGACAAGTTTATCGTCGGCTACGCCCCGGACGTGGAGCTGACCCGCACCACCACCATTATGCAGGGTGGAAAGTGCTGCGACTTCCGCTATCGCGTGAAAAAGGACAAACCATGATAACCGTCAACGGCGAACGTCTGTGGTCGACGCTCAACGAGATGGCCCTTATCGGCGCGACGCCGGCGGGCGGCGTAACCCGGCTGACGCTGAGCGACGAGGACCGCCAGGCGCGCGATCTGCTGCGCCAGTGGGCGCAGGAAGCTGGTTTTCCCTGCGAAGTCGATAGCATGGGCAATATGTTTATCCGCCGCGCCGGTAAAAATTCGCAGCTTGCTCCGGTGCTGACCGGTTCGCACGTCGACTCTCAGCCGCTCGGCGGCCGCTATGACGGGATTTACGGCGTGCTGGCCGGACTGGAAGCGCTGCGCACGCTAAACGATCTCGGCGTTGAGACCGAACGCGATATCGTGCTGGTGAACTGGACCAACGAAGAAGGGGCGCGCTTTGCCCCGGCAATGCTGGCATCCGGCGTCTGGGCCGGACAGTTTAGCGAAGCCTATGCGCTCGCCCGTGAAGATCGCGACGGCATCAGCGTCGGCGAGGCGCTGGAGGCTATCGGCTATCGCGGCGAACGCCCGACTGCCGCCTTCCCGCTGCACGCCTGCTACGAAGTGCATATCGAACAGGGGCCGATTCTGGAAGAAGAAGGCGTTGATATCGGCCTCGTCCATGCAGCAATGGGTCAGCGCTGGTTCAACGTCACGCTGGAGGGCTTTTCCGCCCACGCCGGAACCACGCCGATGGGCAGCCGCCGCGATGCGTTGACTGCTTTCGCCGAGCTCGCGCTGGCGGTTGAGCAAATCGGCATCGCGCACAACCCTGATGGCCGGGCGACGATTGGCATGGCGCAGGTGATACCGGGATCGCGTAACGTGGTTCCAGGCCGCGTGGCATGTAGCGTCGAGTTTCGTCATCCACAAACCGCAGCGCTGGAAGCCATGGAGCAAGCTCTGCATGGCGCTGCTGACGCGCTGGCAGCGCGCGGCGTGGCAGCAAACGTCGAGCGTATTTTCGATTACGCGCCGATTGCCTTTGACGCCGGGTGCCTGGTGCGCAGTCAGCGAGCGGCAGAGGCATTGGGCTACAGCGCCAGGACCATGGTTTCCGGTGCCGGTCACGATACCTGCTATGTCAGTAAGGTCGCGCCCGCCAGCATGATTTTCATCCCCTGCGAGAAAGGGATTAGCCATAACGAGGCGGAGAATATTCTGCCCGCGTGGGCGGAGAAAGGGGCCAACGTGCTGCTCAACAGTTTGCGCCTTGCTGCCGATGAGCAGGAGCCGGGTAGCGCGTAAACGAGCAACCAGCCCGCAGCGATTCACGCCGCGGGCTATCTTTGAGTTAATGTTTCTTGCGGTTACGCCGCATATCGATGGTCACCGCCGCGACGATAATGATGCCTTTGATAATATCCTGCACGTAGGCGTCGACGCCGACAAAGGTAAACCCGCTTTTAATCAGGCCAAGGATCATCGCGCCGATTAAGGTTCCGGTAATACGCCCCACCCCGCCCATCAGGCTGCTGCCGCCAATGACCGCTGCGGCAATCGCATCCAGCTCATAGGACATTCCCATGCTCGACTGCCCGCTGCTGACGCGCGCCGCCAGCACCACGCCCGCGAGGCCGGAGAGCGCCCCGGCGATGGTATAGACGATCACCAGGTACTTATTCACGTTAATACCGGAGACCTTCGCCGACGTCATATTGCCACCAATGGCGTACACGTATTTTCCGTAGCGGGTATGTTTCAGGGCAATGTGAAATACCGCGGCGACGACGAAGAAAATAATCACCGGCATTGCCCCCTGGCCGATAGCGGTAAAGCTGTCGGATAAGAAGCTAATCGGGTTGCCCTGGGTGTAATACTGCGCGAGGCCGCGCGCCGACACCATCATCCCCAGCGTGGCGATAAACGGCGGAATACCGGTGCGGGTGACGAGAAACCCGTTGGTTAAACCGCACAGCAGGCCGACGCCAATCCCGGCACCAATCGGAATGACCGCAGGCATATTGACCAGCGACGGGAACATCGGCGTCAGGCTGTCGGAAGTTTGTGCGAGGCTTGCCGCCACCACGGCGGCGAGCGCGATCACCGAACCGGAGGAGAGGTCAATCCCGGTGGTAATAATGACCTGCGTCACCCCCACCGCGATAATGCCGATAATCGCCACTTGCAGAACAATTAATATCAGGCGGTTGGTATTCATTAAAAAGGACTGATCGCGCACGTACCAACCGGCAATTTCAAAAGTCAGGGCAATCACCAGCATGACGATAAATATTCCGGTATCTTTCGGCAGCTTGTGACGTAATTGACCAAAGAAAGAGGGCTTATCATTGACCGGGGTCGCCGTTATTTTCATATTGCTCATTCTCTGTGCCTCAATGGGATGCCAACGACAAAATGGTTTCCTGGTCGGCGTCCTCTTTATCGAGGATGCCGGTAATACGCCCTTCATGCATCACCATCACCCGGTCGCTCATGCCGAGAATTTCAGGTAATTCAGAAGAGACCATAATCACCGCCACGCCGCGGTTCGCCAGTTCGCTGATCAGATGATAAATTTCCGCTTTCGCCCCCACGTCGATTCCGCGCGTTGGCTCATCGAGAATCAGTATTTTCGGCTGGGCTAAAAGCCAGCGGGCAATCAGCACTTTTTGCTGATTACCACCGCTGAGGTTATTAATAATCTGATCCATGGTTGGAGTTTTAATATTCAGGCGGCGGATCTGCTCCATGCAGTCTTCGGCCATTTTGAGATGCTGAACAAAACCGGTTTTACCAATATATTCCGGCATTTTGACGATACTCATATTCTCGAGGACCGATAACACCAGGAACAGGCCTGACTTTTTGCGGTCTTCGGTGAGCAGCGCCATGCCTTTTTCGATGGCCGTTGACGGCGAATCGATATTAACCGGCATTCCGTCTATCAGTACTTCGCCGCTATCGGCTTGCTCCATGCCGAACAGGCTTTCCATGACTTCGCTACGCCCGGCGCCCACCAGCCCGGCCACGCCGAGGATTTCGCCGCGCCGTACGCTAAAGTTGATATCGTGAAAGACCCCTTTACGCGTCAAATTGCGCACCGTCAGCACCTCTTCGCCAATGGTGTTATTAAACTTGGGAAAGAGCTGAGTAAGCTCCCGGCCAACCATCTGGGTAATCAGCGACTGGCGAGTAAACTCGGTGGTATTTTGACTGCCAACCCAGGTGCCATCGCGAAATACGCTGATTTCATCGGTAATCGCGAATATCTCGTCCATCTTATGGCTGATGTAAATAATGGCTTTTCCCTGCTGGCGCAAATCGCGAATAATCGTAAACAGGTGCGCTACTTCGCTCTCGGTTAATGCCGAGGTCGGCTCATCCATAATCACAATATCCGCGTTCCAGGAAACCGCTTTGGCAATTTCCACCATCTGCTGGGCAGCGATACTTAACTCCCCCACCAGCCGGTCAGCGGATAAACGGATATTCAGTTTATTCAGCAGTTCCTGAGTCTGGCGGGTAAGCTGGCGATGATCGACAAAGCCATATTTCATCGGCTCACGGCCCAGCCAGATATTTTCCGCCACCGTCATATGCGGCACCAGATTAAGCTCCTGGTGGATCATCGAGATCCCGGAGCGCAGCGCGTCCATCGTATCCTGAAACTGGACCGGCTCTCCTTTGACGCGGATCGCGCCTTTATCGGGGCGATAGATCCCGATAAGGCATTTCATTAACGTCGATTTCCCGGCGCCGTTTTCGCCCATCAGCGCGTGCACCGTCCCCGGGCGCACGCGTAATGAGACGTTGTCGAGCGCCTTCACGCCGGGGAAGAACTTGCTGATACCTTCGGCTTCAAGTGCAAAAGCGTTCATACGTCCACCTCCAAACCACTGAGCAATTATTTCTGGTTGCGGTTCACAAACTCAGCCATGTTGTCTTTGGTGATCAGCTGGTAGGGAACGTCGATGACCTTTTCCACTTTCTCGCCGTTAGCGAGCTTAACGGCGGCATCAACCGCGCCTTCGCCCTGCCCTTTCGCGTCCTGGAAAATCGTGGCGATCATCTTGCCGTTTTTGAGCATTTGCAGCGCATCGGGCGTGCCATCCACTCCGGCAATCAGAATATGGTTCGGGTTTTTACCCAGCGCCTGCAGCGCACCGATGGCCATTTCATCGTTGTTGGACGCGATAGCCTGAATGTCTTCACCGCTGGTCATCCAGTTGCTGACCACGTCAACGGCATCGTTACGCATAAATTTGGCGGTCTGTTTTTGCACAATTTTGATATCCGGGTACTTCGCCACCACCTCTTCGACGCCTTTGGTGCGGTCGCGGGTCGATTCATTCGCCAGGTCGCCGAGCAGAATGGCGACGTTGCCTTTACCGTTCATCGCCTTGGCTAACGCTTCCATCTGTAAGCGCCCCGCCAGCACCGAGTCAGAGCCGACGTAGGCCATTTTGTCGGTCAGCTGCGCCTGTGGGCGGCGGTTAACAAAGACCAGCGGAATACCGGCTTTGGTGGCCTGGTCCATAATCGGCTTCACCGCGTTGGTGTCGACCGGGTTGACGATAATCACATCGACGCCCTGGCCAATAAAATTTTGTACCTGCTGTAGCTGCTGCGAGACGTCGCCTTTGGCATCTTCGACCTGCGACTTAACTCCATCTTTTTGCATCTCTTTTTGCATCGCGGTGCGCAGAATCGTCAGGAAGTTGTCATCAAATAGCGCCATAGACACACCGACCGAAATATCTTTCGCCATCACGACCGCTGGCAGCATGCAGGCTATCAAAGAGGCAACAACCGTTTTCTTGATATTCATAGTTGATCCTTTATTTACAGGTACATCGGTTAGGTAAGATAAAATGAAAAATTAGTTTCATTAATTGTGCGTTAAGCGCCTGCTTTTTCAGCTTTTCGAAAAAACGGACCGCGTGCTGGCGCATTTTTCACTGTTGATCGGAATCACAAAATTTAGTTGTTTTAGAATGTGTTTTTGAAACATCAGTCCATTTATTACGAAAGAAACATTCCAGACCATTTATTTCATTAACAACACATATGAAACTTTTATAAGTAAATAACTGAAATGAAAATTTTAAAACCGCACGTTAACAGAACTTTGACACACATCTAACATTGACGCATAAATGCGCAAAAAATGAGAGACAGGCGACGATTTGGGGCGCTGTGAGATAAGCCTTGCGGGGAGTTCAAAAAGAAGAATAAGAGCGCTCAGTCGACGTTTTCAGCGCTATAGAGGATAAATTCGACCCTACCATCGCTAAAAACATCCGGTTGATAGCCGGTCTCAAGATGGCGCAGGGCCAGTTCCACCGCCAGTTGGGCGTGCTGGCGAGGGTTTTGATCGAGCGTCAATGCCATTCCCCCCTGCGCCAACTGCTCACGGGTGGTGCTGTATCGTTCATGGGTAATCCAGCAGCATTCGCCGTAGCGACGATGGCGGGCCAGCGCCTGCGCCACCTGCGTATTGCCAAGGCCGGTATTGTAAATGCCGACGACATCGCGATTACGGTTCAGGGCTTTCTCCAGCAGGCGGTCGATTTGCTGTCGGTTATCCTCCCCCGCCAGTACTTCACCCAGTTGTAGATGAGGAAAACGTTGGCTAATCACATCGCGAAAGCCCTGAATACGCGAGCGATGAGCGCTGAAGTCCTGGCGACCGCAGATCATCAGCACTTCGCCGGAACGATGGGCCATCAGTCCCATCATCATGCCTGCGGTGCGTCCAGCCTGCTGCTGATTAATCCCCACATGACAGAGCCTCTGCGCTTGCGGAAGGTCGGTGACCAGCGTAATCACCGGCACGTTTGCCTCTCGGCATTGACGCAACGCCTCGTAGACCCGCGGATGTTCGTTGCCAAAGACAATGATCGCATGGCGCTTTTTACTGCTGCGGATAATGCTTTTCGCCAATTTTTCTGGCTCAGATTCCGCCACCAGCGTGCGGTGCAGCGTAAGACGACGATAGCCAAGACTATCCGCCACGTCGGCGAAATCCTGCGTCAGGCGGGAGAAAAACAACGAATCATTAGCGCTGAGGAGCACTTCGATTTGCCACGGTAGGCGACGCTCTTGTGGCAAAATCCGCTTCAGCCCGGCTTCGCGGGCCGCCTGCAACACTCTGCGGGTGGTTTCCGGCGATACGCCGCCGCGCTCGTTAAGCACCCGATCAACAGTCGCCACACCAACGCCAATCTGCTTAGCCAGTTCCTCCAGCGAAATACTTTTCATCGCTCCCCTCACCATGATGGAAATCCATCAAAACGCCTGTGTCGGTCAGTGTAGCAAACGGATTACTTTGGCAGCGGTAAATCCCTTTTTCTGGAGAAGAAAAATGACCTGCATTCGTTTTGCACTGTTAGGCAGCGGTTTTATCGGCCAGGTTCACGCCGCCAGCCTTGCTCGCCATGAACATACCGTTCTGGCCATGGTGGCTGATGCCGACCCCAATCGGGCGAAAGCGCTGGCCTCCCGTTACAGCGCGCGGGCGGTAACCGTCGCCGAGGCCATCAATAGCGATGCGATTGATGCGGTGCTGATCGCCAGCTCAACCCCATCGCACGCGGAGCTGCTGGAGGCCGCCGCGCGCGCCGGGAAAGCCGTCTACTGCGAAAAACCCATCGATCTTTCGCTGGCTCGCGCACGGGAGGTTGTCGAGAAAGTGTTGCCGCTCAAAGTGCCGGTAACCGTGGGGTTTAACCGCCGCTTTGACGCCAGCCATCAGCAGTTGCGCCGTCAGGTTGAGGCTGGCGTTATCGGCAAAATCGAGCTGGTACAGATGGTGTGCCGGGCATCGGTTATGCCGCCGCTCGAGTATCTGCGCAGCTCCGGCGGCCAGATGCGCGACCAGGCGATTCACTTTTTTGACCTGCTGCGTTTTCTTACCGGCGATGAAGTGACGACCGTCGCCGCCATGGGAGGCGCGCTGGCGCAGCCGGAGATCGCCGGGTTCGATGATGTCGACACCTCCATTCTGCTGCTGAGAATGCGCGGCGGCGGGCTGGCTCAGCTGGACAATACCCGGCGTACCGGCCACGGCTACGATGAACGCGTTAGCCTGCTTGGAGCGGATGGCGTGGTAGAGTCCGGCAGCCAGACATCACGCGGCGTGACGCTGTGGCAAGGAGATCGCTGCATTCAGCCCGGTCTGTATCCGGACTGGTTCAGCCGTGTCCAGGGTTCGTATTATCAGCACATGGATGCCTTTGTCCGATCGCTGCGCGGGGAAAACGTACCGGACCTGCCGGGGCTGCTGGACGGCCTGCAAGCGCAGGCTATCGCCGAGGCCGCCGTGCTCTCGCTGCAACAGGAGCAATTTGTTAGCGTCGACCTGTCGTAAAAAAGCCCCGTATACCTGACGGTATACGGGGCAAGCACCGCGCCACTAGCGCTCTTCGTTAAATACCACGCCAATCTGCCGCCGCACTTCATCCATTACGCTCAGGTTTTCCAGCACCCTGGCCAACGGGCGGATCGGCGAATTCGTTAATCCCTGCCCGACGCACCAGGCAAAATGCTCGGCCTGATAAAACAGCTGGTCATAGCGATTACGCGGCTCTTCCCAGCGCAACACATTGCCGCCCTGGCTGGCGGTGAGGGTAAAATTCCCCGGCGCGTAAAACTGCCCATCAAGGGTCAGAGTCGCATTGCGCCCGGCCACCACCGCGCCGCCCGGCGTATTGCTGAATAGCGTGGTGTTCAGCAGCCCTTGCAAGCCCTCTTCCCAGTTAAAAAGCATCGAAATTTGCCCGTTGACGCCTTTCTGGGCTGGACGCCCGCGGGCGATAATATCCTGCGGCACACCGCCAACCATGACGCTAAACGAGGTCAGATAGCTGCCAAGATCCATCATCGGACCACCGGCGAGGTCGGCATTAAAAATGCGATGATCCGGCGTAAAGAACTCCCCGTGATCGGCGAGCAGCGTATGCAGATCGCCCAGTACGCCGTCATCCAGCAGTTGGCGAATCACATCATATTTCGGCGCGTAGTCGCACCACATCGCCTCCATCGCCAACTTGCCCCGCTTTGCCGCTTCGGCTTGTAGCGCGGCCCCTTCCCGCCGGTTCAGCGCAAAAGGCTTTTCAATCAGCACATGCTTACCCGCTTTTAGTACCCGCAGCCCGTCCGGGAAATGGTGATTGTGCGGCGTGGCAATATACACTGCATCAATATCCGGACGCGCCAGCATCTCATCCACCTGAGCGTAAGCCTGAGGGATCGCCCACTGTGCAGCAAAACTGTCGGCCTTTTGTTGCGTGCGCGAGGCCACGGCGACAACCTGCTGACGGCTCTGCTCTTTTAAAGATTTTACAAAACGCTCGGCAATCCATCCGGGGCCAATAATTCCCCAGCGCAGAACAGGGACAGATTGCGCGGCGTGATGGCGCGGTTTCGGTAACTGAGACGGGAACATAGCGGCTCCTTGTTTTTATGGGGTATACACAAAGGACACTATAAGCAGGCGCTAAGGGTGAGGAATAACGAATTAATGATGGAATTCCATCATCGAATTACCACTTGTCAAAATACAAGATGTCGCGGATAGTCCGGGCAGCTAATCACTATCAAGGAGCCAGAGATGATTAAATGTTCGTGGCGTAAAACCGCCCTGATTGCCGCCGCCTTGCCTTTATTGCTCTGTAGCAGTTCATTATGGGCCAATGCCGATGCTATTCAGCAGAAGCTGACTGATTTAGAAAAAAGCTCCGGCGGCAGGCTGGGCGTAGCGCTGATTAATACTACAGATAATTCTCAAATCTTATATCGCGGAGATGAACGTTTTGCCATGTGCAGCACCGGTAAAGTGATGGCCGCTGCCGCGGTGTTAAAGCAAAGCGAAGTCGATAATCAAGTATTGAATAAAAGACTGGAGATTAAGAAATCAGATTTGGTGGTCTGGAGTCCGGTGACCGAAAAACATCTGCAGAGCGGAATGACGCTGGCGGAATTAAGCGCCGCAACCCTGCAATATAGCGATAACACCGCGATGAATAAGATGATTGGTTATCTTGGCGGACCAGACAAAGTGACCGCATTCGCCCGCAGCATTGGCGATGTCACTTTTCGTCTTGATCGTACGGAGCCTGCGCTGAACACCGCGATCCCGGGTGATGAACGCGATACCACCACGCCGCTGGCGATGGCCGAAAGCCTGCACAAGCTGACGCTGGGTAATGCTCTGGGTGAACAGCAGCGCGCCCAGTTAGTGACATGGTTGAAAGGCAACACCACCGGCGGGCAGAGCATTAGCGCGGGGCTGCCTGCAGGCTGGGTCGTGGGAGATAAAACCGGCGCCGGTGATTACGGCACGACCAATGATATCGCCGTTATCTGGCCGGAAAATCATGCCCCGCTGGTGTTAGTCACTTATTTCACCCAACCACAGCAGGATGCGAAAAGCCGCAAAGAGGTATTAGCCGCAGCGGCAAAAATCGTGACCGAAGGGCTGTAGCCCGGTTCGGGGGTTTACACCACAATCCAGGAGGGCAGTCCGCTACGGCTTCCCGGGCCAGGGGTTCACTGCCGTGGGCAGATCGGTAGCCCGGACAGGCGTGTCACGCGCCGCCTCCGGGAAATTCAGCCACTCTGCGCTCTGCTCCCGGGGGCGGCGCTCAACGCGCCTTGCCCGGGCTACGGGTTCACCGCCATCTGCGATCCGGTAGCCCGTATAAGGCATTTACGCCGCAATCCGGGGAAAGCCGAACGCTCATGTTGAAATATTAATCCGTGATTTTAAACGTCAGCGCATAGGTGCTGGTTTTACCTTCATCACGCGCCCCCCCCATCTGATAAACCCGCACGGTATATTTACCACCAGCAGTAAGACGTTGCTCAAAAACATCGCCGCTCATTGATCCGTTATAAATCACCTCGTTAGCCGGTGTGATCACGTTAAAATAAGGATGCGGCCACTGGCTCTTCATGCTGATATGCATCATCTGGCCCGATTTTGCCATCAGCGTAAAATCATGACTATCATCACCGGTCACGGTACTTTTTATTATCGTGCCGTTGCTGCCTTTATCAAAACGAACGGCATTGCTGTTTATTTTATCACTCGCTATTAATGATACTGACGTTAATAAACAACTAACACAGATCATGCCACCAACAATTAACTTTAAATTTTTCATTTAATTAACACCTTATGTTTTTTATGCGCGCTGTTATAGCACATAAGGTGTCAGGAGTAAGCGCGACCGTAATAAAAGCCTGAATATTATTCTCGCGTCTCCTGACGATGGAGTAAATCCTGATAAATCGTCGTTAATATCCCTCCCGGACGAAACCCTTTTTTGATCCATTGCGTCACCTGGCCGGTCGCGGCGTGCTGGGTCGCCAGCAGCATTCCCGAGTCCTGTCGCGGGTTGTGGATCTGGCGGGTCACCAGCAATTTCTTCTCCATCGCTTCATGCGCCATATAATCCGGCAGAAATCCGATCCCTTCACCGAGGATCTGGCACTGGCATTTGGTATTAAAGTCCGGCACCAGGATCGCCTCCTGACCGTGCAGCAGCCAGCCCACCTTTTTATTAATGGTGCTGGCGGTATCCTCAACCATGATATTGGGGTACAGGCGTAGCTGGCTTTCGGAAATCGGCTCCGGCATAAACGCCAACGGATGATCCGGGGCAATAGCAAATACCCAGCGGATCGAGCCGATCTCAGTGTAATCAATACCGCCGCCGTCGAGCAGGGTATCCGGCGCACCGATAGCGATATTCGCTTGATTATTAATCATCGAGTCCCAGACACCGTTATAGACCTCGGTGGTCACAGTTATCTGGCAAGTAGGAAACTGTTTTTTTAACACCTGTAGCAGCCGTGCCGTGTGGCGCGGCGTATAGAGCAACTGATTAATACAGATGCGCACCCGCGCTTCAATTCCCTGAGAGATGGTATCGATGCTGCGCTTGATAGCGTGAAAATCATTCAACAGGTCAGTGGCTTTGCGAAAAAGATAAAAACCGGATTCGGTCAACTCAATGCTGCGGGTATTGCGGGTAAAAAGCACCACGTCCAGCCCCGCCTCCATCCGTTTGATGGTGTAGCTAATGGCTGATGTGGTCAGCCCCAGCTCATCTGCGGCTTTACTAAAGCTGCCGAAACGTGCTGCGGTGGTAAACGCCAGCAGGTTCTCTTCAGTAAAAATGGAATTCATGTGGTGCTCCTGCTTTTATTTACCCATACAGTTGGGAAATGTATTGGCAGTACTGATGCCAGGGCAACCATTTTTGAATATCTTTTAAAAACTGGCGGCTTATTACACGTTCTCCTTCGACGTCGCCTCGCTGAGTTTTCGCCCGCTATACTCGGAAATAAAGCCCACGCAGTTACCGGCCAGGAACCCCAACAACGTCACCGTCCAGTTCAGCCCGGTGGCGAAAAACAGCGTCATCCCCAGGAAGCCGCCAGGAATAAAAGAAGTGAGCGCAAACCGTCCCTGCCAGACGATAACCGCCGAAAACGGCACCGTGGTTATTACGCTGGCCCAGAAGCCCGAAATTCCCGTGGCTGAAGCAATCCCCCCCGCGGCCAGCGCGGCGAGATACGCCCAGATGGCCCCGGAATAGTTAACGAAGAGACTTTTTACCCAGCCTTCTTTACCGCCGCCCGCCGCGTAAAAACTACAAAAGGCGACAAAGCCAATGGTACCGAGTAATTCCCAACCGTGTTGCAGCCCAACGTGCGAGGAAATCAGCTGCCAGACGCCAGCGCAGATGCCAACCGTAATCCCCGTAGCGGTGAGTCCGTTCATATCTCTCTCCTCTTATTAAAATGGCCTGATGAAGTATTTCAGCGAGGAAACTATATCGAAACAAAACCCGATTGAGTTAAGGGACAAAGAGGGAAAGAAACAAACGTTGCACTAACGCACAGTCTGCATCGATTATTAAATAATATTCAACAATCAACCTGATTATGGCGAATAAAATTTAAGCGGGTTCTTTTCTCATAATTTCGTTGCTATTCTCAGACCACCAATAAACAGCCACAAAAATCAGGGGAATGATAATGACCACACCAAATCTGCTGAATGAATATTTACTGGCTGCTGAACTAGGTAATTTAAATCAATTAAAAACCTGTCTAACACAAGGTTTCGATATTAATGCCAGCAATCGCCAGGGACAAACGGCCATTACGCTGGCAAGTCTGAATCACCATTATGACTGCGTCTCTGTGTTAATTTCCGCCGGAGTCGATATTAATCAGCAGGACAGAACCTGCCTCAATCCCTTTTTACTCAGCTGCCTGAATAACGATATTAAATTGCTGCAATTAATACTCCCCGCAAAGCCGGATCTGAACTGTTTAACCCGATTTGGCGGCGTGGGCCTGACGCCTGCCTGCGAAAAAGGCCATATTGAGATCGTTAAAATACTGCTGGCCGAGACCGATATTAACGTCAACCACACCAACTTTGTTGGCTGGACGCCGCTGCTGGAAGCGATCGTTCTCAATGACGGCGGCCCGACGCAGCAGGCTATTGTTAAGCTGCTGCTGGAGCACGACGCCAGCCCGCATATGACCGATAAATATGGCAAAACCCCGCTGGAGCTGGCACGGGAGAAAGGGTTTGAAGAGATTGCCCAATTGCTAATTTCTGCGGGAGCATAAACAGGAGCAGCGCTATCAACACCTTCACACCACGATGTGTGCAAGCGCTAACTGCAGATGAGGGTTTTCTCTGTGCACGCGGTAGTGGACGGATTGAGCAGGTCTTTTCCCGGGCGGTCAATATCTGGCTCCCGACAGAGCAGCAGCTACTGACGCTGCTTGGCGAAGGCTACGATAACGCCCCCAACAGCTGTCGGTTAGCGCTCACACACTTAAACACCCTGTTCCGGCCAGGTGAAACGGTCGAATTTGGTGATTCAGGCATCGGCGTTGGCAAGAATATCTGGATAAATACCGGTACCTGCTTTCGCTGGCAGACGCCGAAAATGACGCTGAATACCGCGCGATTTGGGGCTATTCCCTGGTCACGCTGGCAAGAGTTTATTCACCTGCAACTCCATGAGGATGAAACGTTATTCCTCTATCGCGGCGACAATCCTTTTTATCGGGAGCTCGCCAGGGAATTGCAAGAGCGACGAAAAAGATTACTTAACGCCATTACGCAAAAACAAAACATCACTCAGGCGGTTAGCCAGATGATTGGGTTGGGAATTGGCCTGACGCCGTCAGCGGATGATTACCTTGTAGGGCTAAGCATTATTTTATTTATTACCGACCACCCGGCAGAAAAATACCGGGAAGCATTTTTAACTGCACTACAAAGTGCCAAAAATAATACTACGCAGCTGAGTGCAATAACGTTAGAAGCTGCTTTACATCAGCGTTATCGCGAAAGTATTGCCACCTTGATTAACCAGATAATTAATCAGGTGGACCATTTTTCTATTCAGACCATTGCCGAGATTAAAAATATTGGCTCAAGTTCCGGCTGCGACATGCTGTATGGCATAGCGGACGCCTGCGCGCTGAGCCAAACCTACGGAGGGAATTATGTCAGTCAAAATAGTTATTAAAAAGAACACGTATTTTGATTCCGTGTCGCTGATGTCGATATCGACACGCGCCAACCAACTCGACGGCGTCGAGCAGGCGTTTGTGGCGATGGCGACCGAGATGAACAAGGGCGTGCTGAAGAATCTCGGGCTGCTGACGACAGAGCTTGATGAGGCGAAAAACGGCGACCTGATGATCGTTATCAACGGCAAAAACGGCGCCGATAACGAGCAGACGCTGGCGGCTATTGAAGAATTATTCACTAAAAAGGCCGACAGCGGCTCGCACGAAGCGCGCTACGCCACCCTTGCCAGCGCCAAAAAGCATATACCCGAGAGCAACCTGGCGGTGATTTCGGTCAACGGTCTGTTCGCCGCCCGCGAAGCGCGTCAGGCGCTGCAAAATGACCTCAACGTGATGCTGTTTTCCGACAACGTGTCGATTGAAGATGAGCTGGCGCTTAAGCAGCTGGCGCATGAAAAAGGGTTACTGATTATGGGCCCGGACTGCGGCACCGCCATCATTAACGGCGCGGCGCTGTGCTTTGGCAACGCGGTGCGGCGCGGTAATATCGGCATTATTGGCGCATCCGGCACCGGTAGCCAGGAGCTGAGCGTGCGCATTCACGACTTCGGCGGCGGCATCTCACAGCTGATCGGCACCGGCGGACGCGACCTGAGTGAAAGAATTGGCGGGCTGATGATGCTCGACGCCATCGCCATGCTGGAAAACGATCCGCAAACTGAAATCATCGCGCTGGTCTCTAAACCGCCCGCCCCTGCGGTGGCACGTAAAGTACTGGAACGTGCACGAAGCTGCCGTAAACCGGTGGTCGCCTGCTTCCTTGGTCGCGCTGAGCCTCCGGCGGATGAACAAGGGCTACAGTTTGCACGCGGGACCAAAGAAGCGGCGCTGAAAGCGGTTCTGCTGAGCGGCGTGAAAAAAGAGTCTTTAGACCTGCACCCACTGAACGGAAAGCTGATTGCCGAGGTTCGTGCGCAGCTCACGCCACAGCAAAAATATATTCGCGGCCTGTTCTGCGGCGGCACCCTGTGCGATGAAACGATGTTTGCGGTGATGGAAAAATACGGTGACGTTTACAGCAACATTCAGCCCGACCCAGCCTTCCGTCTGACTGACATTAACCGCAGCGTCAAACACACCTTCCTCGATTTCGGTGATGATGACTTCACCAACGGCAAGCCGCATCCGATGATCGACCCGACTAACCGCATCAGCCGTCTGCTCCAGGAAGCGCGCGATCCTGAAGTCGGCGTCATCGTGATGGACTTCGTGCTCGGTTTTGGCTCGCACGAGGATCCAGTCGGTTCAACGATCGAGGCAATCCGAGAAACAAAAGCGATCGCTGCCGCCGAAGGGCGAGAGCTTGCGATCCTCGGCTACGTGCTGGGGACCGATCTTGATACGCCATCGCTGGAAAAACAGCGCCAGATGTTAAGCGACGCGGGCGTCATTCTGGCCAGCAGCAGCACCAATACCGGATTGCTGGCGCGTGAATTTATCTGCAAAGGGGAGAACGCCTGATGAGCCAGTTATTTAACCAACCGTTGAACGTGATTAACGTCGGTATCGCCATGTTTAGCGACGATCTGAAAAAGCAGCATGTTAATGTCACCCAGCTCGACTGGACGCCGCCGGGCCAGGGCAATATGCAGATTGTTAACGCACTGGATAGCATCGCCGACTCGCCGCTGGCGGAGAAAATCGCCGACGCCAACCAGCAGGCGCTGGAACGTATTATTCAGTCGCATCCGGTGCTGATTGGCTTTGATCAAGCGATCAACGTGGTGCCGGGCATGACGCCGAAAACCATTCTCCACGCTGGCCCGCCGGTGAAGTGGGAAAATATGTGCGGCGCAATGAAAGGTGCGGTCACCGGGGCGCTGGTGTTTGAAGGGCTGGCGAAGGATATCGACGAAGCGGCGGTACTGGCGGCTTCCGGCGAAATCACCTTCTCGCCGTGCCACGAGCATGACTGCGTGGGGTCGATGGCGGGTGTGACCTCCGCTTCGATGTTTATGCATATCGTCGAGAACAAAACCTACGGCAACATCGCTTATACCAACATGAGCGAGCAGATGGCGAAGATCCTGCGCATGGGGGCTAACGACCAGAGCGTGATCGACCGTCTGAACTGGATGCGTGACGTACAGGGCCCGATGCTGCGCGACGCGATGAAAATCATCGGCGAGATTGACCTGCGGCTGATGCTGGCACAGGCGCTGCACATGGGCGACGAGTGTCATAACCGCAACAACGCGGGCACCACGCTGCTGATCCAGGCGCTGACGCCAGGGATTATTCAGGCGGGTTACTCCGTTGAGCAGCAGCGCGAAGTGTTTGAATTCGTCGCCAGCAGCGACTACTTCTCCGGCCCGACGTGGATGGCGATGTGTAAAGCGGCGATGGACGCAGCGCACGGCATCGAATACAGCACCGTGGTCACCACTATGGCGCGCAACGGCGTCGAGTTTGGCCTGCGGGTCAGCGGCCTGCCGGGGCAATGGTTTACCGGCCCGGCACAGCAGGTGATTGGCCCAATGTTTGCCGGATATAAGCCGGAAGACTCGGGGCTGGATATTGGCGATAGCGCGATTACCGAAACCTACGGCATCGGCGGTTTTGCGATGGCGACGGCCCCGGCAATTGTGGCGCTGGTGGGCGGTACGGTGGAAGAGGCTATCGATTTCTCCCGCCAGATGCGCGAAATCACGCTGGGCGAGAACCCGAATGTCACCATCCCGCTGCTCGGTTTTATGGGCGTGCCGACGGCTATCGATATCACCCGCGTCGGCAGCAGCGGCATTCTACCGGTGATCAACACCGCTATTGCGCATAAAGATGCGGGCATCGGCATGATTGGTGCCGGGATTGTTCATCCACCGTTCGCTTGCTTCGAGAAGGCGATTTTAAGCTGGTGCGAACGCTACAACGGATAACGGACGCACCCTCTCCCTTTAAAAGGGAGAGGGTGCAAACCCAACAACAATAATCACATCACCTTCTGCACTGGAAACCTACACCATGAAAGAACTTGTGGTCGTTGCCATTGGTGGCAACAGCATAATCAAAGACAACGCCAGCCAGTCGATTGAACATCAGGCGCAGGCGGTGAAAGCGGTCGCCAATACGGTGCTGGAGATGCTGGCGTCCGATTACAACGTGGTGCTCACCCACGGCAACGGGCCGCAGGTAGGGCTGGATTTACGCCGCGCCGAAATCGCCCATGAGCGCGAGGGTCTGCCGCTCACCCCGCTGGCCAACTGCGTCGCCGATACTCAGGGTGGGATCGGCTATCTTATTCAACAAGCGCTGAACAACCGTCTCGCCAAACGCGGCGAACAAAAAGCGGTGACGGTGGTGACGCAAGTGGAGGTGGATAAAAACGATCCTGGTTTTGCCCATCCGACCAAACCCATCGGCGCGTTCTTTAATGAAAACCAGCGTGATGAGCTCCTGCATGCCCATCCAGACTGGCGATTTGTCGAAGACTCAGGACGCGGTTACCGTCGGGTCGTGGCTTCTCCTGAGCCGCAACGCATCGTCGAGGCCGCTGCTATCAAAACCCTGACTCAGCAAGGTTTTATCGTGATTGGCGCAGGCGGCGGCGGTATTCCGGTGGTGCGCGGTGAGCAGGGGGATTATCAGAGCGTCGATGCGGTGATCGACAAAGATCTCTCCACCGCCCTGCTGGCCCGCGAGATCCGCGCCGATATTCTGGTTATCACCACCGGTGTTGAAAAAGTCTGTATCCATTTTGGTCAACCCAATCAGCAGGCGCTGGGCACAACCACCGTCAGCGAAATGACCCGCTATATGCAGGAAGGCCATTTCCCGGCGGGCAGTATGCTGCCAAAAATCGTCGCCAGCCTCGAGTTCCTGCAACACGGCGGCAAACGGGTCATCATTACCACGCCGGAACGCCTGGCCGCCGCGCTGCGCGGGGAAACCGGAACCCATATCGTGCATGACTAAGATAGGCTCTAAAACAAAAGGAAGAGAGATGAATAGAGACAATAGCCGCCGGGAGTTTCTCAGCCAGAGCGGTAAGATGGTCACCGCTGCCGCTCTGTTCGGTGGTGCGGTTCCGGCCGCCTATGCCGCGAACAGCCAGACTCCGGCGAGCACCTGCGAAAATAAAAGCATCAATCGCATCGCCAACAACCACTACTATCTCGACAACGTCCTGCTGGAAAGCGGCTTTGAGTATGAGAACGGGGTTGCGGTGCACACCCGCACTGAACGGCAAACGCTGGAGATTCGCGACGGCAAAATTGCGGCGCTGTTAAGTAATAAAAACCATCCCGATACCGCCCTTCCCCACTATGACGCAGGTGGCAAGCTGATGCTGCCGGCGATGCGCGATATGCATATTCACCTGGATAAAACCTTCTACGGTGGCCCGTGGCGATCGCTGAACCGCCCGGCGGGCACCACGATTCAGGATATGATCAAGCTGGAGCAGAAGCTGCTGCCCGAGCTACAGCCTTACACGCAAGCGCATGCCGAAAAACTGATCGACCTGATCCAGTCCAAAGGCTCCACCATCGCCCGCAGCCACTGCAATATTGAGCCAGTCTCCGGGCTGAAAAATCTCGAAAATCTTCAGGCGGTGCTGGCGCGACGTCAGGCGGATTTTGCGTGCGAGATCGTCGCCTTTCCACAGCATGGGCTGCTGCTGTCGAAATCTGAACCGCTGGTGCGTGAAGCGATGCAGGCCGGCGCACACTATGTTGGTGGGCTGGATCCGACCAGCGTCGACGGCGCGATGGAGAAATCGCTCGATACCATGTTCCAGATTGCGCTCGATTACGATAAAGGCGTCGATATTCACCTGCACGAGACTAGCCCGGCGGGCATAGCGGCGGTGAATTATATGGTGGAAACCGTCGAGAAAACACCGCAGTTGAAAGGCAAGCTAACCATCAGCCACGCCTTCGCGCTGGCGATGATGAATGAGCAGCAGGTAGATGAAATCGCCACGCGTATGGCGGCGCAGCAAATCACCATTGCCTCCACCGTGCCCATCGGCACGCTGCATATGCCGCTCAAACAGCTGCGTGATAAAGGCGTCTTTGTGATGACCGGTACCGATAGCGTTATCGATCACTGGTCGCCGTATGGCCTCGGCGACATGCTGGAAAAAGCTAACCTTTACGCCCAGCTCTATATTCGCCCCAACGAGCAGACGCTCTCCCGTTCGCTGGCCATCGCCACCGGCAACGTGCTGCCGCTCAATGATAAGGGCGAGCGCGTCTGGCCCAGGGCGCAGGATGAAGCCAGCTTCGTGCTGGTTGACGCTTCCTGTTCCGCCGAGGCGGTGGCGCGAATTTCGCCGCGTGCCGCGACCTTCCATAAAGGCAATATGGTGTGGGGCAGCGTCGGATAAATGCCCCTGTAGATGCAAAAAACCCCGGCACCAGACCGGGGTTGGGTTTATTGCAATAGCACTTATTTCACCGGACGCATGGCCGGGAACAGGATCACATCGCGAATGGTATGGCTGTTAGTAAACAGCATCACCATACGGTCGATACCAATCCCCAGACCGGCGGTCGGTGGCAGGCCATATTCCAGCGCGGTGACGTAGTCTTCGTCGTAGAACATCGCTTCGTCATCGCCCGCCGCTTTGGCGTTAACCTGATCGAGAAAACGCTGCGCCTGGTCTTCGGCATCGTTCAGCTCGCTAAAACCGTTACCGATTTCACGCCCGCCGATAAAGAACTCGAAGCGATCGGTGATTTCCGGGTTCACATCGTTACGGCGCGCCAGCGGCGAAACTTCTGCCGGATACTCGGTGATAAAGGTCGGCTGGATCAGGTGCGCTTCCGCCACTTCGTCGAAGATCTCGGTGACGATACGCCCCAGTCCCCAACTTTTCTCGACATGAATGCCGATGGATTCCGCCAGCGCTTTCGCCGCGTCGAAGTTATCCAAATCCGCCATCTCAGTTTCCGGACGGTATTTCTTAATCGCTTCGCGCATGGTCAGTTTTTCAAACGGCTTGCCGAAGTCGAACATCTGGTCGCCGTACGGCACTTCGGTTTTACCCAGTACGGTCTGCGCCAGCGTGCGGAATAGCGACTCGGTCAGTTCGATCAGATCCTTGTAATCCGCATACGCCATATAGAGTTCCATCATGGTGAACTCAGGGTTATGGCGTACGGAGATCCCTTCGTTACGAAAGTTACGGTTGATCTCGAAAACCCGTTCGAAGCCGCCAACCACCAGCCGTTTCAGGTATAGCTCCGGCGCGATGCGCAGATACATGTCCAGATCGAGGGCATTATGATGGGTGATAAACGGACGCGCCGAAGCGCCGCCGGGGATCACCTGCATCATCGGGGTTTCCACTTCCATAAAGCCGCGCGCGACCATAAATTGACGCATAGTCGCGAGGATCTGCGAGCGCACCTTAAAGGTGTGGCGCGACTCTTCGTTGGAGATCAGATCGAGATAACGCTGACGGTAGCGCGCTTCCTGATCCTGCAGGCCGTGGAATTTGTCCGGCAGCGGACGCAGGGCTTTGGTCAGCAGGCGCAGCTCGGTGCAGTGAATGGAGAGTTCGCCGGTCTGGGTTTTAAACAGTTTACCGCGCGCGGCGATGATGTCGCCGAGGTCCCATTTTTTAAACTGCTCGTTATAGACGCCTTCCGGCAGGTCGTCGCGGGCAACGTATAGCTGAATGCGACCGCCAACGTCCTGTAAGGTGACGAAGGAGGCTTTCCCCATGATACGGCGAGTCATCATGCGGCCAGCAACGGAGACGTCGACGCTCAGAGAAGTGAGTTCGTCGTTGTCCTTACCATCGAATTCAGCATGGAGCTGGTCAGAGGTATGGTCGCGACGAAAATCGTTCGGGAACGCCACGCCCTGCTCGCGCAGCGCGGCCAGTTTTTCACGACGGGTTTTCAGTTCATTATTAAGGTCAATTGCCTCATCGGCACCTTGTGCTTGTTGTTCAGACATGTTGGTTCCTCATAACCCTGCTTGCAAACTTGCTTCGATAATTGAACCAGGTCACTACACGGCGCGGCCTGTCTCGGGTGGCAGCACCGGAGAACAATCTTAAGGAGCCTGGTTTCACTTCCGGCTGATTTCACTCAGCCATCGCTTAAGTAACAGTTTTTTGTCTTCGGCTTCCGCGCTCGCCAGAATATCCTCCTCCTGATTAGTGAACGGTGCAAGGAGCGGCTTTCGCTCCGCTATTGGGTATGGACCCCGGAGGCGGCGCTGCGCACCTGTCCGGGCTACAGGTCCGCACGAGTTGGAAAATCACCGGCAGCCGCGCGGCGTTTGCCCACGCTACAGGCAGCGGCAAAAGCGATAATGACAATCGCCACCACGCAGCCCAGCGTCCACTCGCCCATTTGCGCAAAGAAATGCTGATACGCGACAATCGCCGTATCGCTGATTTGCGACTCGGTGGTCTGCTGCGCCACCACGCCCGCCAGCCAGTTAGCCACCGCGCCGGTCGCCAGCATATAAATCCCGGTCAGCACGCCGGTCACGCCGGGCATATTGAGACGGGTGATTTGCGCCATCGCCACCGGATCGATAAACAGCTCGGCAAAGCCCATCAGCGCCAGACCAGCCACCATCATGCCCATCGACGCCTGGCCCTGTGTCGCACCGTGGCGCGCATTAAGCGCCAGCAGCATAAAACCGCAGCCCATCAGCACCAGACCGAAGGCAAACTTCAGCCAGACGCGCAGCGCCGAACGGGTACTGCCTTCGGGGCGCATTAGCCACGCCAGCACGACGCCCGCCGCCATCACCGCCACGGCATTCACCGACTGGAACAGCGCGGTCGGCACTTCAATATTCAGCAGGCGGCGATTAACAAAGTGGTCGATAAACAGGCTGATTGAGCTACCGCCCTGCTGCGCCAATACCCAGAACAGCGTACCGGTCAGCATTAGAAGTACGATTTGCCACAGCGCGCGGCGGTGTTCGGGGGATTTGACCATAATTCGCGCCACCATTTGGGCAGCGAACACGCAGACAATCGCCAGCAGATAGCCAGACCAGTTATTCTCCAGCAGCAGCGTAAAAAATACCGGCGCAACGCAGAGCATCACTACCAGCCAGCCCCAGGTCGGCAGCACAAACTTCACCGTCCGCAGCGCCTGTTTATCGACGCTGCGCGTGTCGCGGAAGTACCGGCTACCGCTTAAGAAAATCATCAGGCCGACAAACATACCGATCCCCGCCAGCGCAAAGCCGATATGCCAGCCGTACCACTGTGCCGCCAGTCCGCAGGCGATTGGCGCGGCGATGGAGCCGACGTTACCGGCGGCGTACAACAGCGAAAAACCGCCGTCGCGACGCGGGTCGTCAACGGCGTAGAGCTCGCCCAGCAGACAGCTGATGTTGGATTTGAACAGGCCATAGCCGCAGATAATGATCGCCAGCGCGAGATACAGGCTCCAGGTGGAATCGGATTCGACGCCCAGCACCACATGGCCAAGCGTCATTAACAGCGCGCCGGCAATCACTGCCGTGCGGTTGCCGAGCAGGCGGTCGGCAAGCCAGCCGCCGAGAATAGGAGTGACGTACACCAGGGAAGCGTAAGCGCTGAACAGGCTGATGGCGTGGCTGTCATCGAAGCCAAGCTGATGGGTGAGATAGAGGATGAGTAAGGCACGCATGCCGTAAAAGCTGAAGTACTCCCAGATTTGGATCGCTACGATGTAGTAAATCGCGCGCGGCTGTGAGGGTGTTTTCATGTGTTCTCCTTGCAGCGTGAAAAAAGGGAAGTGGCAAGCCACTTCCCTGTTGTGCATCGATTATTTGTTGTTTTCGTCTTTCAGCACTTTAACGGTATAACGACCATCCGCCTGCCGATAGGCACCGTGGATATCGGTTTCGAAGCCCGGATAGTGAGCACCGATTTCGCACAGCATCTGCAGGAACTCCAGCACCGGACGGCTCTCTTCGGTGATCATCTCACCCGGCATCACCAGCGGAACTCCCGGAGGATACGGCAGGATCATGTTGGCGTTGACGCGACCGACCATCTCTTCGAGATAAACCTCTTCAGTCTGACCGTGCAGCTCTTTTTGGAACGCAGCGTATGGCGTGATCATCATCGCTGGCAGCACTTCGAATGCGCGGAACATCAGGTCCGGCAGGTTGTGATGCTCAACCAGTTTGTGAATGTTCTGCGCCAGTTCCTGAACACGCATGTTTTCATAGAACTCAGGATCTTCACGGTACAGCGACGGCAGCATGTTTTTCACCCGCAGGTTCAGGTCGAACGCGCGTTTGAAGTCAGTCAGCGCGCGCAGCAGGCTCAGCGCTTTGGTTTTGTCGATACCGATGCTGAACAGGAACAGTAGGTTGTACGGACCGGTTTTTTCGACCACGATACCGTGTTCGTCGAGGTATTTCGCCACGATGCTGGCCGGAATACCGAACTCATCCATGGTGCCGTCTTTCTTCATCCCCGGGGTCAGCAGCGTGACTTTGATCGGGTCGAGGTACATGTGTTCGTTGTCGATGTTTTTGAAACCGTGCCATGCGCTGTCGGAGCGCAGCGGCCAGCATTCAGCACCATCGATATGTTCCGGCTGCCAGACGTCGAAGAACCACCCTTCAGACTCGCCTTTCAGACGTTTAATCTCTTTACGGAACTTGATTGAACGCTCGATAGAACCGTCGATCAGGCGCTTACCGGCGTTGCCTTTCATCATCGCCGCCGCGGTTTCGGTAGAAGCCACCACGCCGTAGTGCGGAGAGGTGGTGGTATGCATCATGTAGGCTTCATTAAAGGTTTCTTCGTTAACGTCGCCTTTAATGTGGATCATCGAAGCCTGGGAGAACGCCGCCAGCAGTTTGTGCGTAGACTGGGTTTCGTAAATCACTTTCCCTTCAACACGACCGCCGCTCATCCCGCATTTACCGGCGTAAATCGGTGAGAAATTGGTGTAAGGCACCCATGCTGAGTCAAAGTGGATGGATTTCACATCCAGAGTTTTCTTGATGAAGTCGGTGTTGTACAGCAAGCCATCATAGGTGGAGTTGGTGATTACCGCGTGCACCGGCCAGGTGGCGTTCGGGGTCTCTTTCACGCGTTTGGCGATAGTCGCATGCTGGAATTCGCTCTGCGGGATACCGCCGAGGATGCCGTAAGCGTTACGCGTCGGACGGAAGTAGATTGGCGTAATGTCGCTCATCATCATCAGATGGGTCAGCGATTTGTGGCAGTTACGGTCAATCAGTACGGTGCTACCGGCCGGCGCGGAGTACATCCCGACGATTTTGTTGGCGGTAGAAGTGCCGTTGGTCACCATATAGCTGCGTTCAGCATTAAAGACGCGAGCAATATACTCTTCCGCTTCTTTGTGTGGACCGCTGTGATCGAGCAGAGAACCCAGTTCAGAAACCGAAATCGAGATGTCAGATTTCATGGTATTGGAACCAAAGAAATCGTAGAAGATGCTGCCAACTGGGCTTTTCTGGAACGCGGTACCACCCATGTGGCCTGGGGTACAGAAGGTATATTTGCCTTCACGCACGTATTTGAACAGCGCCTTGGTCAGCGGCGGCAGAATGGTGTCGATATATTCGTCAGTGTTCTGTTTGATTTTGTCGGCGATATCATTCGCCGCGCCCAACGCATATTCGAAGAAGCGAACCTGCATACGCAGATCGTTGAGGCTCACGTCCAGAGTGGAGTAAGTGTTAGCGAAAGCGTACAGCGGCATGTATTCGTTCAGTTTGCTAATTTCTTCACACAGTTCGAGATTGTATTTATCCCAGTCGAAGATAACGCCGCACAGACGCGCATTGTTTTCGATAAGTTTTAATAAGTCGTCACGGTCGTTCGGGTAGACAATACGGAAGTCCAGGCGTTCGAGGGCGCGATGCAGTTCACGGATGGGCTCTTCTTTGAAGTAAACACCCATGTGATTCATGATTGCGATAACGTTCATAGTCAAATCTCCAGATAAAGAAAGCCCCTCCCGCCACGTCGTGACAGGTGATGGAAGGAGCCTCAGGAATAGGGTTACTGATTAATGCGCGCTGGCGGTGTTGTTATCAGCGGAACTGTCGTTACTCTGACGCTGGTGCATTTTGCGACCGTAGAACATCAGGATAATCAGGCTGACGATAAAGGTACCGGCCAGTTCGAAGGAGCTTGCACCCATCAGGGCGATGAAGCAGAACCCGCAGCCAAGGACTGAACAAATCAGGCTGACGAGGTTACGAATGTTGATGCCTTCGAAGCGAATCAGGTCAACGCAGGAGTAGAAATAAGGCAGCATGGTCAGCAGAACCGCGATACCGGTCAGCTCGCCGAACAGGTCGGAAGCTTTACCGCCGGTTGAGTTCATCAGGGTGATCAGCACCATCAGAACAGTCATTTTCACTGCGGCCAGCAGCAGACCTTTTTTCGGGTTACCGTTTTTGTCCAGCTCACCGTAGATTTTCGGGAAGTTACCATCGTTAGCCGCACGTACACCGGCCTGGCCGACCAGCATCATCCACGAACCAAGCGAAGTCAGACAAGCAAAGGCGGTAAAGGCGGAAACGACCGGAGCAGCCCAGCCACCGAGCATAGTGGAAGCACTCACCGCAAACGGCGCGCCGGAGGCAGCCATTTCAGAGGCAGGGTACATACCGGCAATAACCTGAGTCGCGGCGATATAAACGATACCTGCCAGCGCGGTCCCCAGCATGGTGGCCAGCGGCACGGTACGTTTCGGGTTTTTCACCATCCCGGTACTCACTGCGGCAGATTCAACACCCACGAAGGCCCACAGGCAGAGCAGGATACTTTTGATAACCGCGTGGCTATCTGTCGTCGCGGAAGTGTTCCAGTTAGCCTGATAGGTGGCAACGTCAAACCAATGCCAGCCAACAACCGCCGTCATCACCACCGGAATAAGTACCAGCACCAAACCAATTGTGGTTAAGCGGCTAACCCAGGTTCCGCCGAGCATATTCACGAAGGTAAATATCCACACGATAGCAATACAAGCAATACCTGCTGGTACCGGGTTATTTAAAATTGGGAAGAAGGTTGATAAATAAGAGACGGCGGTAATCCCGATTGCCAGATTACCAATCCAGTTTGCGTGATAATAAAGGACACCAGTCTGGAAACCGAACGCCGGAGATATTTCACCCGCATAGGCAATTGGACCACCCTGCTGCGGGTTTTTGGTCGCCAGTCGGGCATATACATAAGCCAGAGACATTGCGCCAATAATAGATATCACCCAACCCCAGATGGCGATAGAACCGATACTCGCCAGGTTCGCAGGTAATAGTGCAATACCGCTCCCCATCATATTACCGGCTACGACACCGGTACAGGCAAATAGCCCGATCTTCTTGGCAGAACTCATGTTTGCTTTTCTCCTAAGTTTATTTGGGAGGTACAGATCATGATGATGAACCTTTTATTGACCCGACCAACTGCCAATAAGATTACGGATTAGTACGAGATAAGTCCTAAAGATAAAGTGAAATAACGACAAACATCAGACAAATGACATTTTGACCTTTTTCGCGCAACATATCAGGATGACAAGTTGATATCAAAAAAAGATAAACATTGAATATTTACAGCAAGTTAGGACAACACCGCATGTTGAAATTGTGTTGCAAACAGGCTGGAAATTGCTATAGATATATAACAACAGAGAGGCTCATGAGAAACATAATATTAACCTCATCATGGCCAAAACCATGGCCATGATGAGGGTTTACTTATTCTGAAGCGAGGAAGTTATCGAGATACGGAACAACGCGGGTTACGGAGGTCTGAAATACGGCGTTTTCAATCCAGTAAAATGTATTCTCTCCTGGGCGCAAATTAAACGCCGTCAGGTAGGCATCGGCCGCTTCCCGGCTCTGCCCTTTCATTTCGTAGACTTTACCTAACAGCACATAGTTCATCCACGACATTTCGAGATCAATGCCGGTATTAATCGCGCTGTAGGCTTCATCGACTTTTCCTTTGCCAAGCATATCCACCGCTTTAATCTGATAAAATATTGCCATATCTTTAATCCCAGGCATATTACCCACTCGGGTTATTTCGCTATAAAGATCGGCTAACTGTTTATCATCCAGCGGCTGCTGAGAATGGCGCAATACGTCAACCAGCGCCTTTTCCGCATAAGCATAAGTGAAGTCCGGTGACTGTTTATTAACGTCCTCCAGCAGAATGCTGGCCTTACCGAGGGAATCGACATCGCCGTACATTAATAGCTGATGGGCCTGATAGAAATGCGTGAGCGCCATACTTTGCGAGGGTTGATACTGCTTTAACATCTCCTGCATGCGCGCTGGCCACGGCTGTTTCAGCGCCTCCGACAGGCTGCTCAGCAGGTCGTTTTGAATCGACAGCTGGTTGTCGTTGGTGACGAAGTAGCGCTTGTCCATCATGGTCGAGCCGTCGGCGTTATCGACCATCTTAACCGACATAAAGCACTGCTGAGCACGGTAGTGGCGCTGGTTGACAAACTCAATGGTCAACGTTTTTCCAGAACTGCTTGGCTCATTAATGTTGTAGTTGGTTTTGTCGTGCACCATAAAGGTGGAGAAGGTGTTCAGCGATGTGGTAATCAGGCTTCCTAAGCCGATGGCATAGGAGTGCTGTGACGACCAGTTATTGCAGGTGCTGCCGCTGAGCAGGTGAATATCAACATCGCGCGGGTTGAGCAGCAGCCGCGCCTTAGTGACCGGCGGGCGCGACTCCAGAGTCGATAGTGCCACCAGCGCCACGCAGCTGCCGAGGGCCAGCAGGAACAGTCCCCAGACGATAAAGGTGCTAATCCGCTTACGTTTTTCAGGTTTTGCGGGCGGCGCAATCTCCGGCGCGGCCATATTGGGCTGCGGGGAGGCCGACGGCGTGCCAGGTTCAGCCATCGGTGTTTCTGCAGGAATAACCGGCGTCAGTTCCTCCCCCTCTTCCGTACACCAGATAACCGGTACCGTCAGCTTATAGCCGCGTTTGGGTACGGTAGCGATATATTCCAGGCTGCTATCGTCGCCATCTTTCAAAGATTTGCGCAATTCGGAGATACTTTGCGTCACAACGTGACTGGTCACCACATTGCGAGTCCAGACGTTATCAATAAGCTCGTCCCGGCTGAGTACTTCTCCGGGATGGCGGGCAAAGAAAACCAGAAGATCGATCAGGCGCGGTTCGAGAGTTAGCTGACGCCCCTTGCGGCTAATTTGGTTAACAGAGGGAGTAACCAGCCATTCTCCAACGCGAACAACAGGTTGTTGCATAAACAAGAGCCCCAGGACGAAAAAGGGAAAGGCGCGATGATAACACATTTCCCCTACCTATTTATGATAGGGGTCATGACCTTGAACGCGATATATTCCTCTTCGTTTTTAATGCCTGGCAAAATTTCATTTGCGAATGATAAAAATCAGATAACCAAAGAGGATATTTGTGAGCACTTTAAAAGTAGCAATAAGATGAGGTCGTAGGGATTGTTTGTGAGGAGGAAAAATAGAGGGCTTATGAATTTTTCGAACGACCAGAAAGCTGGGGCCCTTTTCGGACGCTGAAGTTCAGCCAACAATAGCTGAACTTCAGCGCTTAGACGTGTAATGACAACCAATGATTAAACATTCGACTGCGAGACATGTCGGGCCGCTGCAGCATTGGCACTCGCCACCGCTTCCGCTAACGACTTATTGGCCGTTAAAGAGGCACACAGCGCTCCCACAAAGCAGTCTCCGGCCCCATGAGTGCTAACCAGTTTAACCTTCTGAGCGGGTAAAGTTTGAGCAACATCACCAGACTCGCACCAGGCGACACCATGTTCACCGGCGGTCACAATCACCTTATTAAAGCGCTTCGCCAGTGCCGTCGCGGCCTGCTGCGCCGAGGCTAAATCCTCGACGGTGACGCCACACATATCACGAGCTTCAATGGCGTTGACGATCAGGATATCGATAAGCGCAGCAAACTGCTCGCCAAGACGGCGCGCTGGTGCGGCATTAATACACACTGGGATGCTGCGCTGTTTTGCCGTACTCGCTGCCAGCAAATTAACCGTCTCAGGGACTTCATTTTGCAAAACCAGCATGCTGACGTTGTCCCAGAAGTGCGCGTCCTGAAATACGCTAGCGGGAATTTTCTGGTTAGCGTTAGAGACCACTACCGCACCATAATCGCCTTCCTCATCGGAAATAGCCACGCTCATCCCCGAAGGGCTATCCGCCACCAACGCCACCGCGCTGACATCAATACCTGCCTGTCGTAAGGTATCAACCAGGAAACGGCCCTGCTCATCCGTGCCAACAGCTCCGGCAAAACAGACCTCTGCGCCAGATTTGGCCGCTGAGATCGCCTGGTTCCCCCCTTTGCCGCCAAACTTATAGCGACAGGCGGTGCCCATTACCGTTTCGCCTTTCTCAGGCCGATGGTGTGCATCAATCATAATGTCGTAATGAAGGCTGCCTGCGACTGCAATTTTGTTCATAACTAGAACTCCCGAAGATCCTGAACCGCACGCTGGGTTTTCATCAGGTTTTTCTCTGCCCGACTAAGATCCTTTTTAGCGATAGCCACAAACAGCGCATCCAATATATTGAGCTGAGCAATACGCGATGCGGCATTTTCGCCAAGTAGATGCGACCCTTGAGATGTTGAATTCAGTACCACATGCGCGTTTTGCGCAATAGGTGACTCTGCATAATTAGTGACGACAATAACTTTGGCGCCGTTACGTGCGGCAAGTTTCACCGGAGCATTCACCGCACGGGTCGCTCCGGAATGGCTTATGGCAATCACCACATCATCATCAGATAGCACAGCAGCAGACATCAACATAATATGCGCATCATCATAAACTGAAGACTTTATGCCTATTTTCAGCAGTTTGTGCGCAAGATCGCGGGCAACTGTCGCTGAACCACCAACGGCATACAGATCAATATGACGCGCTTTAAATATAATATCCGCCGCACGATTGAATTCAGAAATATCAAGAATAGACATGGTCTCTTCGATAGCCTGAATTGAGGTGCGAAATACCTTAGCCAGAAGCTGTTCAGAGGTATCATCAGGCTCAATTTCCGCATGCAATCCCGCAACTTCTGATTCGTTATAATAAATCAGGCTACTTCTGAAATGTCTGAAACCAGTAAAGTTAAGCTTTTTAGTTATTTTAACAATCATGGCTTCCGAGACATTATTTTCCTGAGCAATTTCTTTTAAAGAAGTCTGCTCCGTCAGATCGGTCCGGGAAATTATTGCCTCAACAACACGACGTTCCAGTGGTGTCAGTTGGGGCAAACGCATACGTATCTGAGCGCCAATGGCTCGTGGATCCTGCTTCATTACTTGCCTCGGGTTGCTCTGTCAATTAACATCGCTATGATAATAATAAGGCCTGTTGCAAGCAATTGATAAAATGCCTGAATATTGAGCAGCGTCAGTCCGTTACGTAATGCCCCCAGAATAATAACCCCGATTAACGTGCCGAATATGCTGCCTTTGCCCCCCATCAGCGACGCTCCACCAATCGCCGCGGCGGCAATGGCATCCAGCTCCCATAATGTTCCGATAGTGGGTTCCGCTGCGCCCAGGCGGCCAATCAGTATCAGTGAGGCCAGCGAGGCAAGAACACCAGAGATGACGTAAACGGTAATTTTCGTACGTCTGACCGGTACGCCCGCCACGCGTGCAGCTTCTTCATTACCGCCAATCGCCAGAATATATTCTCCGATCGGGGTTTTGTTCATCACCGTCCACAGCACAAAAGCAATAATGGCGACAATAACAATCGGCATTGGCACGCCAAACAGCGAGCTGTTAATGATATCCCTGAACGATGCAGGGATACCAAATACCGGATTGCCACCAGTAAAGATCAGCGCAATAGCCCGGAAAAGCGATAACCCCCCCAGGGTGACAATAAACGGCTGTAAGCCAGCCCATGCGATAAGCGTGCCGCTGAAAAGTCCGCACATTGCGCCGACGCCCAGCGTCATCAGGATAGCCAGCGGAACAGGAACCCCTGCAACCATGAGCGAAGCGCCGAAGACGGCTGACATTGCGGCGGTCGGGCCAACGGATAAATCAATACCACCAGAAATGATAACTAAAGTCATTCCCAGGGCAATTAATGCATTAATTGAAGATTGCTGAAGAACATTAAGTAAATTAGGTAACGTCAAGAATACCGGTGATAAAAAAGAGAAGGTAACAATAATTATCAGCAATCCGATTAACGTCCCAGCATCGCGCACATTAAATTTAAGCAGTGAGGACGGTAATGTTCTATTTTTACTTGCTTGTGTCATCATGGTTATGGCCTTTCAATATTACTGGTGATAAGTCAGGCAATATGGCCCGCATCATTAATAGCAAAACGGGCGATATTCTCTTCAGTAATAGAATCCCCCGTTAACTCCTGAGTTATTTTCCCTTCCCGCATAACCAGAACACGGTCAGAAATCCTAATGATTTCTGTCATTTCTGATGAAACCACAATAATAGCTTTACCGGCTGCGGCGAGTTTTTCTATCAGATTATATATTTCTGACTTTGCCCCAATATCAATTCCCCTGGTCGGCTCATCAAATAAAAAAACCTGTGCATCTGCAGCAACCCAACGACCAATAATCACCTTTTGCTGATTTCCTCCGCTTAGGGTGCCAATCGTTTTTTCAATATCCAGCGGGCGCAGCTTCAAATCCGACATCACTTTATCGGCAACCTGATTGAGCCTTGCGGTGTTAACCAGTCCTGCGCGAGTAAAGTGACGCATTGACGGTAGAGCCATATTCATCTTTACCGCTCGTTCCTTAATAATCCCTTCCTTTTTACGATCCTCAGGGACTAACCCTATCCCGGCTTTGATCGCCGCCCTGACATCCTGACGCTCAACCAGTTGATCATTAACCCGTATCGTACCGCCGGTGCGTTTATCTATCCCGGCAATAAGCTTTAGCAGCTCGGTTCTTCCTGCACCCACCAGGCCCGAGATCCCGAGAACCTCTCCGGCGCAGACGGTAAAACTAGCCGGGCTAACTGCCGAACTCGTCAGTCCTTCAACCGTCAGAACCTTTTGTTCAGTGGCCCAGGAGTTATGCGCAATATGCTCAATTTTCCTGCCGACCATTTTGGCGACAATACTTTCTTCGCTCTCATCACTGATATTCACTACGCCAACCTGCCTGCCATCGCGCATGATGGTAGCCCGGTCGCACACTTTGAATATCTCATTCATTTTGTGAGAAACGTAGATGAGAGAAACACCCATTGCTTTCAGGTCAGCAATCAACTCAGCGAGGCGCTCGAACTCTCTGGGCGTCAGGCTGGAGGTTGGCTCATCCATAGCAATAATCCTGGCATCATCAAGCAGCGCTCGGGCAATCTCCACAATTTGCTGCTGCGAGACTTTCAGGTTTTTAATCGGCTCGCCGGGGTCGATAGAAGGATCGAGCTGTTTTAATATCCGCCTCGCCCTCTCCTCTTGCTCCTTCTTATTCAGCCACATTCCCTTTGCTTTAGTGAGCGGGCGTCCAAGAAACATATTTTGCGCAACGGAGAGTTCAGGAACATGCTGTAACTCCTGGTGAATCATAGCGATGCCGGCGTGACGCGCGCTGAGCGGATTTTTTATCAGCACCTGACGCCCACCAACGCTGATGTCTCCTTTATCCGCACTGCGTACGCCGGAAAGAATATTCAACAACGTCGATTTTCCGGCGCCATTTTCACCAATAAGCGCGTGGACTTCCCCTGGTCTGACGCAAAAATCAACATCCTGTAACGCGGCGGTATTTCCGTAAGTTTTATTGATGCCGCGCATCTCTAAACGATACTGTTCCATAAACTCTCCGCGCACCTTATTGTTGGGTCAGTAGCTGACGTAACGCGTTGTTATCTTTAGTCGAAAACGCATCAACGTTCTCTTTGGTAATTAATGCCTGAGGGGTGGAGATTACGCGCGACAGTTTCTGACCGTTAATCAGACGAATCATGACATCCATAGCCACTTCACCAGTCAACACGGGGAAACTATCTACCGTACCGGTCAATTCACCGCGCTTGATTGAGGCATAGGCATCGGAAATCCCGTCGGTGCCGAACACAGAAACCTGTCCGGATTTCTTGAGAGAGCGAACGGCTTCCACTACGCCGAGTGCCATGGTGTCGTTATTGGAATAAAAACCTATCAGGTCGGGATGCTGTTGCAGGATAGTGCTCGCCGCGTTGAATGCCTGCTCGCGACTCCAGTTGGCCGGTACGCTGGCAACAATGTTAAATTTGCCGTTCTCTGCAAGCGTTTCTTTAAACCCACGGGTGCGTTGCCCGGCCGCATAAACACCAGGCTGGCCTTCGATTACCGCCACCTTTCCCCCCTGTGGATGATGCGCGATGAACCATTTAGCCACGCGAACGCCGTTATCTTTCTGCACGTTCCCGACGTAATATTGCGCGTTGGGCATAACAGCGTCGTTCACGTTAATCACCGGAATCCCCTTTTTCTTCGCGCTTTCCAGCGCCGGGGAGAGGTTGATATCCGTCTGCGGAGATACCAGCAGGCCATTAAACCCCTGAGAAATCAGGGTTTCAGCAATGGAAAGCTGGCCTAGCTGATCTTCTTCATTGGCCGCTGCCTGATAGGCCACGGTGAAACCATAACGACTGGCGACGTTTTTATAGCCCTCCCCCAGAGAGCGCCAGTACTCATTGGTCAACGTTTTAGATACACCGCCGATTTTCAGCGACTTATCAGCCGCCGGTAGCGGGCCGTATTTGCTTTCCAGTTGAGACCAGTCAGTTCGATCCGGCTCAGTATCGGATTGTAGCGGCGGTAAATCCGCCGCATAGACGCTTGAACACAACAGAGATGAAGCGAGTACAGAGAGTAATATTTTTTTCATTTTTCAGCCTTTATTCTCATTATGTTTATCGTGGACCTGACGGCTTTGTCAGCATCATTGGTGCTAGCGGGCTAGCATGATGTCATTAACAATTTGTTGAGAGGCGACGGCGTCCTGCCGACCGATGGCATCCAGCAACGGCTGGTTGTTTTCCAGTTTTTCACACAGTTTCAGCAGTCGCGTGACGGTGGCAATATTCGTTTCAGCCTCACGAATGGGATCGAGGCCGCTGGCATCCGGGAAGGTGTCAAAGTAATAGGCCCCCTGATAACCATCGCGGCGCATTTGCCACAAAAACTCAAGGGTTGCTCGCGGGTTAACAGAGGCTGCCATCAGTCCATCATCTCGTTTTCCCCAACCGTCATTCAGATCCAGTCCTAACAGACGGGAACGGCGCGCAACCATGGCCGCCGCGTAGGCCGGAATTTCATTGGCGAAGAGAACGTGCGCAAAATCAAGGGTGATCCCAAGGTTTGGCGCTCCGGCTTCTTCAACTGCCAGCAGGCAGGTGGTTACGTTCGGGAAGATGCTAAACGCACGCGGTTCATTCGGTTTATATTCGATACTAATATCAATATCCGGCGCATATTCCGCGATCTCACGTACTGCGCCGACCGCATCGTCCCAGATTTTTTTGTAATCAGCCTGGAAGCAATAATCGAAACCATCCTGCCCCATCCAGAGCGTCATCAACCTGGAGCCAAATTCACGCCCGGTATCAATACCGCGCTTAGTTAACTCGATTGCCTCGCGGCGAATTTTTGGATCCGGATGAGTAAACGCGCCAATACGATACTGCGGAGCATCCCAGCGCATCTGCATACCGTTCACGGCAAGACCTGCGTCTTCAATCGCCCGACGCATGGTATTGATATCGTCGTTCATATGCTGAGGGAAGTTCAGATCAAGATGGGTAAGGCCCTTTACTTTCCCGGCACGTTCAATCATCTGCAATACGGTTGGCTTCCCCTTCAGCTCCGGCCAATAGAGATAAGCCCCTGATGCGAAAGAGTTCAGACGGGTGGCGAACTTTAATTCTGACATGTTATGCAATCCTTCAAATACAGTTGTGATGTACTTTATCTTTTCACGGTTTTTTGTGAAGTTGTTTTAAACATACTCAGCCCGCTTCAATAAGCAAGCGCAATCGCGAAACGTCTGAAAGTTTTGCGATCTCTCTCACGAAAGCAATAGTATGCAAAACTGCAGAAGTGCCCTGGGGTTTATGTAACAGGAAATGGGTAATCTAAAGAGGCGTTCAGGATGAGGTTACTTCACAAATTAAAATTTAATTGTAAATTAACATACTTGGATCTGCGGTTTTTGTATTGCTACTCTTTCAGAGGATAAGAAAGGTTCAGCCTTAGGCGGTTTAACCACAAACAGCTTAACTGTGACCGAGCCAACGTCCTGAAAGATAGCTTTAGGCTGAAACTGTACAAACAGAATAAAAACACCATACTCAACGCCAAAAAGGTGATAGAGAGAGGATGTCTTACCTGAAGGCCTGTCGGATATTAAAACGGATAAAAAAGGAAAATGACGATGACCTGGAAATTAGTTAAGCAAATTGTGCACAATGACGTTTTAAGAAATAGCTTCATTGACCTGGCGATTAAAACCTTCGACCTCTCCTTTAAAGAGTGGTATCGCAAAGGTTACTGGACCGACGCCTATATTCCCTACGCTCTGGTGAGCAACAATAAAGTGATTGCTAACGCCTCTGCCAATATCATCGATCTGGTCTGGCAAGGTGAAGCCCGCCGCTATATTCAAATCGGTACCGTGATGACCGATGTCGACCATCGAAACAAGGGGCTGGCCGGGCAGCTTGTTAATGAAATTCTGGCGGACTGGCAGGATAAAGCCGACGCATTCTTTCTCTTCGCTAACCCGACAACCGTTGATTTTTATCCAAAATTCGGCTTCGAGCGCACCGACGAGCATCAGTATATTATGCCGGTGATGCCCGCAGCAGGCGACTTCCGCAAGCTGGATATGGACCAACCGGAAAACGTTGCGCTATTGCGGCAGTACTATCAAAAATCGAATCCATTTTCGCAACTGCGGATAGAGGATAACTTCGGTTTATTAATGTTCTACTGCTCCGCTTTTATGAAGCACTTCGTCTATTATTCAGAGAAAAATCAGGCTATCGCGATTGCGATGCAAAACGGTCCGGCGCTGATCTTTTTTGATATTTTCTGCGATAGCGGCCGCTCGCTACCGGCCATTATTAACGAACTTGCCGATAAAAATACTTATCAGGCCATACTGGGCTTTACCCCCAAAGAGAACCGGGTTGGCGAGTATGAAAAAATCGAAGGGGAAGATATTTTGTTTATCTACGGACAAAAAGAAAATATCTTCAAAGAGAATAAGCTGATGTTCCCGCTGTTATCCCACGCCTGAATCTGAGCAGCAGCCGTATCCCGATGGCTGCTGCGCTTCTCTTCTCAGCCTCTGCACCCTGCAGTTTTCTTCCGGCCAGCTACAAAATATAGCGACTAGCATATAATAATGAAAATCGTTATCATCAGAAACAAATAATTACATCTGGCATTAGATTTTAATTAAAACGCTTTAAAAAGAGCCAGAACACGCTAATAACGGTACACCGTCAGTTAGCCGTGAGCAGTGTCATCAATTTACCTTATGGATAAAGGAGAGATGACGCATGAGCACGCATACCGCCGCTCAACACCACGCTTCAACTGACCGGTCAGAACCGATTGAGTCAGCGAATTTTTCCGGGTTTCCCGCCCTTTTAGTTGGCCTGTGCTGCCTGCTTCCTCTTAATGTACTCGCCGCAGAGAGCGAAGAGCAGGAGAAAAAGCGCACGGATAGCAGTTATCAGGATCAGGATCTGATGATCGTTACCGGCGAAAAAACCGCTCGTTCGCTACTCGATACCGGCTCCAGCGTTGAGGTATTCGATAGCCGACGGATCGACAGCATGCCGGGAGCTGAAACCGTCTCTGACCTGATGCGCATGACTGCCAACACCGTCGATATCGGTATCGGTAACGATCTGCCAACCGTACGCGGGGTGGATGGTTCCGGGCCGAGCACCGGAGCCGGAGCGTTTCTCAGTGGGACCCGTCCGCGCCTGGGGCTTTCTCTTGATGGTCGCTCGCTGACCTATAACGAACAGGCCTACGGTCCGCAGTCGCTGTGGGATATGGAACGGGTGGAAATTTTTCGCGGACCGCAGAGCTATATTCAAGGCCGTAACGCCATTGCCGGGGCCATCGTGATGACATCAAAAGACCCGGATTTTGGCTGGGAGAGCGCCTTCAAAGGCGGCGCGGGTAATCAGCACTCATCCCAGCTTGCCGCGATGGTTAACGCTCCGCTTATTGAAGAACAACTGGCCTTCCGCGCCAGCGTTGATCGCCAGCGGCGGCGCAGCGATATCGATTTACCAGCCTACGATCCGGTCGGCGATCCGAGCGAAGTACAAACCACCAGCGCTCGCGCGAAGCTGCTATTCAACCCGGCAGGTCTGCGCAATCTCACCACCAAACTCACCTTCAACCACTCCGATAGCGGAGCTCCACAAAACGAAAGCCTTAACCCGATGCCACACCCGACCAGCTCCCGTTACGACTGGCGGCGGGCGGTGTTTAAAAGCAACGTCAATAGCGGTATCTGGGATCTTGCCTGGGAAGGCGATGACGGCCTGCGGCTGGAAAACCGCTTTATTTACACTGGGTTCCACATTAACCGCTACGTCGCCGACGGCCTGCCAAAAGCCAAAATCGATGGTTCTGAAGTGCACGTCGAACCCGTCGTGCACTTCGGCAATAGCGACAGCCGCCTGCGGGGCTTTGCCGGATTACGCTATTTCGACGCCTCACAGGATGAGTCAGTCTATATCTTTGGCGGTTCCACCTTCACCGATGATACCCGCACCAGTTCAGCCTACGGCGAGCTGACCTGGGCGGTCACGCCGCAGGTGGATATTACGACCTCCACCCGCCTTGAGCGCGAGCACCGCAAACGTCTCGGCGGCAGCCAGAGCGTGCGCATTGATTTTGACGAAACTTACAACGTCTTTTTACCGAAACTGGACGTCGCCTGGAAACCGGAGGCCAATCAAACCTGGGGCGCACGCGTTGCGCGAGGCTATAACGCCGGCGGCGCGGGGATCACGCTGAGCGCACCGATCACCAGCTACACCTATGACTCGGAATACGTCTGGAACTATGAGCTTTATACTCGCCACGCCCTGAACGATGGCAACGTAGTCTTAACCGGCAACCTTTTCTACAACGACTACAAAGATATGCAGCTCCCCTATTACCTCGCCGCCAATTCTACGGTAATCCGTAATGCCGATAAGGTTGAAACCTGGGGCGCAGAGATGGGAGCCACCTGGACACCGCGTTGGGATCTGGAGCTTTCCGGCAATATCGGTTTACTGAAAACCAAAATTGCCGAATTCCCCGGCAGCGGCGTTGAAGGTCACGAGCTGGCCCGCGCTCCTGCGTATACCGCCAACGTCGGCGCCGCCTGGCAGGTTGCCAGCGGCTGGGAGCTGAGCGGCAACGTCGCCTTCTCCGACTCCTACTACTCCGCCTACGACAACGACTCACGTGGTCGTATCGGCTCTTATTGGTCGGCGAATGCGCAGCTGGCTTACACCTTTATGTACGGTCGGGCGACGTTGTTCGCGCAAAACCTGTTTGATTCCGACCGCAAGGTGATGGTCAGCAGCAACGATGTTTATACCGCCATTCAGCAACGCTCACGCCTGGTCGGTGCCGCCGTGGAATTACGCTTTTAACGAACACCTTAATTGGAGATAACAGGATGTCTGGGATCCACTTTCGTTTATTTACCGCCTTGCTGATGGCAACGGCGACATTCGCTCAGGCGCAGGAGACGCTTATCAAGCCGGAGGATATTCATCGCGCCGCCGTCGCGCCAGCGGTGGTTGAGCTGGCCTGGAGTGCAAAACAAAATGCCGTGTTTGTCAGCTCGCCGGACTGGAAGGATGAGAAAAAATCGACCGTTCTGCGCCTCAATCCGCAAACTCTGGAAACGCAGGCCACCATCTCTATTGATGTCAAAGGTTTTGGCGTCGCGCTGGACGATGAGAATAATCGTCTCTATTTGACCGAAGGCTTCAACGGCAGCGTGGGGATTGTTGATACCGCCACCAACCGCAGCCTGGGGTCGATAAAATTACAAGATGAGGTCAATATTGAATCAGCCTGGCGTAAAGCGGGCATGAGCGGTGAACGCCTCGATTTTATGCTCGCCGAGCTTAAGCGTTTCAAAATCAGCGAAGGCTATCTGTATAAAGTCCGCGAGGCGCGATTTGATGTCCAGACCGGGCGTCTGTTCCTGCCAGGCCTCGGTTACGGCGTGGACAGCGTGCTCTACGTGGTGAATACCCGCACCGGCAAACTGGAGAAAACCCTTCCCGGCTTCGGTTTCTATGCCGTCGGTATCGCGCTGGATGAAAAAGGACGCCGTGTGTTCGTCTCGAACATGCAGGGTCAGTTGATGACCGTCAATGCCGATACACTGGAAATAACCAGTAAGCATGAGATCCAGGCCGATCAACTGCTGAATCTGGTTTATGACCGCAAAAACGATCGGATTCTGGGCGTTGACCAGGGGATCGATCGCGACAAGTACCGCAACTATCATCTGAAAGAAACCTACACTCGCCGCAGCAGCGGGCATCGCCTGTTCGCTCTGAACGCGCAGGACGGCAAACTACTGACCAGCGTTGAGACCCAGGAAGTGCCGATTTCCCTGCTGCTTGATGAAGAGAAAGAACGGGTTTATGTGACCAATCGCGGCGGCGTGCGGGTGGAAAAAGGCGCAGGCTCGCTTTCCGTCTTTGAGAGTAAGACGCTGGCTCATCTGCAAACCCTTCCGCTGCTTCCACACCCAAACAGCCTGGCGCTGGATAACAAATCGCACGCGCTGTTTGTCACCGTGAAAAACGACGGTGCGGCGGCAAAAGCCAACACCGAAGAAAGCGTAGCGCGAATTCCGCTGCGTTGATAGTTGATTCTTAGAACGTTGAGGCCCGGCTTGCTGTTGGGCCTTTTATTGCACAACCAGCCACTGTTCAAATGCCTGCAGCGCTGATTCATTGATACCCTCTTCCAGCGGCTTTACCAGGCAAAAGCGCTTGCTGAGAGTGCGGGCTACCGGCCAGGGTGCAACCAACAGCCCGTTTTCGAGCTCATTTTCGACATATACATGAGGCACCAGCGCAACGCCCTGTCCGGACAGCGCGGCGGCAATCGCCATTTCGTGCAGATCGTAGCGCACGCCCTGCGCCGGGTTTTCCAGCGTGATCCCGCACTCCTCGGCGTAGCGATGCCAGGCCTCAGGATTCTGCAGTCGATGAATGCGCGGAAGCTCGTTCAGTTGGCTGACGATGTCCCTTCCCGTGAGTAAGGCTGAGTGGCACACCGGCACCAGCCTCTCTTCAAACAAAAATTGCCTGTGCATTCCGGCCCACGCGGGATGCTCGAAGTGAACCGCCGCATCAAAACCGCTGCCAGTAATAATAAACGGATCGGTTCTGACCGCGATATTCAGCGTGATATCCGGATGCTTTCGATGAAAATCGCCCAGGCGGGGGATTAACCAGCGGCTGGCGAAGGTGGGCGGCGCAGCGATTTCCAGACTTCGGCTGCCGTCCGCTGCCCCCATCAGGTACTGGGTATCGCGCTCAAGCCGTTCCAGCGTTTCGCGGACATGGTGCGCGTAGCGCGCGCCGTTAGGATTGAGCCGCACCCGGCTCCCTGTCCGATCAAATAGCTTACAGTCCAACAGGGATTCGAGCCGGGCAATTTGCCGACTGACCGCCCCCTCAGTTAACGAGAGTTCTTCCGCCGCGCGGGCAAAATTACCGTGCCGGGCGGCAGCCTCAAAGGCCTGCAGAGAGGTGCTGCTGGGGAGTTTTCTTCGCATTCTGGCAATCTCGGTTTTTCGGTTTTAGTGACTAAATATCATTGAGTAGTGAAAGAATATCGCTTCCGACCGCTAAATACAGAACATAGCATGATCAAACATCACTCTATTGATTTCTTTATCCTGTAAAAGGTATTTATGCACAATCCCTCATTTATTTCCCGTCAGATTGGCGATTTTCTGGTTACCGCCCTTAGCGATGGCAGCATGTCCGCCAGCCTGGCGCTGCTGTCCGGTATAGATAGCCATGACGCCGGGGAAATCCAGCACTCCGCGGGCATATCCGACCTCGGTAATATTGACATTAATGGTTATCTTATCCGTGGGAGAGGACGAACCATTTTGGTGGATGCCGGTACGGGAGGACTGAATAATGCGGGCGGCGTATTGCTGGAAAGTCTGCAGGCCGCAGGCGTCGCGACGAAAGATATTGATACCGTGCTGTTGACCCACGCGCACCCGGATCATATCGGCGGCCTGCTGGATGCGAGCGGGGCGCCAGTCTATCCCAACGCCCGGCTGCATCTTCACCCTCTGGAAGCCGAATACTGGCAGGATGACTGCATGCTAAAACGGGCCAATGAACGGGGGCAGCGTAACTTCGCCCTCGCCCGCCGCACGCTTGACGCCTGGGCGCACAACCTCAGTTTTCTGGATAATCGTGAAGTGGTCGAGGGTATTCGTCCACTCTGGCTACCCGGCCATACGCCAGGCCACTGCGGGTTTCGCATTGACACAGGCCATAGCAGCCTGCTGATTTGGGGTGATATCGTTCATTTTCCACATATTCAGGCCGCGCAGCCCGCCGTTTCTATCGCTTTTGATTGCGATCCGGTACAGGCCAGAATAACGCGGGAAGCGATCCTTGCTCAGGCCGCAAGCGAAAACCTGCTGATTGCAGGTATGCATCTTGGCGGGTCGGGTTTTGCGCATGTCGTACCCACGTCACGCGGGTATCGTATTGATGACTCACCGGAGTAGTTGGCGCGCGGGTCGGTGATGTCTGTCTACTTGTCACCTTTTCATCGTCGGTAAGCATAAATTTTTCTCTGCTGAAAAATTGAGCTTAAGCGCATTTATTTTCCTGCAAAAATATAAAATATAATTTCATTTTTAATGAAGTTTGGTTTTGTTTTTCCATAAAATATGACATTAAGGAAAATCCATGCGCAATAGCTTCAAACCTTCACGCTGTATGCTGGCACTCACCCTCGCTCTGGCCGGGGTGGCAAGCGGCTGTAATGACAACAGCGGCGCGAATGATAACCACCAGGATGCGCCCGCTTCCGCGCCGCAGAATGTGATGGTTCCGATACTTTCTGCCGATGAAAACAGCCTGGTGCTGGTCTGGGAAAAACCGGAGTCAGAGACGGAACAGGTCGTGGACTACGTTATCTATCGTGACGGCGAGCGGCTGGGTAGCGCAAGAGACAATCAGAACCACTATTCCCCGGCAAAGCCCTATATTGATAACTTTTACCAGCACGTTGCCAGCGACGGCTGGCAGCAGCAAATCGACCTGCGTACTTATACCGTCGGCGGCCTGAAGCCGGATACGGAATATGAATTTACGATACGCGCGGTCTATGCGGAGGGTAAAGAATCCCCGGATAGCGCCATAATTAAAGCGCGCACCAGTAAAACCCCACATATTATTGAAGCCAAAGCGTTCGGTGCGAGAGACGATGGCACAACGTTGAATACCCAGGCCTTACAGCAAGCGATTGATAGCTGTACCGTCACGCAATATCCGCAGGGTTGCAAGGTGGTCATTGCCGGCGGCGAATTCAAAACCGGTGCACTCTTCCTGCACAGCGATATGACGCTGGAGATTGCGGCTGGCGCGACGCTGCTGGGCTCGGAAGATCCGGCTCAATATCCGCTGGAAAAAGGCTATTACCTCTATCCCTACAGCGATCATCCGCAGCCTCGTCGCCCGCCATCATTAATTAACGTGCTGGAAAGCAACGATAAAGGCAAATCCCCCGCCGGAACGTTTCGTAATATTCGCATCGTCGGCCAGGGGACCATTGACGGCAACGGCTGGACCCGGGGCGTAAAAAACGGCGGCGAGGCGACGATTACCGATGAACTGGGTAACGAGTTGCCGCAGTACCGCGCGAGCAATGCTAAAAAAGTCAGCACAGACGGCATTCTGGCAAAAAATCAGACCGAGGAAGCCATCGGCGAAGGCGTTGAAAGCAATAACGCCTATAAAAACCGCCGTTCCAGCCTGATGACCCTGCGCGGCGTGCAAAATCTCTACCTTGCCGGACTCACCATTCGTAACCCCGCCTTCCACGGCGTGATGGCGCTTGAGTCGGAAAACATTACCCTTAACGGGCTGATCCACCAGACTTTTGATGGCAATAATGCCGACGGCGTGGAGTTCGGCAATAGTCAAAACGCTTTAGTCTTCAATAACTTTTTCGACACCGGAGATGATTGCGTCAACTTTGCCGCCGGGTTTGGTAAAGGGGCGGAAACCTTCCATCAAAAACCACAAAGCGGGGCCTGGATCTTTAATAACTATTTCCGCAAAGGCCACGGTGCCGTGGTGACCGGCAGCCATACCGGGGCATGGATCGAGAAAGTTCGCGCCGAGGATAACGTGATGTATATGACCGATGTTGGCCTGCGCATGAAGAGTCGCCCCTACTATGGCGGCGGCGTGCGCGATGTACTGTTCCGCAATAACGCGATGCAGAATATCGCTAAAGAACCGTTTGTTTTTACGATTAAATACAGCGCGGATGTGAATGATACGACGCCAGCCGATGAGCCCGCTCAGTTCCGCGATGTTCAGGTACAGAACGTCACCGTTGACGGTACTTCGGCGAAAAACAGCATTCTGGTGGATGGGATGACCATCGCCGAAATGGCGGAGTCATTTGGACTAACTTACTCTCGCGATGCTTATCACCAGAATTTGCGTTTTTCCAACGTCAAATTCCGCAATACCAAAGCCACCAGTATCTCTTTCCTCCACGACAGTCAGTTTGATGAAGTGACGTTCGCCAACACGCCGCAGGCCTGGGAATTCTTCGCGGTAAATGACGTCACACTCGCCGATAGCCTCCATCAGCAGAGCATCACCAGCGGGGAGAATGACAAAGTGACTCTGGAAGGGGCAACGAAGTAATATCGTTCCCGGCGGCGCGAGTCGTCGGGGATTTTCAGTAATTCAAAACATAACGAATATCCGCCGCTCATCTATCCATAGTAAAGACACAGGTCATAGCCGGTGCATTAAGTGTTCCCCAGACTATATAGTCTCTACTTTTGGTAAAGATAAATATGGGCGATTTTCCTGATAGCCCCATTATATCGTAGATTGGCATAACCAGGTTATCAGGAGCATCTCCATGTTTATTATCACGTCGCTCCCCGGGCTGGATTTTGTATCGCCCTTCGCCTACCTCCAGATAATCAAAAGTAATATCCTGCGAAAGATAGTAAGATTCATCGCCATCGACTATTTTTCCCGACAACGCAATATAGCCAGTGTTATTACTCATATCAAATAAAACACGACCATCAAAGGTATATGAATCACTCAACGCTGAAATAGTATAAAAAATACTTGCCTCACATGTTTTTATTTTATTCTTCCTGCTCAGGAAATCTAATAAATAAAAAACAATAGCAATTACCACACAACACAAAAAAATAGAGTATAGATAGAATTTATTCTTAATCACGTTGCCTCCATTTATTTGCATAGACATTATTACAGTAGATGATTTTATTGCTTATGCTATCCGCAGGGCAAAATGAGGAAAATATTTCTCCAGACCGACCATGAAGTACGCTTCTTGGGACATAAATTATCAACCTGGCCGGATTGCTCTGACAATACTCAAGCAGGACTGGATGATGCATAGTCAGAACATTAATAATTTTCCCCTGCATACTCTCTGGAATCTGGACGTAAGATTTTATGTGGCACTGTCCAATACGAGTCAGGTTATCCGATTCTTTCGATAGGATCGATGTTGCAGCAACTTCATATTTTATGGCAAAAATAAAAATCAGGCTGCATACAAGAGCCATAGCGCCACCGAGTTTCAGGTGACGAAATCTTCCTGGAGGGGAGACTCCCTTAACGACTTCATCACATCGTTTTATTTTGATCTCTGCTGAGAGAGAGAAACCAGCGCCGGGGATTGTCAAAATAGCATTATCTATTCCCGTTAAGGATAATAACTTCTTTCTGAGAATACTAATATACTGATTTAAAGAGGAATTTGATGCTGCATGCCCCCGCGACTCCCACACCTTCTCTAACAGGCTTTGCCGGGACACGACCTCACCATGAGATGCAATCAGTATAGCCAGAATATGATTAGCCGTTTTTGTTAACTGGTGTTTTTCCGTTACGCCAATATCGATATGAATGAGTTTACCCGACCCAGAGTTATAAAATACTTTGTTTTCGATTAAGTACTTCATAATGATTCGGCATCCTGTGAACACCACGGTTGCTGCGGCAAGAGAAGTCCTTGGCATATTCAGCCCTGCCGCATCCCGGGAAGATTGAAGTAATGTAGCGTGTTGGTAAATCAATGGTATCAATAAAAGCATACTAAATGTTATACAGTTAATCACTTTATTTTAATTATGTGTGCAGCCTCAAAATTATGAGCACATAAGAAACAACAACCAACACATTTAAATGATTTAGAATAATTAAAAACAAAAACATACATTAAGTATCAAACCATCACACTTTACAGCGATTAAAACCTAATAAAAAACATTTAAATTTCACGTAAAAATTCTTTTTCAAATTAAAATTACATTATAAATATTTAAAAATTAATCTATTGAACCTTTTACATCTATAATTATTGACAAATAAATTCCGCATTGAATTAATGGTTTTTTCTTTATATATTTTAAAACAAGAACACTCAGTCACTTCATGCAGATAATCTGTTGAATTTGACTTAGTAAGTAACATTAATAATTAAGAGGAAAATCATGCATAGCTATCGTTGGGCCAAATTTCTTATTGCTGGCGCAAGGTATAATGACAGTCATTTATTGCTCGTAGAGTTTTATATCCACCATGAGTTAGATGGCATCATTAAACCTGGAATTTGCAGGAACAGACAATGGATATTGAGCCATTTAGTTAATGGTTCAACCCTGTTCACTCTGAATCAGAATAATAACAAATGGGAAAAGAAAGACAGAGTAATTCTCAATCAGGTCGCGGGTAGGTATTATATCAGAACCCATCCATCCCCTCATCCTGGGGATGATATCGGTTATCATTTTGCGCAAGGCTGCATGATTTAACTGGAAATATAACATCTCTATTTTTAACTACAGGTTTAATACGAATGTGGCGAATATGTTCAATTTTAGACATTACCCGTAGTAACCATGAGAGGCCATTAGTAATAATCGTAGATGAAAAAATGCATCTGCGTATCGTCAGACCACCCCTCTCATGCGAACAAATAAGAAAGATAAGTATTGAAAAGCTTGAGGAGATTATCATCAGAGAATTAAACTAGCCTGTACTATCCGTGAATAACCACGACCGTAATGTCAAATTTTCGCATTTGGCATTACAGTGCTTCCCCATACACCAATAAGCTGCGTATGGGGCTAGCGTCCATCGCTTCAGCCAACTCAATGTTCAAGAGCAATTGCACAAACGTGCTCAACATGAGTAAGATCGTGGTACAAGTCGGGTAAGGTCATCTTTTTACGAATGACAACTTTTAAGTTAACCTCTATTTTCCCTTTTTTAATATCTCTGATGGTAATGTTTTCAATAATATTCTTTTGCTGATGAATACGTGTTATCAAATTTTCAAGCGCATCGCGTTCATCAAGAATAACTCGAACTTTCACTTTACCTGGAAATTGATTCTTAGTTTGTAAGAAAATGATAAATGGACTCAATTTTATTGCCAATAAAAATAACCCTGTAGCAAAAAATGCGTGAAAATAAAAACCGGCACCGCAGGCGATTCCCATCCCGGCAGATGCCCAGACGATTGCCGCTGTCGTGAGACCAGAAATAGCATCGTCGTGTCGGTGCAGAATCACTCCCGCCCCCAGAAAACCCACGCCACTGATAATCTGAGCCGCCAGACGCATTGGATCGCTACGAATATTCATCGAAATTTCTGCATAGTATTCAGCTGACTGTATTGAAACAACAGTTAACACGCAGCTGGCGACAGACAAAATGACACAAGTTTTGAATCCGACGGGTTTCCCTTTCGATTCTCTTTCAAGGCCAATAATGCCACCCAGAATAAACGCAATGCTGATTTTGACGATCGTAACTAACGGTAAAAAACCTTGTTCATTGATAATGGCGGCCAGATTATTCATGCAATTACCTTAATGAGACATCCTCAATAATTCAGGAATTTGCTTTTTTCAGGGAGAGATCTGTTTTGCGTTTTGAAAGATCATCCAGGAAGAAAATCAGGAAGAAGACGCTCACCACCGCGGCAACACCGGCAGAAACTAACCAGAATGTCTCCCATTGCGGTAAAGCCTCAGGACCTTGTTCAGTCACAGTACTGTTAAAGATCTGCCCGCATACGGTAGAGGCGAACAGTAGGCCCACGCCGTTGGAGACGATAAATCGCAAACTTTGGGCTTGCGCTTTAATCTCTGGCGCGGCTTTACGGTCAACATAAATATCGCCCACGGTAAAGAAAAAGTCCCAGCAGAAACCCTGTAACATCAAACCGATCAGCACAAACATCATGTTGGCATCCAGAGAGGCATGGGCAAACAACAGCGTACGAATGATCCAGCAAACAGCGCCAAGCATCAGAGTGATTTTGAAGCCTGCTTTCAGTAGGAAGAACGACAGGAGGAACATGAAAACGACTTCACAGGCAATGCCTACCTGCATCATTGTTGCAGCGTTATCAAAACCAAGTGCTTTTAAAAAGACTGGAATATAGGCGGAGTAAGCAGTTTTTGGGATCATAAGTACAAAAATACTGAGCATCAGAACCGTGAAGCTACGATCTTTGAAGAGTGCCAGAGCATCCAGACATAAGAGATCGCGAAGGGTAAAGGCACTCCCTTTAGCTCTTGGCGGGGTATTCGGTAACGTAAAGCAATATAGGCCAAGAACGACGCCGGAGGCTGACGCAATATACCAGGTGATAGTGTTGCCGGAAAAACCCATTTCACCAATGATAAAGCCGATAACCATAAAGCCAAATGTGCCAAAAACACGTATAAACGGGAAGTATTTTACCCCGTTAATATGGCTGAAACTGATACTATTTGCCAGCGCAGTTGTTGGATAAAAAAGTAGTCCAACGAGAAAAATCATGGTCAGCGTCATGCCCGTGTTTTGTGCTTCGATGAACTGCGGAACAAACAACAGAATGCCAGCATTAATTAAATGCAGGATCGCCATGACTTTTTGAGATGAAAAAAAGCGGTCTGCTACCATGCCAATAAATAAAGGTGAGAGAATGGTCGCCAGTCCAAGTAATGCATAGGATGAACCAATTATGGTCGCCATACCATAGGTGCTTAATACCAGCCCCATGGTCATATTCCATGCCCCCTGCATAAAGTACTGTATGAACATCATAATCAACAGGCGTGGTGTTTTATTAAGGTCCATATTGCATATCCTTTATTGGTTGATGCTCAGGTTAAGCCCATCCCAGGCGACAAGAATGTTCTCTTTATCGCACGCCGCCACGAGCTCATCATGTAGCAGGCCGCCGCTGTGTGAAATATGTGAGACGATGAGTTTACTTTTTTTATTAAGGCAGCCCAGCTCTGCAAGCCTGTCTCTGGCGGCGAAGACCGTTTCCAGACTCATATGGTTATTCGTACGATTGTCGCCATTAAAGCCGTAGGTACATTCAAGAACGGCCAAATCAATTTTTTTCCCTTCCAGCCACTGCCAGGTAAGCTCAGGAAACCAGCCAGAATCATGGCCATAGAAAATTGACTGGCCTTCTTTTTCGATAAACCAGGTATAACAAAGCTCCCATCTAGCATGGTTAGCCAGCAATGGGGTAATACGATATCCACGGGTTTCAACCGTCACGAAGGGCACCAGGCAATGAAAAGCAAATCTTTCAGCGCTGTAACCCGGCAAAACCTCTGCCGCACCGTTAATGGCGCGATCATTCCCAAAGATATGTAGCGGATGAGTAATTTCAAATCCATAACCTTCCATTCGGCTAAAAAGATCGCCGACGTTAAAATGATCGGGATGAGTATGGGTAAACAGTAGCGACCTGATCTCCGTTGCGTCCAGACCCTCACGAAGCAGTTGCTGGCTGAATTCAGGTGCGACATCAATCAACAGTTCATCATCAATAATCGCTGATGAGTGTGTACGTAAGTCTTTTCCTTTACGTATGCGAGCGTGTTGACAGTGCTCACAGCGGCAAAAAGGATTAGGTATCCCTTCAGATGCCGCCGTTCCCAGAAAATGGATCTTCATGATTTCCCTCTTATCACAAACATAAACGCTGTTTTTTTAATCTATAATGTAATAAAACGTAATTGGAACGTGTCAATTATCATTCTACTCTTTCATGCAAACAACGATCTTTTCTCTCAGAAGTGATCCCCTTCAAGGATTTATTATTTTTATTAATAATTTCATTATATTGCAATACAAACCACATTATTAAGTGATTTAGACTTAAGTAGATCGAGAATTTTTTGAGTAAAAATCACTCAATTTAATTTTGTAACGTTCAAATAATATCAACTACGATAGTTTCCGGATGAACGCCGTGCTAGCATCGAAGCATCAAAGAAAGGATTTAAAAATGCCAACTATCAAAGACATAGCAAGAATTGCCGGTGTGTCGCACGGAACCGTATCTAATGTTCTCAATGGCAGAGGAAATGTGAGTGTTGAAAAGATTGAAGCGGTTCAACGCGCAGCTAAGGAAGTTGGCTATCAGTTAAATGCGCAGGCGCAATCTCTGAGAGCCAGCAAAAGCCAAGGAATAGCGCTGATTTTGCCGGATATCAATACGGAGCAGTACTATCAGCTTTATCGGGGTCTGCACCAGGCCTGTAAGCCTTCGTTAAGCGAACCATTGGATCTTTATCTGACGAATGACCTATCCAATCTGGAACTGGAGATTCTGCAAACGCTGACGGCGAAGTCTTACCAGACTATTGTCACCGTCAGTTGCCTGAGCAACAGCCAACCCTATTACGAAGTGCTCAAACTGCCTGCGGAGAATATTCTTTTTGCATATCGGCAACCTGCTGGGGCTGAATATTACTTCAGTCTGGATTACGCGACTGCGGGTGAAGAAATAGCAAAAAGGGCGTTGATGCAGCAACCGAGCCATATCGGCATTTTCTGCGAACCGATTGAATACGCTCACAGCACATCTTTTATTCAGGCGATACAGGAAACATGCCGAGCGTTGAGTCCGCATACTAAACTCACGATTTTACCGGCACTCGCCAGTGAATCGAACACCGTCGCATTTGATTTTTTCCGCGGGGCACCACCTGATCTTTTTATCGTTCAGAATAGTGATAAAACGCGTGCATTGACGCAAGCAGCCTGGTTTGGTAGTTCGCGGTCCTGTCCACCAGTACTGCAATTGAGTGATAATCTGCCTGCTGCTTTCGAGGGCGTCACAAGCTACCAGATGGATTATGGTCGCCTGGGGACATCAATGGCTTCCCACATTCGTCAGCCCAAAAACCAAGATAAGCATCGCATTCTGACCAATTGCGGTTTTTCTTTGAATGGCCAGTCCGTACAGCCGCCTGAAGCCGAGGCAGCGCTGAATATGTTGATTTTGCCTAGTCCCTCAACCGATGCGCTGAAGAAACTATTACCCCACTTTTATCGCCAGACTGGCATTAAGGTAAATCTCGCGGTTTATCCTTATGATGAAGTGTTTGAAATTCTCTCCCACCTTCATCTGCATCCCTATTACGATCTGCTACGAATCGATATGGCATGTTTTCCCTGGTTTGCGGAGAAAGTTTTATTACCTCTGGAGTCTGTTTCCCCTACCCTTCCGCTACTCCTGGATAACTTCTCTGAGCAAATTCAGCAGCACTTCGGCCTGGTGAATGGAACCGCCTGGGCAATTCCTTTTGATGCTAGTATGCAGCTCTTGTTTTACCGACGCGATCTCTTTGAGGATGCGACGATAAAACGGATGTTTTATGAAACAACGGGTAAAGAATTAACGCTGCCTGAGAACTTTGCACAATTCGATGAAATAGCGGCTTTCTTCAGTAAGCTGCATCAACCTGATAACCGGCTGCGCCCGATGGGAACGGCAATAACACTGGGTAGTTCAGGGCTTATTGCCACCGAATATCTGCTGCGTTATTACGCTCTCGGCGGACGTCTGGTGCGTGAAGGTGAACCCGTGCAGTTGGATGCTTCACTCGCCGCAATCGCTCTTGATCAGTACCTGCAACAACTTTCCGTCGCGGTGAATCTACCCGGAGAGTGGTGGAGTGACGCTGTTAAACAGTTTGAGCGCGGAAATCTTGCCATGCTGATTATGTATCTCAACTTGTTCAATGACGTTGCGCATACGGCCATTGCCCCTACAATCGGCTATGCTCAGGTTCCGGGACAGATTCCACAGCTGGGAGGGGGGTCTATTGGTATGTCCCGCTACAGTAAAAAGAAAAAACAGGTTGAGCAGTTCTTCCACTGGCTCTATTCCGATGAAATTGCGCGCCATCTGGTTCTGTTAGGAGGGAACAGCGCCTGGTCCGGAATCAGCCACGATCAAAACGTTCTCAACGTCTATCCGTGGTTTAATTTATTGAATGAAAAAGGAATGTCAGGAATAAGGGAGTCTCAGGGGAATAAAGGGGTGCCCTTTAACCTACGACAGGCAGAGATAATTATCGGACAAGGCGTAACGAACGCGATTAATGGCATTATGGATGTCTCCCAGGCCGTGGAATACATTAATGCGCGGATAAAAAATGAAACCGGCAGCTAGCAATATGAAAATGTTCACTTCTTATTTGTATTAACAGATTTTATTCTGCCTGTAGTGCTCACGCTTTTACCTGCGTGAGCATTATGACCTGGGAATAGCGAGGATGGCGAGGTTACATCAGATTTCATTCTGGTGAAGCCGGAAAACCGCTTTCTTTAGCAAACCAGACCGTCAGGAATGTTACGATCAGCAGCACTAGCAGTACGGGGGAGAACGCACCGACACCGATGTGGCCCAGCAGCACGCCGCCAACAATACCTCCGCTGGCAATAGCAACGTTCCAGGCCGTCACCAACATCGACTGCGCGACATCCGCAGCCTCGCCAGCGCTCCTGGCCAGCGCGGTCTGAAATAAGGTTGCTGAGCCACCGAAAGCCAATCCCCAGACGCCCACCGCAGCATAAACCGCAGTAGCATGGGTACCGGCTATACCCAATATCAAAGCCGTAAGTCCGAATAAAACCGTGCTTACCAGAGTTAGCGTACGCAGATACCGATCAATCAGCGCCCCGATGACCCCGATGCCCATTACTGAAGTTATTCCAAAAATCAGCAATATCAAATCCGCGCGATCCACCATTCCAGCTATCGCCAGAAATGGGGCAATATAGGTATAGAGGATGTTATGTGCGAGAACAAATGCCAGCACCACAAGCAATACAGAGCAAATCCCCGGTAGAGTGTACACGTGCCGCAGCGACAGACGTTTATTCGCGGATTGCCCTGCGAAGTCCGGTACTTTCAGTCTCACCCAGACCATCAATAGCAGCGCCATCAGGCTTATGCTGCCAAAACAGATGCGCCATCCCACCAGATTGCCGATAAAAGTACCGGCAGGTACCCCCAGAGAAAGCGCCAGTGGCGTACCGGCCATCGCAATAGCGATGGCCCGGCCCTTCTGATGTTCTGGCACCATTCGCGCCGCATAGCCAGCCAGCAGCGCCCACAATAATCCCGCCGAAACACCCGCCAGGAAGCGCGCCATCATCGTTAGCGCGTAGCTGGCAGAGAACGTCGTCACCGTGTTAGCGATGGCGAAACCGGCAATGGCCGCCAGCAGCAATGGCCGACGAGGAATCCCTTGTGTGGCAGCAGTCAGCGGAATAGCCGCCAACAGGGAACCGATGGCGTAAATGGTAACAGTCTGGCCAGCCCATGCCTCAGAAATGCCCAGGCCTTGCGCCATTTGGGGCAGAAGACCTGCCGGAAGTGCCTCGGTCAGTATGGTAATAAAAGCCGCCGTGGCAAGCGCCAACAGCGATCCGATCGGCATGCGCTCCCGAATTGTCGATGCCATCATTTAGTCCCCAGGGCACAGTAAACCGCATCGCGCAGGTCAGTGACAAAACGACCCGACATGCCTTCGTATAAGGTGTTAGTGAAAGCAACGACGCTAAGCCCCTGCGCCCGATCCACGAACCAGGAGTGGCCGTAAGCGCCTCCCCAGCGCCAGGTCCCTTCTGTCTCGGGGGAAGCAGCCGCCATCCGATCGCGTAGAACCGAAAATCCCAGCCCAAATCCGAAGCCCGGCGCATTGGGCAGTTCATGATTAATCGCCCAATCGCGTCCCATTTCCGCAATCAAGTCGCTGGGCAGAATGGCGCCACTATCTTGACGCAAGGCTTCCAGCAGACGCATAAAATCTTCGGCTGTTCCCGCCATGCCAGCGCCACCCGACGGAAATGCCTGCGGATCGAAGATGCGTTCAGGGCTGTAGCTAATGCCGACGGCCCCCTCAAAGGGGGAAACGATTTCACCCTCCTCCAGCAGGTGCGGCTGCGGCTTATCATTTACCCAAGCGGTCGCTACGCGCTGCTTATCAAGGACAACGAAACCTGTATCCGCCATTCCCAATGGTTCGGTCACAAGCTGGCGCACGGCCACATCGAGTGGTTCGCCACACACTCGCTCGATTAAAGCTCCCAGCACATCGGTTGCCAGCGAGTACCCCCACCCCGTACCCGGCTCGTACAACAGCGGTACGCTAGCGAGGCGGCGTAAATTCTCAGCCAGCGTGATACCGGACCTGTCCATACCGTCCGATACGCCGGCCCGTGCGTAAGGGCCATTCACAGCGGCCTCAAAGAATCGGTAACCTAGCCCAGCCGTGTGGCTCAGCAGTTGCCACACGGCGATCCGCGCCGGTCGGCCATCGGCCAGCAGCGGGCTGAACTCAGGTAGCCAACGTTCAACAGCGTCGTTTAGATTGAGCTTGCCTTGCGCCACCAGCACCAGCGCTGCCGTTGAGACAATTGGCTTACTCACCGAAGCTAACCGGAAGATTGCATCCAGGGTCATCGCGCGATGATGTTCGCGATCGGCCCAGCCAGCGGCCTGGCGGTGAATCAGTGCCCCGTCGCGAGCTACCAGTACCACCGCACCGACCAGACGATGCTCATCCAATGCCTGTTGGACAACATTCTTAATGCGGTCAGTTAAACGCGCCAGCGGAGTACCTGTGGGCAGCGAAAATGCGGGAATCGACATTGGGAATTCCTTTCATTGATAAACATTCCCGCATGATAGAAACGCTGTTATTAAAGAAAAAGTAGGGTACAGTTCCTTTCTTAGCGGAACTATTTGTCCGCAATGGAGGTATCTGGTGGACAATCTTAACGGCTTCGTGGTGTTTGTGCGGGTCGCCGAGACGCGCAGCTTCGTTGCGGCTAGCCGATTGCTCGGCGTGTCGGCATCAGCCATTGGTAAAAGCGTGGCAAGGCTTGAAGAGAAGCTCGGCGTACGCCTGTTTCATCGCAGCACACGCAGTATCACGCTGACCGCCGAAGGTACGCTATTTCTTGAACGCAGCCGTCGTATTCTTGCCGAGATCGAGGCCGCGGAGCTGGAGCTCTCACAGGCGACGAGCGCGCCGCGCGGCCGCTTGCGGGTCAGCCTGCCCCTGGTCAGTTCGCTGGTACTGCCGGTGCTCGGTGAGTTCATGCGCGAATATCCCGCTATTGAACTGGATCTGGATTTCACAGACCGATTGGTTGAGGTGATTGAAGAAGGATTCGACGTGGTGGTCAGAACGGGAAACCCGACAGACTCGCGTCTGTCAGCGCGGAGATTGGGTACCTTCCGCTCAGTGCTGGTCGCCTCCCCCGATTACCTGGCACGGCGAGGTATACCCAAAGTTCCTTCCGATCTGCAGGAACACTCCTGCCTGCACTACCGCTTTCCCAACAGCGGTAAACTGGAATCGTGGGCGCTGCGGCAAGCGCCCGGAGACCCCGAGCTGCAGCTTCCCACCTCAATGATTTGCAACAACATTGAGACGCGAGTATGTTTCGCCCTTCAAGGGCTGGGAATCGCCTATTTGCCGGAATTCTCAATCAGGGAACAGCTGGCAAATCAAAGTTTGCGCTCTGTTCTGGCAGAACATGTGGAACGCACCGGTGCCTTCCACGTACTCTGGCCCGCCAGCAGACATCCTTCGCCTAAAGTTCGGGCCCTGGTGGATTTCCTCTGCGCCCGGGTATTCCCGGTCTCTGGCACCAGGCTGCAACACTGAACTGACGGAAAGCTTTGATAGCAGTAAAGGTGGCTTATATTTGTTGAGATTGGCGCCAGTCGTTAATCATTTCTTTGGTCACCTCTTTTTTGTAGCAAACGGGCGCATAGCCTCCGGCTTTGCTCCAGGCACTGCGCCTGCCGCAGGAACTGCCGTTTCTGGCCCGATTAAACGGGCAGGCGCAAACCCCGGGATAAGAGGCAATTGAGTCATCAATAATCTGCTGCTTAACCTGATCATCGGTTAATTGCGCTGATTTAGCGACGGCGGTATCCGACGTAAAAATACATACCGACACCAGCACGGCGATACCAAGTCGCTTAACGTCCATGGTGATTTCTCTGAGGGAAGGTGAATACTTAAACTACGCGGCGGAAAGTAAGATGGTGTTGATCTTTCTCAATAGAGTTAAATATCTATTTGAAACGGATTGTTGATTCCGCCATAAGGAACCTGATCGACATTCAGTACTTATTCATTATCTTTCTCCTGAATATATTCGCTAATTGTCATTTTCGAATCACGAATGCGATCTGAAATTTTACGGAACCGGTCTTTCCAGTCAGCTGGTAAATTTTTTACCTGGGCTATCTTACAAGCGACACCATATGGTGTACGCCCAAGTTTTTCGGCCAGCCAGAAAAGATGATCTCCAATCTCCTCCTCCGGAACAGGCTCTAATACTTCCCTGAGCATGGACTCATCGGAGTCATTCCATGGTATCCCAGCATTTGGAAAACGTGGATCGATAATTTTTTCTTTCTTCTCCATAATACTCTTTTTTACTGACGAAGATTTTTGTAAATAAAGCATAGCAACACGCGCTTTCATTGCCCCGATCGCGGCAACAGCCCTAACCAAATCAAGGCGCTCTGTGCGTGTCAGAAATTTTTCATCACAAATCAAATCATTCAGAGAATCAATTATATTATTAAGATTTTCTTCAGTTATATTCATATTCTATCCTTAGCGATAAATTCCCAAGAGCGAGTTTCGTATCATTACTCATAGTTTCATATATGTCATCCGACCTGGAACATTTTGAGGCTCAATATTGATTATATTGACCAGAATATTTTTAGTACATATCTGTTTATATCACCGCCCATCGCTCACCATCGGGAAGTACTACTACTGTAGCCAATTTCCCCCCACCACCATCAGTGAGTTTGTATTCCTTCTCCTTTGGTTTTGCAGTTTCTATCTGTCGTGCATTTAGTGGCATATGGGGCCCCTAATTTCCATTAAACGAGATGAGCCCCCTCAAAGGTCCCCAGTTACCACTTGATTTAGGTAGGACTGAGTTGACTTCGATAGAACTCGTGACAGAAAAATCCAGTAATATCAGGGAGTATAAAGGATAAAAAAGAGAATTCAGTAGAGGTGTGTTGACTTGAAAATGGTACGCCCTACAGGGCTCGAACCTGTGACCTACGGCTTAGAAGGCCGTTGCTCTATCCAACTGAGCTAAGGGCGCACTGAGAAGTGGGAACTTCATGATGTGCAATCGCCGGGAATTATACGGTGCACACCTGATGAGTCAATGTATTTTGCCGTGAAACTGCGCTTGTCTGCATAACCTGTCTGGTTATGCAGCTAAAGCAGTACAAAGTTTATCCAGGTGCATGTTTCTGCACGCTAACTTCAGTGTTGGTTCGACTCCGGTCAGGCCAAAAGAAAGATAAAATCTCAAACGAAGACTGACAGCGGGGCTGGCTTCTGACAAAATATCACCATCCCCCTTTCGTAAAGATACAGATGGAATCCTCTCTCTGATGGCAGCAAAAATTATTGACGGTAAAACGATTGCGCAGCAGGTACGCTCTGAGGTTGCGGAAAAAGTGAAGGCTCGCGTTGCGGCAGGATTTCGTGCCCCAGGGTTAGCCGTCGTACTGGTTGGCAGCAACCCAGCATCGCAGATTTATGTCGCTAGCAAGCGCAAAGCGTGTGAAGAGGTAGGCTTCGTCTCCCGTTCGTACGATCTCCCGGAAACCACCAGCGAAGCGGAGTTGCTGGAGCTTATCGACACGCTGAATGCCGATAACGCTATTGACGGTATTCTGGTCCAGCTGCCGCTGCCCGCTGGTATTGATAATGTTAAAGTTCTCGAACGCATTTCGCCGGACAAAGACGTCGACGGTTTCCACCCGTATAACGTGGGTCGCCTGTGCCAGCGCGCACCGCGCCTGCGTCCGTGCACCCCGCGCGGCATCGTGACCCTGCTTGAACGTTACAACATCGATACCTACGGCCTGAACGCGGTGGTCATTGGCGCATCCAATATTGTCGGACGCCCGATGAGCATGGAGCTGCTGTTAGCCGGTTGCACCACGACCGTGACCCATCGCTTTACCAAAAACCTGCGTCATCACGTCGAAAACGCCGACCTGCTGATCGTCGCGGTCGGTAAACCGGGCTTTATTCCGGGCGAATGGATTAAAGAAGGCGCGATTGTGGTCGATGTTGGCATTAACCGCCTGGAAAGCGGCAAAGTGGTTGGCGACGTGGTCTATGAAGATGCCGCCGCACGCGCATCGTTCATCACGCCGGTTCCCGGCGGCGTCGGCCCGATGACCGTCGCCACCCTTATTCAGAACACGCTGCAGGCGTGCGAAGAGTATCACGATATTCAGGAGGCCTGAGATGGCGAATTTTTCTTTAGGCAAACACCCGCACGTTGAGCTGTGCGATCTGCTGAAGCTGGAAGGCTGGAGCGAGAGCGGCGCGCAGGCGAAAATCGCCATTGCCGATGGTCTGGTCAAAGTCGACGGCGCGGTCGAAACCCGCAAGCGCTGCAAAATCGTCGCCGGTCAAACGGTGAGCTTTGAAGGTCAAAGCATTACCGTTACCGAGTAAAAAGCAAAGGCGCCACAACCGGCGCCTTAATTTTATCCCCGCCCAACGAACGGCATCTCGTTGGCCATGATCGTCAGCTCCAGTACGTTAGTCGTTGGCGGCAGCGCCGCAATCATCTGAATCGCCGCCGCAACATCGGCCACATCCATCATCGCCTCTGGCGCAATCGTGCCGTTAGCCTGATAAACGCCTTTGCGCATCCGCGCCGAAAGCTGCGTCTCGGCGTTGCCAACGTTAATCTGCCCGCAGGCGATATTATATTGTCGACAGTCGAGTGCGATGGATTTTGTCAGCCCAGTAATCGCGTGCTTCGAGGCGGTATACGGCGCGCTATACAAGCGTGGGGTGGTTGCAGAAATAGAAGCGTTGTTAATAATCCGCCCGCCCATCGGCTGCTGCTGTTTCATTATCTTGATAGCTTCTTTGGCACAGAGGAAGCTGGCGTGCACGTTAAGATTGAACACCCGCTGCCACTCCTCAAACGGGATCTCTTCAATTGATTTCGCCGGACTGTTATTGCCCGCATTGTTAAACAGCAAATCCAGACGACCAAACTGTTCGTGGACGCGCTGAAAAAGTGTCTCAACCTGCTGCGGGTCAGTGACGTCTGCGGCAATCGGAATAAATCGTTCAGCGTCCAGCCCCTCTGCGCACTCAGTAAGCTGCTGCTCGTTACGTGCCACCACGATGACCGCGTAACCCATCTGATACAGGGCCTGCGCCGCCGCATAACCAATGCCTTTACTGCCCCCGGTAACCAACGCCACCTTCTGCATACATCTTCTCCCTTATGATATTTAGCTTCACGCTAGCGCGTTAGCGAACGAACAGGAATGGTCGCAATGCAAAAAATCAGCGCGCCGATCCATTCATTTGCCCAAAATCAGAATCTGGAGGGAATGTCTTTACCGGGTACAGGGGCGATAATGGCAATTATTTTCTCAGGATTACGGGATATGCCAACCATCATTACCCACGCCGCCGTGCCTTTATGTCTTGGAGCCGGGCTGGGGCTACAGATTATCCCACCACGTCTGTTGCTGGCTGGCGTCGTACTTGCCATGTTGCCGGATGCCGATGTGCTGTCATTCAAGTTCGGCATCGCCTACGGCAATGTCTTCGGCCATCGCGGTTTTACGCATTCCCTCCTGTTTGCGTTTGTTGTTCCGCTGCTTTGCGTATTATTTGCGGGGCGATGGTTCCGCGTCGGCCTGGTGCGTAGCTGGCTGTTTTTGACGGTTTCGTTGCTGTCACATAGCCTGCTGGATTCAATTACCACAGGTGGGAAAGGTGTAGGCTGGCTGTGGCCATGGCTGGATGAGCGTTTCTTTGCACCCTGGCAGGTCATCAAAGTCGCTCCTTTTGCCTTAGCGCAATACACTACGCCATCCGGCCATCAGGTTATTATTTCAGAACTACAGTGGGTCTGGCTGCCGGGAGCCGTTCTGACGCTGTGTTTGTGGGCATATAGAAGCCGGAAAAAAATGTAACGGATTGAATTCAGAGAACTTGTGCTTATCGTATAAATGATAAGGCCGCAGTAAAGCGGCCTTAATTTCAATAAGAGCCTATCCCAGCAGGCGTTATTGGCGCAGACAGTTTGAACACGGGCAGCGCGGAAGAGCCGGAGCGTACACGTAGTACGTGAGGATGATTCGCTCCGCTCACCCTTCGGGCCGCCCTGAAGGGCGTTCAAAACTCGGTGAGTTTTGTCTGAGCACTGCCAGGTTCAAAGTGGCAAGCAAAATAGCCCTAATGAGCCAGGCTCTAAGAGATTACTTACGCCGCCAGGTGGTACCCTGTGGGCCGTCTTCCAGCACAATGCCCATCTCGTTGAGACGGTCACGCGCAGCATCCGCAGCCGCCCAGTCTTTCGCTTTACGCGCATCCAGGCGCTGTTGGATCAAAGACTCAATTTCGGCCACCTCTCCGTCGTCCGCCTGCGCACCGCTTTGCAGGAAAGCATCCGGCTCCTGCTCCAGCAGGCCCAGCACCGAGGCGAGCTTACGCATATGCGCTGCCATGGCGTTGGCTGCGGCGGCATCTTCGCTCTTCAGGCGGTTCACTTCACGCGCCATATCGAACAGTGCAGAGTAGGCTTCCGGGGTGTTGAAATCGTCGTCCATCGCTTCAATGAAACGCGCTTCGAACGCCTCGCCACCTGCTGGCTCTGCGGTTCTGTCAGTTCCGCGTAGCGCGGTATACAGGCGCTCCAGCGCAGAACGTGCCTGCTTTAAGTTCTCTTCGCTGTAGTTCAGCTGGCTGCGATAGTGGCCAGACATCAGGAAATAGCGAATAGTTTCCGCATCGTAGTATTTCAGCACGTCGCGCACGGTAAAGAAGTTGCCCAGCGATTTTGACATCTTCTCGCGGTCAACCATCACCATCCCGGAGTGCATCCAGTAGTTAACGTACTCGCCGTCGTGGGCGCAGGTGGACTGGGCGATTTCGTTTTCATGGTGCGGGAACATCAGGTCGGAACCACCGCCGTGAATGTCGAAATGGTTGCCCAACTGTTTGCAGTTCATCGCTGAACACTCGATGTGCCAACCCGGACGGCCCGCGCCCCACGGCGACGGCCAGCTCGGCTCGCCCTCTTTCGACATCTTCCACAGCACGAAGTCCATCGGGTTATGCTTGACGTCAACCACATCAACGCGCGCACCGGCCTGCAGTTGGTCGAGGTCCTGGCGCGACAGCTGACCATAGTTCGGGTCGGTCGGGACGTCGAACATCACGTCGCCGTTGTCTGCGACATAAGCATGACCTTTGGCGATCAGCTGCTCGGTGATCTCAATGATTTCCGGGATATGGTGAGTTGCACGTGGTTCCTGATCCGGGCGCAGGATATTCAGCGCGTCGAAGTCTTTGTGCATCTCGGCAATCATACGATCCACCAGCGCAACGAAGTTTTCGCCGTTTTCATTAGCACGCTTAATGATTTTGTCGTCAATGTCGGTGATGTTGCGCACATACTTCAGCTTGTAGCCGAGAAAACGCAGGTAGCGTGAAACCACGTCGAATGAGACAAACGTACGGCCATGGCCGATATGACAGAGGTCGTAAACGGTAATACCACACACGTACATGCCAACTTCCCCGGCATGGATAGGTTTAAATTCTTCTTTTTGGCGCGTCAGTGTATTAAAAATTTTTAACATCGAAGATTCCGTGTAGACGTGTGTGGATATAAGTCGCGTATTCTAACCTTAATTCAACCCCGAAGCAGCACACATTGCAAGGTGATCCAACCCCGAGGTTATGCTATAACAGCCCCCTATATCTCACCCGACTCCGGGTGCAGGCACCACAATCATCGGAACAGGATGCAAAAATGGTAACTTTCCACACCAATCATGGCGATATCGTAATCAAGACGTTTGACGACAAGGCGCCGGAAACAGTCAAAAACTTCCTGGACTACTGTCGTGAAGGTTTCTACGACAACACCATTTTCCACCGTGTTATCAACGGCTTTATGATTCAGGGCGGCGGTTTTGAACCGGGCATGAATCAGAAAACCACCAAATCTCCGATTCAGAACGAAGCTAACAACGGTCTGAAAAACACCCGTGGCACCCTGGCGATGGCTCGTACTCAGGCACCTCACTCCGCCACCGCACAGTTCTTCATCAACGTCGCCGATAACGACTTCCTGAACTTCTCCGGCGAAAGCCTGCAGGGTTGGGGCTACTGTGTATTTGCAGAAGTGGTTGAAGGTATGGACGTGGTCGACAAAATCAAATCGGTATCTACCGGCCGCAGCGGCATGCACCAGGATGTGCCGAAAGAAGATGTTGTGATCAAAAGCGTCACCGTCAGCGAGTAATTCGTGGCGACACTTTTTATTGCGGATTTGCATCTGCAAACGGAAGAACCGGCGATTACCGCCGGTTTTCTGCGCTTTTTACAGGGGGAAGCCCGCAAGGCGGACGCCCTGTATATCCTCGGCGACCTGTTTGAAGCGTGGATCGGTGATGACGATCCGAATCCACTGCATCAGCAAATTGCCTCAGCGCTCAAAGCGTTAGCCGACTCCGGCGTCCCCTGCTACTTCATCCACGGCAACCGCGATTTTCTCGTCGGCAAGCGATTTGCCCGCCAAAGCGCGATGACTCTACTGCCGGAAGAGCAGCTTCTCGATCTCTACGGGCGCAAGGTGCTGATTATGCACGGAGATACCCTCTGCACCGACGACGCAGGCTATCTGGCGTTTCGCGCGAAGGTTCACAACCCCTGGGTCCAGCGCCTGTTTTTGGCCTTACCGCTGTTTATCCGCCGCCGTATTGCCGCCAAAATGCGCGCCGACAGCAAAGCCGCCAACAGCAGCAAGTCGATGGACATTATGGACGTGAACCCGCAGGCAGTGGTTGACGTCATGGAGAAGCATCACGTTCAGTGGCTGATTCACGGGCATACGCACCGTCCGGCCGTTCATCAGCTACAAGCCAATGGCAAAGCCGCTTGTCGCGTGGTTCTTGGCGCGTGGCATAGCGAAGGTTCAATGGTCAAAGTCACGCCAGAAGACGTCGAGCTGATTCATTTCCCTTTCTAGCGCCCTGCAAGCACTATTCCGAAAAAGCCCCTCCTGGCAACAGAAGTGCTGTCTTTACGCTTAACCACCAGGTTAGTTTTCAGCCAAATAACTCTCAAGGAACGAGCATGCAAAAGTGGAGTCAGCCCCTGATTTGGGGAATGGTTATCGCCATCATCGGCCCGATTACCGCCAGCTTTTACGGTCTGGCGTTTATCTACCTCGGCTCACTCACCGTGCTGGGGATCGCGGTTTTACTCTGGATTCTTTATTTTTATGCAATTTATCTACTCTGCACCCGGCCCCATGATGAGCGCTTTGTACAAATATACATGCTGATTATGAGTATTCTTATGCTGCCCTGGGGACTGGTGCTGGTTTTCACCTTTTTCGCCAGCGCGACTAAAGCCTATAATCAGCGAGTTTCATCAGATCCCGATGAGACAAAAGACGCCTGACCATGCATACGCAACCGTTTTCCTTGCTGGCAGTTCATGCTATTCTCTGTGGCCTCTAAAGCAGTGTGAAACACACCCACAGGAGTTTTAAGACGCATGTCTTCCCGCAATAATTCGGCGCGTATCGCCATCGTGATGGGGTCCAAAAGCGACTGGGCTACCATGCAGTTTACCGCAGAAATCCTTGATGTCCTGAACGTTCCGTACCATGTCGACGTGGTCTCCGCACACCGCACCCCCGATAAACTGTTTAGCTTCGCCGAAAGCGCAGAAGAGAACGGTTTTCAGGTGATTATTGCCGGTGCGGGCGGCGCGGCGCATCTGCCGGGCATGATTGCGGCGAAAACCCTGGTGCCGGTTTTAGGCGTACCGGTGCAGAGCGCGGCGTTGAGCGGTGTTGACAGCCTCTACTCCATCGTCCAGATGCCGCGCGGCATTCCGGTTGGTACACTGGCGATCGGTAAAGCCGGGGCCGCCAACGCCGCCCTGCTGGCCGCGCAGATCCTCGCGCAGCATGATGCTGAACTGCACCAGCGCCTCAGCGCCTGGCGTCAGGCGCAAACCGATGAAGTACTGGAAAATCCGGACCCGCGGGGTGTGGCATGAAGCAGGTTTGCGTCCTCGGTAACGGCCAGTTAGGCCGGATGCTGCGCCAGGCCGGCGAGCCGCTGGGTATTGCGGTCTGGCCGGTCGGTCTGGAAGCCGACCCGGAAGCGGTGCCGTTTCAGCAGAGCGTGATCACCGCAGAGATTGAACGCTGGCCGGAGACCGCCCTGACCCGCGAACTGGCGCGCCATTCTGCCTTCGTCAACCGCGATGTCTTCCCGATTATCGCCGATCGTCTGACACAAAAGCAGCTGTTCGACAAGCTGGAACTCGCCACCGCGCCGTGGCAGCTTCTGGTGGATAAAAGCGAGTGGCCTGCGGTATTTGCTCGCCTCGGCGAACTGGCTATCGTTAAGCGCCGCGTCGGCGGCTACGATGGTCGCGGCCAGTGGCGTTTGCGGGAAAATGAAACCGCTCAGCTACCGGATGATAACTACGGCGAGTGTATCGTCGAGCAGGGGATTAACTTCTCCGGCGAAGTATCGCTGGTTGGCGCACGCGCTCAGGACGGTAGCACGGTCTTCTATCCGTTGACCCGCAACCTGCATCAGGACGGTATTTTACGTGCTAGCGTCGCTTTTCCGCAGGCGAACGCGAAGCAGCAGGAGCAGGCAGAGTCGATGCTGTCGGCGGTTATGCATGAGCTAGGTTATGTCGGCGTGATGGCGATGGAGTGCTTTATCACTCCGGAAGGGTTGCTGATTAATGAGCTGGCGCCGCGCGTGCATAACAGCGGCCACTGGACGCAGAACGGAGCGTCTATTAGTCAGTTCGAACTGCATTTGCGGGCGATTACCAGCCTGCCGCTACCGCCGCCGGTGGTGAATAGCCCGTCGGTGATGATCAACCTGATCGGTACCGACCTGAACTACGACTGGCTGAAGCTGCCGCTGGTGCATCTGCATTGGTACGATAAAGAGGTGCGTCCGGGTCGTAAAGTTGGGCACCTGAACCTGACCGACAGCGATACCGACCGACTGAGCGCGACGCTGGAAGCGCTGAAGCCGCTGCTGCCGCCGGAATACACCAGCGGTATCTTCTGGGCGCAGGCGCAGCTCGCATAATCCTGCCCGTCATCCCGGCTTGCGGCGCGCTGCGCCTTAGCCGGGCTACAAAACCCTCTATGCGCACGGATTCTTCGGGGATTTTCCCGGAGGCGGTGCTGCGCACCTGCCCGGGCTACCCGATCGCACAATCTTGTAGCCCGGGCAGGCGCTTTGCGCCGCCCCCGGGGAAAGCGGGCACGATAGCCACCCATCAGGGCTTGATACAGGTCCCCGCCAACCCGGCCAGAGTGTCATCGATGCGCGATAGCGCGCCTATCCACGCTCGCTTGCCCCGGCGGCGCACGTAGCCGCTTACTGCCACGATTTTCGGCCCCATTGCGCCGTCGTCGCGGGCAAACGGGGCCAGCCCTTCCGGCGTTGCTTCACGGATCGGTCGCTGCATCGGCGTGCCCCAATGTTCATACACCGCGTCGGCGTCGGTGAGGATCACCAGGCCATCAGCATTAATCTGCTCTGCCAGCAGCGCGGCGGCGAGGTCTTTATCAATCACTGCCTCCGCGCCCTGCCCGCTCTCCAGCACCGGAATTCCGCCACCGCCGCAGCATATCACCGCATGGCCTTCGCCCAGCAGGCGCTCAATCGACTCGCTCTCCTCAATCCTCACCGGCGTCGGCGAAGGCACCACCCGACGCAGGTACTTACCGTCGCGCTTCATCGTCCACCCGTACTCGCTCTCCAGTTGCGCCTGAAGCTCCGGGTCGTAAACCGGGCCAATAAATTTCTCCGGGGATGAAAAAGCCGGATCGCTCGAGGCTACAGCTATGCGCGTCATCACTGTCGATACCGGCGGCATCTCTGGCTCCTGCGCCAGACGCTGGGCCAGCATATAGCCAATCATGCCCTGGCTCTCCGCCACCAGCACATCCAGCGGATAAGGTTCAACATCGCGATAGGCCAGATTTTGCAGCGCCAGCAGGCCCACCTGAGGTCCGTTGCCGTGAACAATCGCCAGCCGATAGTTCTGCGCCAGGCGCGCCAGAGCCGGAACCGCGCTCTCAATATTGCGATACTGATTTTCCACCGTCAGCGCTTCCCCGCGCTGCAATAAAGCGTTGCCGCCGAGGGCAACCACCAGCGTTTTCATGATTTTTCCTTAGATAATGTGTTGCGCCAACCAGAATCCCAGCAGGGTATCCGCGCCGGAGGTGTGGCCCATCGCCAGCAGAGCCTCGACGGCGGGTTCAATGCGGCGTCGGCGTTGAAGAGCATGCGCGAAATGCATCAGCGGCGAGGCAAAACGCCCCTCGCTGGCGTAGCGTAAATAGTTGACGCTCACCTGGGTCGTGGCGGCGTGCAGATCGCCGGAAGCACGAAAGAAAGTCCGCCCACCGTAGCGGGACATTTGCCCCGCGCACCACGCCGCCAGCATCATGCCGATCAGCATATCGTCCAGACTCGGCGTCAGGCCCGGCCCTTTGCCCAGCCATAATCGCCAGTCGATAGCGTTGCCGGTCAGCGCCGAGGCAAAACAGTGGCGTAATTGCCGCAGCTCAGGATGCTGCGGCAGATGAATCGCCTGCGACAGCGGCCCGAACAGCCCGGTCTCTTCCGGGCGATTCATTAACGTTGCTGGCAGATAAGCGCCATTAGGCTGATAACAAGGCTGCAGGGAGCAGCGCCTGCGTGGCGGTGACAGCAAAAGGCTATCGACCTGAATGCCGTTGTCCCGCGCGAGCGGCAGCGCCCCCGCCCGCAGCGCCGCGTGTAAGCGGATAAAATCGCGATGGCGTAATACCCATCCGCCAGGGCTCACCCCCTGCCCCTGATGATGAAGCGTCAGCAGCGCGCCGCCTTCAACATAGAGATTGATAGTGCGTTGCCAGAGGCCGCCGGTTCGCCAGGGCTGGCGATGGTCCGGCGCATCGACGCTGCCTATCAGCGGACGAATAGTCTCCATCGCGCCTCCTCAGCTCACACCCAGCTCGTCCGCCAACGCTTCCAGCGCCAGTTCGAAACAGGCCAACGGCGCTCTGACGGTCCCGGCGCCAATCTGGCCGATCCCCGCCTCTTTATGCGCAATACCGGTGTTGATAAGCGGAGTAATACCGGTTTCAACCACCCGACGAATATCCAGACCCAGACAGGCTCCCTGGAAATCCCAGCCCGGAATTTGCAGCTGCATATTGCGCTCCAGGAAGATTTCCGCCATCTCCTCGGAAACGGATTTCGCCGCTTCCATTCCGCCCGCGCCGACAAAACGCGTCACGCCTGGGGCCGCGATCATTGCCGCGCCGCCAATACCGAAGGTTTCGGTAATGGCGCTATCGCCCATATCCGGGTTAGCCTGCTCCTGAGAAAAGCCGGTGAAAAATAGCCCCTGCGGCGTATTGACCGGCGCGGTAAACCAACGGTCGCCCAGCCCGCTGACGCGGATACCGAACATATCGCCGTTGCGGGTCATCGCGGTGACGATACTGCCCGCACGAATTTGCGCCCCGCTATCCATCGCCGCTTTGCAGTAGGCCATCGCCAGGTTAAGGAAGAACTGATCGGTAATGGCGAGAAAATCCATCACTTCAGCAATCTGCTGTTTGTCATCGTTGAGGCGCGCCAGATGCGGCGCCAGCGTGCGCATCAGCAGCGCGGAGGTGGCGATGTTGCGCTGGTGGAACTCATCGCCCATGGTGATGCCCTGCGCCATCATTGCGGTCAGGTCGATGCCGCGCTCCATCTGTTTCAGCGCCGCGCTCAGAACCGGCATCAGCACATCGCGCATCCAGCGCAGGCGCTGTTGGACGTCTTCGCCGTAAGCGCCGAAACGCATCACCTTGCCAATCCCTTCATTCAGATTGCAATACGCGCGGTTGCCTTCGGCGATGTTCTCCACCACCAGCATCGGCATATTTGGCGAAGTAATGCCTCCCATCGGCCCCACGGCGTTAACGTGGTGGCAGGGAATAAAGGTAATGTCGCCGCCTTCCAGCATCGCATGGGCCGTTTTTTCATCCTGCGCCCAACCTTCGAATAAGCATGCGCCAATGCAGGCCCCTTTCATCGGGCCGGTCATCTCCTGCCAGCGCATCGGCGGCCCGGCGTGGAGCAACGTTTTATTCTGATTCAGCGCCCCGATTAAAGAACCCGCTGGCTTCACATCCAGCCAGTGCGGACGTGCATTACGAATTCGTTCTATTACTGCGTCATTGGCCTGCGCCACTGATGTAAACATAGAGACCTCTTATTGCAAACGTTCTAATAAACGAGCCAGTTTCTTATTTCCTCCGGCGATCGGTGCCCACTGATAGTGGACAACCGGCGTTCCGGCGGACTGTAAATCAAGCGCAAAGCTGCGCAGGCCAGCGTTGATCACCGCCACGCCGTCCAGCAGGCTGGCACGCGGTGCCAGTTCAGCCATCTGCGGTGGGCTAATGAGCGCTGCGGCAAGCAGGGTGGCTTCGGGAAGGCTGTCAACCACCACAATCCCCGCATCTTCAAGAACGGCTATCTGACGGGAACGACACTGCGGATCGGTTTCGGTGCCGGTCACCGTCGCAATAACGTGCAGTGAATGGCTATCATCCCTGAGCGCCCAGGCCCGCTGGCAGGCTGCCACCAGCGATTCGGCGGGATCTGCAGTCGCGCCGTAACCAATCACCACGTCCAGCAGCAGTACGCCAACCTGAGTTTGCTCACCTAGTTCAGCAATCAGCTGGTTGCGCAGGGAGGGATCGATCATCGGATGCGGGCGGCCTACGGTGTAAAAATCATCGCCGAGGTCGACTATCTGGTGGCCCTGCGCGTTGAGCATCATGCCCTGCGGATGATGTTCGTCAGGAGTGATGCCAAGCCGTTCAGCGAGCAGCCCGGCGGATTCCGCAGCCAGCGTGCCGCCGGTGTACAAACCGCGAATCTGTTTTCCCGCCACCGCGGTCAGGGTTTCCTGATGGCGCACCACCCGCGCCAACAGGCAGGCCAGGCGTCCTGCTTCATCCAGCGTGCGGGCAAACCAGACGTTCTCATCGCGAGTAGCTTTCGGCGCATAGCCAAGAAACAGCGCCACTACCGGTTTGCCGCTGCGCTTCATGGCGCTAATTATCCGCAGGCGCACCGCCTCGGCGGGCGGCTTAGAAACAAAGGCCAGCACCTGGCTCTGCCCGTCGTGAGTCAGCATTTCCAGCGCCGTTTGTGCGCTAATACCGCCCACTTCAGCGCTCAGGTCACGTCCGCCAAGACCAATCGCATGGCTGATTCCTTCGCCGCCGAGGACAATTTGCGAGACCAGTTCCTGAATGCCGGTACCGGATGCACCAATCACGCCGATATTGCCGTCCGGCGTGACGTTGGCAAAAGCCAACGGCGTTCCGGCAATCATGGCGGTGCCGCAGTCCGGCCCCATCACCAGCAGCCCTTTGTCACGGGCGCGTGTTTTCAGGGCAATTTCATCTTCCAGGGTGACGTTATCGGAGAAAATCATCACGTTTTTCTCGCTGCTGAGCGCCTGATGGGCAAGCTCGGCGGCGTACTCTCCAGCAACGGAAATCAAGGTCATATTGGCCTGAGGCAGCTTTTGCGTGGCGCTTTGCCAGCGACGAACCACGCTGAGGCTCTGACTCTGCCCGCTCCCCTGCGCCAGGGCGCTGAGAGCTTCATCAAGACCAGCAATAATCATTTCCGTCACCGACGCATCCGCGCAATCGGTGCGAATCGCTACGCAAATATCATTCGGCGTGGCCGTGGCAAAATCGTCGTGCCAGAAACCGGTGGTCTCCAGCAGCGCCTTATTTGCCGGTGTTCCCATCATGACCGAAACATCATCGACATTTTCTGACTCACTCAGCTTGCGTGAAATAATCATTAAGCTGACCGAATCCTGAAAACAGCCCTTTTTAATAAAGGCATGGATCATAATAACTCCCCAATAATTGCACCCATTGCAATTGAATGAGCATGGTTAATCTGCAATCAGGCTAGCGATATAAAATTATTGGCGGCGTGACCAATATCACATGGAAATTATTACAAGATGCTTTCAAATAAACGCCATAACATTATCTCGTAATTTTCAATGAATAGATTAACCGGGTCCCTTCTGATAAATCGGCGGTGATTATCAAATAAAATCTAACTAACTATTTTTACCAATACAGATCACAATTTAAGTTTATTTTCCCCGTATTTTAATCGGCAGTCAGGCTCTACACCGTCGTTAAAAGGAAGACAGATGAAAGTCAGTCGGGAAACACTTCATCAGCTTATTGCCAATAAGCTGAACACAGCAGGGCTTACTCATGATCACGCGGATATTATTGCCGACGTGCTGGTTTATGCCGATGCCAGGGGAATTCATTCGCACGGCGCAGTACGCGTTGAATATTATGCAGAGCGTATTTCAAAAGGCGGAACCAATCGCAACCCCACCTTCACCTTTGAAAAGAGCGGCCCCTGCAGCGGCATTTTGCATGCCGATAACGCCGCCGGTCAGGTCGCCGCCAAAATGGGTATGGAGCAGGCGATAGAAATCGCTCGGGAAAACGGCGTGGCCGTGGTCGGCATCCGGCGCATGGGGCATAGCGGCGCGATCTCTTACTTCGCGCAGCAGGCGGCCCGGGCGGGGTTTATCGGACTTTCGCTGTGTCAGTCAGACCCGATGGTCGTGCCATTTGGCGGCGCGGAAATCTATTACGGCACCAACCCGCTGGCCTTTGCCGCACCCGGCGAGGGCGACGATATCATCACCTTCGATATGGCCACTACCGTACAGGCCTGGGGGAAAATTCTCGACGCCCGCTCGCGTCATGAAACCATCCCCGATAGCTGGGCGGTGGATAAAAACGGCGCGCCGACCAGCGACCCGTTTGCCGTCCACGCCCTGCTGCCGGCTGCCGGTCCAAAAGGCTACGGCCTGATGATGATGATCGACGTCCTCTCCGGCATTTTGCTCAACCTTCCCTTTGGCCGTCAGGTCAGCTCGATGTACGACAACCTGAGCCAGGGGCGTGAGCTGGGTCAGCTACATATCGTTATCAACCCGGAGTTTTTCTCCTCCAGCGCGTTATTCCGCCAGCATATCAGCGACACCATGCGCGAATTAAACGCCATTACGCCAGCCCCTGGATTTAACCAGGTTTATTACCCGGGGCAGAACCTGGATATCAACGAGAAAAACAGCGCCGTCGACGGTATCGAGATCGTTGATGAGATTTATGACTATCTGGTTTCGGACGCTTTATACAACCGCTCTTATGAAACCAATTCCCCTTTTGCTCAATAAATTAAGATACAGGAGTTGCGTATGGCTAATTACTTTCGACAGGCAATTGAAGAGACACTGCCCTGGCTTTCCTCCTTCGGCGCTGACCCTGCCGGAGGCATAACCCGCCTGCTCTACTCGCCGGAATGGTTACAGGCGCAGCAGGCGTTCAAGCAAAAGATGAGCGAAAGTGGGCTGGAGACGCGCTTTGATGAAGTCGGCAACTTGTATGGTCGCCTGCCCGGTTCGCGCTTTCCCGACAAAGTTATCCTTAGCGGCTCGCATATTGATAGCGTGGTCAACGGCGGTAATCTTGACGGCCAGTTCGGCGCGCTGGCGGCATGGCTGGCGGTTCGCTGGCTCAAAGAGACCTACGGCGAACCGCTGCGTACCGTCGAAGTGCTGGCGTTAGCGGAAGAAGAAGGTAGCCGCTTTCCTTATGTGTTCTGGGGCAGTAAAAATATCGTCGGCATCGCCAACCCGGCGGACGTTCGCGATATCAAAGACACCAAAGGCGTGGCTTTTGTTGATGCCATGAAGCAGTGCGGCTTCACGCTACCCGCCGCACCGCTGGCTCCGCGCCGCGATATAAAAGCCTTCGTTGAGCTGCATATCGAACAGGGCCGCGTACTGGAAACCAACAAGCAGTCCATCGGCGTGGTCAACGCCATCGTTGGGCAGCGCCGTTACACCATTACCCTCAACGGCGAATCCAACCATGCCGGCACGACCCCAATGGGCTACCGCCGCGATACCGTCCACGCCTTCAGCCGCATCTGCTGCGAATCTATCGCCAAAGCAAAAGCCCACGGCGACCCGCTGGTGCTCACCTTCGGTAAGGTCGACCCGCAGCCGAACACCGTCAACGTGGTACCAGGTAAAACGGTCTTTACCATGGACTGCCGCCATACCGACGCGTTTGAATTAACGGCCTTTACTGAAGTGATTGAAGCCGATATGCGGCGGATCTGCGAGGAAATGGATATTGGTATTGAGATTGACCTCTGGATGGATGAAGCCCCGGTACCAATGGATAAAACCCTGGTCGCCCAGCTCACCGCGCTTTGCGAAAAAGAGAAGGTGAATTTCCGCGTGATGCACAGCGGCGCGGGACATGACGCGCAAATTTTCGCCCCCTGCTTCCCGACCTGCATGATCTTTATGCCGAGCATTAAAGGCATCAGCCATAACCCTGCGGAAAGTACGCATATCGACGATCTGGCGGAAGGCGTGAAAACCCTTGCATTAATGCTGCATCAACTGGCCTGGACTGAATAAGGAAAAAATAATGGGATATTTAAATAATGTAGTGGGTTATCGCGACGATTTACTGGCCAGCCGTTCCATCGTACGCCACGGTAATTATGCGTTGTTGACGCCGGATGGCCTGGTCAAAAATATTATTCCTGGCTTTGATAATTGTGATGTGACGATTCTGTCGACGCCGAAATTAGGCGCAACCTTTGTTGACTATCTGGTCACGCTGCATGAAAACGGCGGCAATCAGAGCGGCTTCGGCGGCGAAGGAATTGAAACCTTCCTGTACGTGATTGAGGGTGAAATCATCGCCCAGGCGCAAGGCAAAACCTTCCCGTTGACCAAAGGTGGCTATATTTATTGCCCGCCGGGCGAAAAGGTCATCTTCACCAATAGCCATTCAGGCGATAGCCAGCTATTCCTCTACAAGCGCCGCTATGTTCCGGCAGAGGGCCACGCGCCATATCTGGTCACCGGTAACGTCAACCAGCTTGAACGTATTCATTATGAAGGGATGGAAGACGTTATTCTGATTGATTTCCTGCCGAAAGAGCTGGGCTTCGATATGAACATGCATATTCTCTCCTTCGAGCCGGGCGCCAGCCACGGCTATATCGAAACCCACGTGCAGGAGCACGGCGCTTATATTCTTTCCGGCCAGGGCGTTTATAACCTCGACAATAACTGGGTACCGGTGAAAAAAGGCGATTATATATTTATGGGCGCTTATTCACTGCAAGCAGGATACGGCGTCGGACGCGAGGCGTTTAGCTATATCTACTCGAAAGATTGCAACCGCGACGTTGAGATCTGATTACCACTGATTAAGTTCACCTTTTTTGTTTAGCTATGTTGGATTTTGCCACGGTGAAAACCGTGGCATTTTTTATACCCTAAATAATTCGAGTTGCATGACAAAGCACTTGTGCTTTGAACAGCGCTTGCGCTGGCCCCGCAGGGGCGAGGCCGTAGGCCGAGTAACGCGGCAAGAGAGCGACAAATTCGTCGGGAACGAATTTGACCAGCCGAAGGCTGGCCTCCGGTGAGAGGCAGGAGCCTCTCATTAATCCCCAGGAGCTTACTAAAGTAAGTGACTGGGGTGAGTGACAAATCTGTCAGGAACAGATTTGAACACCGTATCGCGGTGGCCCGTAAGGGCGAGGCTCATGGATGAGCCGAGTAACGCAGCCAACGCACATGCAACTTGAAGTATGACGGATATATTGCCCGGCGGCGCTTCGCTTGCGCGGGCCTACGGGTAAATCTCGCAGCTTTCCCAAGCCGGGTAAGGCGTCAGCCGCCACCCGGCGAAATGCGGGCGCAATAGCAAAGACGGATTTGTTACCCATCTCATAAAATTTTTTTTGTTTAGCTATGTTGGATTTTGCCACGGTGAGAACCGTGGCATTTTTTGTTCAGGCGGGGATGTTCTGGCCAAGCTTGATCGCACAGGCAATATTGCGCGCGCTGGCGTAAAGGTTTTGTTCACCGCGATCCAGCACGTCGGCCAGCGGCGCGAGCGCAGGCAAAATACTGAATACCGCATCAATACCGTGCTGATGCACCGCTTCGACGCCATCGCCCAACACGCCCGCAATACCGATAACCGGTATACCGTGCTTTTTAGCGATTCGCGCCACGCCGATGGGCGCTTTACCGCCGACGGTTTGCGAATCAATCCGCCCTTCACCGGTGATCACCAGATCCGCATCGCGTAGCGCCTCCTCCAGATGAACGGCCTCAATCACAATGTCGATGCCCGGCTTCAGCGCCGCGTTAAGGAATACGCGAGCCGCAACCCCCATTCCCCCCGCAGCGCCGCCGCCGACAATCGCCGTCACATCCTGACCGGTCGCCGTCATCAGTACCTGAGCATAATTTTGTAAACCACGCTCCAGGGCGACAACCATTTCCCTGCTGGCCCCTTTTTGCGGGCCAAAAACCGCCGCTGCGCCGCGCTCGCCGAGCAGCGGGTTATCAACATCGCAGGCCACGTCAATCCGGCACTCTTTCAGGCGCGGATCGAGTTCACGCAAATCAATGCTGGCCAGCCGCTCTAACGCACCGCCGCCGAGGCCGACGCTCTCGCCATGCTCATCAAGAAAACGCGCCCCCAGAGCCTGAGCCATACCCATTCCGCCGTCCACCGTGGCGCTGCCGCCAATGCCGAGAATGATATGGCGAACGCCAGCGTCCAGCGCGTGGCGAATCAGCTCTCCGGTACCGTAGCTGGTGGCCCGCACGGGATTACGCTCACCGGCAGGAACCAGCATCAGCCCGCTGGCCGCCGCCATTTCAATAAACGCGGTTTGCCCATCACCGCTCAGGCCATAGAAGGCACCAACAAAGTCCCCCATCGGCCCCATTACCGGCAGCATCACCATTTTGCCCTCGGTAGCCTCAACCATCGCCTCAACCGTCCCCTCTCCGCCGTCGGCTATTGGCAGGCAGATGCACTCCGCCTGCGGGAAAATAGAGACAAAGCCCGCTTTAATTGCTTGTGCACAGCGGCTGGCGCTCACGCTTTCTTTGAAAGAGTCCGGTGCAATAATAATTTTCATTGTTCGTCCTTTTTTGCTGTCATTACTTAATACGATCCCAGGGAATGAGATTTTCCATGACCACCGCCAGCAGTACGCCGATTAATAAGCCGTTGCCCAATAACGGTCGGATTGTCAGGGGAAGCGTCTGGAGATAGACCGGCGGCAGCCCCATTAAAAAGATGCCGACAAATAGCGGCAGCGCCAGCCGGTAGATATTTCGTGCCGTGAAGGTAATTTGCTTACTGAAAGATAAGCTCGAATATAACAACGGAAGATATGAGACCAGCATGACTGCGCTGCTAATCGGCAACGGTAATGTGGTAAAAAAATGGGTTAACGGCGTAAATAACCCTACCAGCAGACAGCACAGGCAGCCGATAATAAACGGCTGGCGCGAAGTTTCTCCGGTTTGGGTTAATAATCCTATCGACGAAACAAAAGGCGAAAACGGCACCACGCTGAGCGGAACCGTAATTAACGTCATTAATCCGGAGATAATAAAACTCCGTCGATAACGGGTATTGCTGGCGCCCTGTTCCGGGTAAAAAACGTCGGTGCCGCGAATCGCGCCGTAGGTGTTGGTAATATTCACCAGCCCCGCCAGCAATGCCGTCAAAATAATGCCCGAGCGTAATTCGCCGCCGTAGCCGAGCGGAAACCACTGCCAGTGAATCGGCCCGGACGCCGCCGTGGCAGGCGGAGTACGGAACAGCAGATACCAGCTTGCCCATCCCACCAGCGTCCCCACCAGCAAGGCGTAGCGGGCGATGCCGTCCGGGAGGAATATAATCATCCCCAGCACCAGAATCATCACCGCCAGCGCGAGGCCAAACGGTGCCAGTTGAATCGCCACGTTGGCCTGCGTCGAGCTAAAAGGCAGTCCAAGCATACCTTTGAAAAAAATAGTGGTGAGCTGTGCGCCGAGCAGCAGCATAAAAAAGACCATCACCGTCGGGCTGAAGAGCTTCGCCAGGCGATGACCGATACCGCTGACGCCAATGATGATGGTCAGAACAGCAGAAAGAAATATACCGACCGCCAGGCTGGTCGCAATGCTGTCGAACGCCGTACCGCGGGCGGCTTCGCCGACGGTAATGGTGAGGATCGTGCTCCACCAGAGTCCCGTCGGGCCCTCCATAATGGCGCGGCGGTGACCAGATATCGCCTGCGCCAGGCAGGCCAGCCCGGTGGTGATAAAACCGTACTGGGTGAGCGTGATAAGCGCGCTGGCCGGGAGCTGAAAAGCGGACTGTAGTGTCGGCGGTACCACAACGGTGTTGCAGAATATAAAGAAGAACCATTGAAATCCCGCCAGGATGTTTCGTTTATATAGCGGCAATACCATCATGATGAAATCCTGAAACAGCGCCTGCCGTTAAACAGGCGCTAAATATGGAATTGACCGAGGGATTTCCCGGAGGCGGCGCGATGCGCCTGTCCGGGCAACTCACCCGCAAACGGTTGTGAACCCGTACGCCACCAGGAAGATGCCACGCCTATACATCAGGTTCGGCACATTTCCCGGAGGCGATGCTACGCATCTGTCCGGGCTACAAACCGCACTCGGTCCGGGTTACCGTTACTGCTGATGCTTAAGGATAAATTTCCCTTTCGGCGAGTGCGGGAAGCCCTGCTCGATGTCATAAATTACATCGCCGCGCAGGATGGTTTTGGTGATACGCGCGCCAATCTTACGACCCACGTATGGGCTGACTTTATGGCGATACTCAAGATCTTCCGCCTGCAGGATGTAGCTGCTGTTCGGCTGAATAAACACCAGGTCGGCATCTTTGCCTGGGGCAATACGACCTTTATGCTTAAGGCCGAAAATATCAGCAGCGTTAGTCGCCATCAGACGGGCAAATTGCGGCAGTGACATACCGCGCTTCTGCACCGCTTCATCAAACATCACGTCCATGCAGCTTTGCAGACCGGCAATCCCGCCCCAGGCCTGCATGATGTTGCCCGCCTTCATTTCCGGCGGGCACGGAGAGTGATCAGAGACCAGGCAGTCGATTTCACCGTTGAACAGTTTTTCCCACAGGCCTTTCTGGTTTTCCGCGTCGCGGATCGGCGGAGAGCACTTCGCCAGGGTGCCAATCTCTTCAAACTGATCGGTATCCAGCACAAAGTAGTGTGGGCAGGATTCACAGGTGACGTCCTGCCCTTCCTGACGGGCGCGCGTGACTTCGGCAACCCCTTCCGGGCTGCTGACGTGGCACACGTGCAGGCGGCAACCGGCGACTTTCGCCAGATACAAAATGCGGCGAATCGCCTCAACTTCAGTGAATACCGGGCGGGACGCGACGTAATCATGGGCAGTTACGCGACCTTCCCTTTTCGCCTCTTCGCCCAGCTCATCGCAGATCAGCGCGTTTTCGCAGTGCACCAGCACGGTCTGCTTCATTTCGGCCAGCTTTTGCACGCCTTTGAAGAACTGCCAGTCGTTGACGTCGCGGAAATCGTTGTCGATACCACGATCGCCGCAGGTGGCGACGAAGCATTTGAAGCCCACAACGCCCACTTCATCCAGTTCGTGCAGACGGTCCAGGTTATAGGAGACCAGTCCGCCAAGCTGCGCGGCGTCGATGGTCAGCTTGCCCTTCGCCGCATCAAATTTCAGCTCGATAGTTTCGCGATCGACGGTAGCAGGCAGCTGATTCAGCGGCATTTCAATCATCGTAGTGATGCCGCCTTTTGCCGCCGCGCGGGTACCGGTTTCGTAACCTTCCCAATGGGTACGGCCCGGTTCAGAGATGTGCGTATGCGCATCGACCATCCCCGGCGAAACGATCAGGCCCGAAGCATCCATCACCTGCTTCGCTTCACCGAGGTTTTCACCGATAGCGGCGATTTTACCGTCGGTTACTGCGATATCCACCACCCGAGATTCGTTTTCCAGAATAACGGTGCCGTTTTTAATGATTAAATCAAAAGACATATAAAACCCCTTGTATGTGTACAGATAAGTAACCCGCCATACTTCTGTTTGCAGCCATGCGGGCTGTAATACGAATGGCTTTGGGTATTGATGTTTCGTCCATGAAATAAAACTTCCTCACGATAATAAAATCAGTTAGCCACACCCGGGCGCGAAGCATTATTCGGCAGCGCCCGTTTTTTTAGTAATGAGTACGCCGCAAAGGCGACAATAACGCCAACAAACCAGGACACGCGGGAGAAAGGCTCCAACAGCGGAATAAACTTCCCACCGAGCGACAAAATAACCGCCACAATCGTTACAACAAATGCAGTGACGTTAAATCCATTATCAAAATATTTATAATCACCGGGCGCGGTATACAGTTCATCAAGATTAATTTGCCCACGCATGACGAAAAAATAGTGCGCCATCATCACCCCAATAACCGGGCCAAGCATGCCGCCGATAATATCGAGGAAGAGATAAATACTGTCCTGATTCTCCATTAATTTCCACGGACAAATCAGCAGGCTAATAATACTGGCAATCAGTACGCCATTTTTATACGTCAGCTTCGTGGGGGCAATCGCCGCGATTTGATAGCCCGCCGGAATAATATTACCGGTGGCGTTGGTTGAAATCGTGGTCATCAATATCACCAGCACCGCAAAGAAAGAGGCAAACAGGCTGTCCCATTTCTGCACAATATCCAGCACGTTCCAGGTATCCATGCCGTAATGGATACTGGCACCAGCGATAATGCACACCCCGGCAACCGCAAACAGAATATAAGCCACCACCAAGCCAAGGGTTTGGCCAAGAGCCTGATCGCGAAACGAGCGCGCATTCTGGGTAAAGTCCGACGCGCTCACCGCTGGCGCCGCCCATACGGCAACCACCGCATTGATGACCACCAGGAACAAGAAACCAGTATGTTCCGCTTTTGCCACCCCGGTCGGCAGGTAGTCAAGGATCGGGCCGATCCCCACCAGCGAGATAGCCCAGATTGCCATGCCGCCGAAGACAATATAGATACAGGGATTCAGTATCGCGGTGAATTTATTGAGAACTTTTCCGCCACCAAAACCAATACCAACGTTAATCAACCAGAAAACCAGAAAGGCGATCAGCCCCGGTAGCGACAGCCCCAACAGCTTAAAATCACCGCCGAGCGTCAGAAACGATGGCCACAGTTTTCCTAATAAGATCAAAAAGGCCAGCGATCCTGCGTAGCATTGCAAACCAAACCACATAATCGCCGCAATGCCGCCCCTGAGCAGTCCGGGTAATAGCGCCCCGCGCACGCCATAAGAGGCTCGTAATATCATGGCGAAGGGTACCCCGTATTTACTTCCGGCGGCACCGTTAAACACCATCACCAGTGCAATAATAAAAGCGCTCAATATTATTGCCATCATAATACTAAACGTCGACAAACCTAGAATAAAAAAACCGCCAACCATCACATAATTAGGTACGTTGTGTACGGAGCCCATCCATAAAGTAAAGTAGTTAAATGTTTTCCAGTTACGCTGCGATTCTATTTTTGGTAATAGATCGTCGCTATAACCCCTGGCTTTGTAGAGATCTTGAGCTTGTTCCATAATTCCCTCTTAATACGCATCGGATTACGTTTGTAAACAGGTTTAGCTATGTGGAACAAAAAATTATTATGCTTATTTATACCCTAAATAATTCGAGTTGCAGGAAGGCGGCGACGCAGGGAGTCCCCTGGAGCTTACTCCAGTAAGTGACTGGGGTGAGCGAGGAAAGCCAACGCACATGCAACTTGAAGTATGACGGGTATATATTTATTATACTGGGATTGTCTTAGGCCGTATTTTGTTCTTACGCAAAGTAATGAGCGCAAACAGTATTGTTCCGGTAATCACTAATCCGGCAGACATCACAAAACTAATTTCTTTTGAACCGGTCAGGTCGGAAATAAAACCGGTGAGCGTCGGTGCAACCACTGCTGAACTCATACCAAAGAAATTAAATAAGCTGAAGGCGCGACCTAATGTTTTTGCCGATGCCTGCTCGGAGACGAATGAGATAAGTATCGGGTCAACGGCCATTTTGCCCAGCAGTCCATACAGCACCAGGCTAATCATCAGCATGGTGGTATTCGGCGACAGAACGGTAAACATCAGCATGGCTGCGGCGACAATCTCCAGCCCGAGAATAACTTTAACTTTACTGTCGCGGAATTTATCCGAGAGATGGCTAAAGAACAGCGCGCCCGGAACGCCGACAACCGCCACCAGCGCCGAAGCAAAACCAATTGCGCCGCCGTCAAACCCGCGTTCGGTCTGTAGGTATGAAGGCAGCCAGGTCACAATCAGATAGTAGCCGTAGCAGGTGCAAAAATAGAGGAAGTACACGCTACACAGCAGTGGGGAAAACAGCGGTGCTGATTTCTCTTCAGCGATCGGCGCTGACGCCGCCGTGCTATTTTTGTTCTCCGCCGCAGCAGGCTCTTTCAGCTTACGGCGAATCACAAGGGTAAATACGCAGAGCATAACGACCAGAATCGCAGCGACGATAAACAACACGTTTTGCCAGGCCATGTTCATGCTTTTCACGAGAATACTTGAGCCGATCAGGCCAATCCCCATCCCGATGGCGGAGCCGCTGTTGATGATGGCGTTAGCCAGCGCCCGTCGCTCCTGCGGCACGTTGGCCGAAGAGAGCGAATAGGCGGAGCTAAAGAAGGAGGCGCAGCCCGCACCGGCCAGTAATGAACCGATATAAATCAGCGTCAGATTTCCCGCATTAGCGATACTCAACGTACCGATAATAAATAGCGAAAAACCGCACATCAGCATAATTTTCTGGCCCAGCTTATCAACCAGAATACCGCAGGGGATCTGCATTCCGCAGTAGGCCAGAAAATAGAAGCTGGCAATCGCGCCAATTTCAGCATTGCTGACGTTGCCTAAGGAAGCCTGAATTTCCGGATAAATAGGTGTTAATACGGTACGATAAATCCATATTGCCACCCATCCCAGACTCATTACGACGACTATTTTCTTCCAATAGTCGATACCTGTTTTATTGATTTTATCCATAAACTCACCACAGAGGTTTAGAAATGCTGCCGCAATCGACAGCATTTTATTATTAAGATATTTTATGATTCGCCATTAGTTCCAGGGCCTGAACTAAAGATGAATGGTCTAATTCACTACCACCGTTTGCAGCACAGGTATTAAATAGCTCCTGACAGGTTGCCGTATTCGGTAAATTAAGCGCCAGCGCTTTCGCGCTCTGCAGCGCCAGATTAAGATCCTTCTGGTGCAGAGAAATTTTAAAGCCCGGATTAAACGTCCGGTTCAGCATTCTTTCACCGTGTACTTCCAGAATACGCGAAGACGCGAAGCCGCCCATCAGCGCCTGACGTACGCGAGCCGGATCCGCACCGGCTTTAGAAGCAAAAACCAGCGCTTCGGAGACCGCTTCAATATTCAGCGCCACGATAATCTGATTGGCGACTTTACAGGTCTGTCCGTCGCCGTTACCGCCAACAAGGGTGATGTTTTTACCCAGAATATCAAACAGCGGTTTGACGCGATTAAATACGCTTTCTTCACCGCCAACCATAATCGAGAGCGTCCCTTCACGCGCGCCGATTTCCCCACCGGATACCGGCGCATCCAGATAATCAGCGCCCAAATCCCGCACCTGCTGGGCAAAACGTTTGGTTTCAATCGGCGAGATGGAACTCATATCAACGATGGTTTTCCCCTTCAGCGCCGCTTTCGCGCAGCCGTGTTCACCAAACAGCACTTCGGCAACCTGCGGGGTATCCGGTACCATGATAAAAATAATCTCGGACTGCTCCGCGACCTGCTCTGCGGTTGCCAGATGCTGTGCGCCCTGCAAAAGCAGTTCATCGGCAACCGGGCCAATGGTGGTAACGTGCAGAGCGTGGCCCGCTTTCGCGAGCCGGACCGCCATCGGGGTGCCCATAATACCCAGACCAATAAATCCCAGTTTCATAAGTGTCCTCTTAGAATTTCTGTTTCGATTTATTTGGGCAATAGTTATCCCTTCCTGGAAATGGAATAATAAATACTGCCCAAAGATAAATTAAGAATTAACGGTAGTGATTAAACCATGTCAGTCCCGCTTCAGTGGTGCTCAACGGTTTATATTCACAGCCGACCCAGCCGTCATAATTAGATTTATCGATAAATTTAAAAAGATAATCATAATTAATTTCACCGGTTCCCGGCTCGCCGCGATTTGGATTATCGGCAATCTGTAAATGGCCAATACGATTAGCATAAGTTTGCATCGTATGGGTTAATTCCCCTTCCATGCGCTGCATATGGTAAATATCGTACTGGATTTTCAGATTATCGCTGCCAACCTCGTCAATCAGCGCCAGCGCCTGATGGGTGGTATTCAGATAAAAGCCCGGCATATCAAAGTAATTAATCGGCTCAATCAGCAACAGAATACCTTCCTGGGCCAACGCGGCGGCGGCAAAACGTAAATTCGCCACCAGCGTTGAGCGAATATGTTCTTCGCGGTAGCCCACCGGAGTTTTGCCGACCAGGCAGTTAATTTTTCGATTGCCCAGCGCTTTGGCATAGCGAACTGCGGCGTCAACCCCCTCACGAAACTCCGCTTCGCGACCGGGAATACAGGCTATGCCGCGCTCCCCTGCCGCCCAGTCGCCAGCGGGTAAATTGTGTAAGGTATGCTCCAGCTGGTTGTCGCTCAGCTTTTGCTTTAATACCTCGGGCGCATAGTCATACGGGAACATAAATTCAACGGCGCGAAAACCGCAGGCCGCCGCTTTCTCAAAGCGATCCAGAAAATCATATTCCAGAAATAACATCGAAAGGTTGGCAGAAAAGCGCAACATAGGTTCACCTCATTTATTCATATTTCATAAAGCAGGTTTCGGTTGGCGCATCGATGGCGCTATCGGCAACGTCTTCGAACTCCATCACGTTATCCAACTCGCTACCCATCGAGATATTGGTCACGCGTTCAAGGATCACTTCCACAACGACCGGAACGCGATACTCTTTCATCCACGCTTTCGCCTGCTCAAATGCGGGCGCAATATCCTCAGGTTTGAAGACGCGAATAGCCTTACAGCCGAGGCCTTCAGCGACTTTCACGTGATCGACGCCGTAGCCGTTCACTTCGCTGGAGTTAATATTTTCGAACGCCAGCTGAACGCAGTAATCCATATCGAACGCGCGCTGGGACTGGCGGATTAAGCCCAGATAAGCGTTGTTCACCAGCACGTGAACGTAAGGAATGTTAAACTGCGCGCCCACCGCCAGCTCCTCAATCAGGAACTGGAAGTCGAAGTCGCCGGAAATCGCTACCACGTTACGTTCCGGGTCGGCGGCGCAGACGCCCAGCGCAGCAGGCAGCGTCCAGCCTAGTGGCCCCGCCTGACCGCAGTTGATCCAGTGGCGGTCTTTAAATACGTGCAGCATCTGCGCGGCGGCGATTTGCGACAGACCAATGGTGGTGACGTAGCACACGTCGCGGCCAAACGCTTTGTTCATCTCTTCATAGACGCGCTGCGGTTTAACCGGAACGTTATCAAAGTGGGTTTTACGCAGCAGCGTGCGCTTACGCTCCTGGCACTCGTCCACCCAGCCCTCGCGGCGCGGCAGGCGGCCCTCTTTTTGCATCTGCTGGGCGATCTCCACCAGTTGGGTCAACGCGGCTTTCGCATCGGAAACAATGCCTAAATCCGGACACAGCACGCGGCCAATCTGCGTAGGTTCAATATCGATATGGATAATTTTACGGCCTGCGGTGTACTTCTCGACCGAACCGGTATGGCGGTTAGCAAAGCGGTTGCCGATACCGAACACCAGGTCGGAGGCTAGCAGCGTGGCGTTGCCGTAGCGATGGGCGGTTTGTAAGCCAACCATCCCGGCCATCAGCTCGTGGTCGTCCGGGATACAGCCCCAGCCCATCAGCGTCGGGATCACCGGCACATGAGTGATTTCCGCAAATTGCTGCAGCAGCGCCGCGGCATCGGCATTAATCACCCCTCCACCAGCGACAATCACCGGGCGCTCGGCCATCAGCAGCATCGCCAGCGCCTTTTCAATCTGCGGACGAGTGGCGACAGGCTTATAAGCCGGAAGCGGTGAATAGAGCTCAGGATCAAACTCGATTTCCGCCACCTGGACATCATAAGGCAGGTCAATCAACACCGGGCCCGGTCTGCCGGAACGCATCAGATGGAAAGCCTGCTGCAGCACGCCCGGCACCAGCGCCGCTTCGCGCACGGTTACCGCCATCTTGGTGACGGGCTTTGCGATGGACTCAATATCTACCGCCTGGAAATCTTCTTTGTGCAGACGAGCGCGCGGCGCCTGGCCGGTGATGCACAGAATAGGAATAGAGTCCGCGGAAGCAGAGTACAGGGCGGTGATCATATCCGTTCCCGCCGGGCCGGATGTTCCCAGACAGACGCCGATATTACCGGCAGTCGCGCGGGTATAGCCTTCTGCCATATGGGACGCGCCTTCCACGTGACGGGCCAGGATATGACGGATCCCACCATGCTGACGCATCGCCGAATAAAACGGGTTTATCGCCGCGCCGGGCACGCCAAATGCAGTGGTAATACCTTCTTTTTCCAGTACATACATTGCCGCGTCAACGGCTCTCATTTTTGCCATTTTTTACTACCTCGCTATATTGGAAAATTTTTCCAAACTTAAACAAAGCCAAAAAGTCCCGCTCCTCCGAGCGGGTCGGATCGGCGATCAATCTGCCTGGGGCTTGAGTCCCAGCGCGGTGCTGATATTCCTTGCCGTCTCCCTCACCAGCTCTCCCTGGCTGACAAAACGGTCCGGGGTTAATCTGGACGCGGGTCCGGAAATCGAAATGGCCGCCACCACGGAACCCACATCATCGTAAACCGCTGAAGCAATGCAGTTTAATCCTGTCACATGCTCCTCCTGGTCAATGCTGTAGCCGCAGGCTCGCGCCTCATCCAGATTTCGCTGCAGGACCGGCAAATCCACGATCGTCGTCGGCGTAAACCGCTGCAGCCCGGTCTTCACAATCACATCGACCAGCTCTTCCGACGAGAGCGGGTACAACAACGCTTTCCCGGCTCCCGACGCGTGCAGCGGCAGTCGGCTTCCCAGCGGGGCGCACATTCGCACCATCGACTTGCACTCCTGCTGGCCAATCAGCACCGCTTCGTTGCCGTTGCGAATCGCCACATTGACCGTCTCGCCCGACATCAGCATTAGCCGCCGCATAAAGGGGCCGCCAACGGACAAGACATCCCGGTTGTGGATGTACGCCGAGCCGATATTGAACGCGCCAAGACCGATATGCCACCAGCCTAACTGACTGTCCTGATAAACAAAATCTGCGCCTTCCAGCACTTTAAGCAGGCGAAAGGTGGTCGATAACGGTAAGTCCAGATTCAGGGAAATATCGCTAACCGACGAGCTGCCGCCGCTCTTTTCAAGGTATTGCAGTATTGCGATCCCTCTCTCCAGCGCCTGAGCGCCTTTTTGCGCGGAAGGCTCCTGCTGGCCCGGCCTTCCACGCCTTCTTACTTCTGTCATACCTCGATTATCTCCGGCTCAAAACCTGAGCATAAATAGTGTGTAAGCGCCCACATGTTATGCAAGATAATCGGTAGCGTCACGTGCAACCTCACGCAAAGCTCAACTCCACGGTCGGGATCTCCACGACATCACAGTTATCTTTTCCACCACGATCGACGGTCAAAAAATCAGTTTCGACCTGCCAGGCAAACAGCGGGTGATGCCAGACATTGCGGTGGTAATTCACCCCCTGACGACCATTAGAGATAAATGCCCGAAGCGTGTTCATATCCGGCTCATCACCTCCTGCCGCCACTACCACCACAAAGGCTTCGCCGTTCATCGGCATGAACGCCTGAGTTCCCAGAGGATGGCGCTCAAGCTCGGTCACCACAATCGGCAGTACCGCTGGCTGGGCGCGGTTGATGCTGATAAGCGTCCGATCCTGCTGCAGCGTCTCAACCTTGGCCAGGTCGTGAAAACGCTGCACTTTGCCATCATTAATATGGAAAAAATCCTGGCCTTCCGTTTCGATAACATCTCCGTAGGGGCGGAATGCTTCGTACGTCAGCGGCAATACTTCAAGCTTCATTGCATATTCCTTAGTCATTAAGAGCCGTTCCACCATCCTCGTCCAAAGAGGAAGTCGGTGTCTATGTCGGTCAATCTAGAGTCATCTAAAAGTGACATCAACTGTAAGTTGGAATAATTTTCCAAAACCTGATTTAAGCCACATAATTGAAAAGGATATTGTGAAAAAATACTTAAAAATCAGGGGTGAATTATTAAATAACGAGGAAATTAGCGATGCTAGATCCCGAAACACTACGTACCTTTGTTAGCGTCGCGGAGACCGGCAGTTTCTCCAGAGCGGCGGAAAAACTGTACAAAACCACCGCCACTATTAGCTATCGCATCAAGCTGCTGGAGGATAACACCGGCGTGGCGCTGTTTAGCCGTACCACCCGTAGCGTCCTGCTTACCCCGGCGGGAATGCACCTGCTGGCGCAGGCCAGAGAGTGGCTGGGCTGGATTGACAGTATGCCCGGTGAGCTACAGCAGATAAACGACGGCGTTGAGCGTCAGGTCAATATCGTCGTGAATAACCTGATGTATCACCCTCAGGCCATTGCGCGACTGCTGGCCTGGCTCACTCAGCGCTATCCTTTTACACAGTTTCATTTTTCGCGCCAAATTTATATGGGCGTCTGGGATACGCTTCTTCACGATGACTTCTCGCTGGCGATTGGCGTCACCGGCACCGAACCGCTATCAGAAAATATTGCGGTCAACCCGCTGGGTGAAGTGACCTGGCTGTTCGTGATGTCGCCGAATCACCCCTTAAGCCAGCAAGCCGATCCGCTATCGGAAGCCCAGTTGCGTCGCTACCCGGCTGTCAACATTGAAGACAGCGCCCGCAGGCTGACCAAGCGCGTCGCCTGGCGCCTGCCTGGACAAAAAGAGATTGTGGTTCCCGATATCGAAACCAAAGTCGCAGCGCACATTGCCGGTGTCGGCATCGGCTTTTTGCCGGAACCGCTGTGCCAGCCCCTTATCGCTCGCGGCGAGCTAATTGCCCGACAAATTCCGGCCATGCGCCCACCTTCGCCTCTCAGTCTCGCCTGGCGCAAAGATCATCCCGGCAAAGCGGTTCAGGATATCGCCTCGCTGTTCAGCCATTCCGCCCCGGAAATTCAGGGATTCCTGACGCTATTCAGCGATACACCGTGAAAAATCAATCCAGTCTGCCGCCCACCGCGTACAATAGGCAGATTATCGCGTCGAGCGACGCGTCTGGATTGATTAACGGTTTGGATGATGGAATTAGTATCACAGAATATTCGGCAGATTCTCGCCAGCGATACACCGCTGATTGACGTACGCGCCCCGATTGAGTTCAGGCAAAGCGCCATGCCCGCGGCGGTCAATCTGCCGCTGATGAACGATGACGAACGCGCTGCCGTCGGCACCTGCTATAAGCGTCAGGGGCCGGAAGCTGCGCTCGCGCTGGGACATCAGTTGGTCAACGGCGAGGTTCGCGCCAGCCGCCTTGCCGCCTGGAAAGAGGCTTGTGCGCGCCATCCCAATGGCTACCTGTGCTGTGCCCGCGGCGGCCAGCGGTCACATATCGTACAGCAGTGGCTGAAGGAAGCTGGCGTTAATTACCCGCTGGTTGCCGGCGGCTATAAAGCGCTACGTCAGGCGGCTATTCAGATTACCGAAGAGCTGGTGCAGCGCCCTATCGTGCTGATCGGCGGCTGTACCGGTAACGGCAAAACCCAGTTGGTCTGCGCTCAACCGGACGGTATCGATCTCGAGGGCCTCGCTCATCATCGAGGTTCTTCGTTTGGCCGGACTTTGCAGGAGCAGTATCAGCAGGCCACCTTTGAAAATCATCTGGCCGTGGCGATGCTTAAAAAGTCCGTGCAACAGACGCGCTGGGTACTGGAAGATGAAGGGCATATGATTGGCGCGAATCATCTCCCGGAGTGTATGCGCGTTCGCATGGCGCAGTCGCCGCTGGCGGTAGTGGAAGACCCGTTCGAGCTTCGCCTTGAACGGCTGCGCGAAGAGTATTTTACGCGGATGCATCGCGACTTTATTGCCGCCTGTGGCGAAGAGCAGGGCTGGCAGGAATATAGCGAATATCTGCATCATGGCTTGTTTGCCATTCGCCGTCGCCTGGGGTTACAGCGTTTTGCTCAGCTCACCGCTCTGCTTAATGAGGCGCTGCTTGAGCAGCAGCGTACCGCCAGCACCGAAGCGCATTTCAGCTGGCTGGTTCCCCTGCTGAACGAATATTACGATCCGATGTACCGTTATCAACTGGGCAAAAAAGCGGAGAAGATTGTTTTTCGCGGCAGCTGGCAGGAAGTCGCCGCCTGGTTAAAAAGCGCAGAGGAGTGATCCCCTCTCCCTTTGGGGAGAGGGAGAAAACCGGCGTACAGCGCCACCGGAAGCTGCCACAACTTAGAAGTCGTAGCGCAGACGCACCAGGTTCATATCGCCCAGGTTGTCGGTGCTGGACGTGAAGACGTGTTCGTAATCAACACGGAAGCCGTAATCCAGCTGGAAGCTTACGCCGACGCCGTTATCAATACGCTGGTAGTTGCGGCCATTCACGTACTGCAAGCGGTCGCCCATAAAGTACGGCTGAATAGATTTCACCGCATACTGACCAATCGGGAATTTATAACCGGCGAAGTACTCAATACCCCAGGCATCGCCCGCGAAGTAGTTATGCACATCAGTTTTCTTGGTAGTCAGGAAGTTCTGATACCAACCACCGCCGAAGGAGAAGGTCCAGTTATCCGGCGTCCAACTCAGCGCCGTACCGACGATGTTCTGATCGTAAGATTTGCTGTCTGAATTTGATGGGTTACGCATGTCGGCGCGGGTATAGTTCCACGCGGTGCCCCAGGTCAGGTCCTTCATGATGTGGTAATCCGCACCAATAGAACCCCCGCCTTTACGCTTATAGCGCAAGCCGTTGCCCGGCAAGTATTCGCTGTCTTCAAACAGATAAGAAGCGTAGAGATCGACATCGCCAACGGTTTTCTTATATTTCAGCATATTACGTGAACGGTAGGATCCATCGTAATCACCGTTGATCCCGTTGCCCGGCGCCTGGCCGACCATGTCATAATCCCAAATATCGGTTTTCACCCCGACGACATCGTAATAAACGCTGTTCTGCTGACCGTAGGTTAAGGTGCCCCAGGTATCGCTTTTCAGACCGGTATAGAGCATGCGGCGGCTGGTATTATTCGCGCCTTCGGCATAGTGGTTATCCCAGTCGAAGAGGGCTGGAATATTGACACCCAGTTCGTAGTAGCTAATCCAGCTAATATCATCAAACAGATAGTAGTCAGCGGCAAAACGGAAACGGGTGCCGCCGTCAAAACCATTGCGTTTATAAGAGCCTTTATCACCATCGCCGGACATCATATTGAACTGGGGACGGATACTCCCGCCAACGGTGAAGTTAAGACGGCTTAACGGATCGCCCGCCTGCGGATCTTGTTTTAACAGAGTAATCTCAGCCTGGGATGCAAAAGAGGTTAACGCCAGGGCTGCGCCGATCGATATCGCCAGCGCTTTTATTTTATGTGCCATACTTTTTCCTTGATTAATAAGCAACCTTATATTTGCCAGTTGAATATTAACTGCGATTCAGTATGCCGTGTTGTTGGGTTTTTAATGTTTCGTGCGGTTAAAAATCAGTGACTTATCATTTTGTGCCGTTAAAATATCCATGGTTATAATTTCATCACTTTGTCATTAAAATGAAGTATTACCGCTCTACATCATCCAAGGAGGAATTATGTCGAAAAAATTACTACAGCTGCACTTTGCCTTTAATGGCCCCTTCGGTAGCGACATGTCCCGTCAGCTCGTGGAGCTGGCCGAGTCAATTAATCAGGAGCCGGGGTTTATCTGGAAGGTCTGGACGGAGAGCGAAAAGAATCAGGAAGCGGGCGGGATCTATCTTTTTGAGGATGAAACAACTGCGCTTGCTTACCTCAACAAACACACCGCGCGCCTGAAATCTCTCGGCGTGGATGAGGTTATCTGCAAAGTTTTCGACGTTAATGAGCCGCTGACTGCGCTGAACCACGGTCATCTGCAATAGCAACTCGCATCCGTACAGGGTGAAAAACCCCGGGTTGCGGCTAACGCCTTACCCGGGCTACGTAACTAACTTTATCCCTGACTAAACTGGCGGAACAGCGCTTTGCCTTTTAGCAAACGCAACCCCAGCCAGCCGCCGCACAACGACAGCAGTATCGCCCCGCAGAGCGGCAGCATTACCCACAGCCGCCAGTCCGGAGACCACGGGAAATCAAAGATTTTGCTTTGCAGAAGCGCCAGCGCCACCTCTGCACCTATCGCCGCCACCACGCCGGAAACCACGCCCAGTAGGGCAAATTCAGCCCACAGCGTGGTGCGCAGCAGAGACTTCCCTGCCCCCAGCGTGCGCCAGACCACCAGCTCCTGATAGCGCTGACGCATCCCCACCTGCACCTGAGCCAGCAGCAACAAGACACCGCAGGCCGTCACCAGAATCACCATCACCTCCAGCGCACGGCTTACCTGAGTCAGCACCTGAGCGATCTGCTGCAAAATCGCGCCGATATCCAGCAGGCTGACGGTCGGGAATTCGCGGTTAAGCTGGGTGAGCATCCCGTTGCCGTTATCCCAGCGGAAGCTGGTGAGCCAGCTTTGCGGCTGCCCATCGAGCGCCCCCTGCGGGAAGATAAAGAAAAAGTTTGGCCGCAGGCTCTCCCAGTCCACTTTACGTACGCTGGTCACTTTGGCGCTAAAGTCCTGGGTATCGCCGGTAAAGGTCACGCTATCGCCGAGCTTCACCCCCAGCCGCTGCGCCAGCCCCTCTTCAATCGAGACTTCACCCGCTTTCGGCGGCCAGCTTCCGGCCACCAACGGGTTATGATCTGGCCGCTCGTTGCTCCAGGTGAGATTCAGCTCCCGGTTCAGCGCTTCATCTTTATTGCCTTCCGCTGCCTGACCATTAATTTGCGTCAGGCGAGCGCGAACGATCGGATAGAACTCGGTAGCGCGGGTCTGATGTTCAGCGAGGAAGGTTTTCACCGGCACCACCTGCTCTGGCGCGATGTTAATCAGGAAATAGTTGGGGCTTTCCGGCGGCAGTTGCTGCTGCCAACGGTCAAGCAGATCGCCGCGCAGCACCAGCAGCAGGGCCAGCAGCATAAACGACAGCGAGAAAGCCGCCAGCTGGCTCAGCGTCGACCACGGCTGACGCAGCAGGCGGTTGACCGCCAGACGCAGCGGCAGCGCTTTCAGCGTCACGCGCTTCAGTAACCACAGAACGCCCCACCCCGCCAGGCCACACAGCAGCGCCAGCACCACCGCCCCCGCCAGTACCGCCCAGAGTAGAGGGCTGCCGCCCATCAGCAGCGCCAACAACGCAACCACCACCACGCACACCAGCGGAATATAGAACTTCAGCGGCCAGACGTTAGCGACAACATCCTGGCGCAAGACCCGCAGCGGCAGCGTCGCCAGCAGCAGCCGATAAGGACGCAGCCCGACCAGCAGGGAAATCACCACCATCGCGCCAATCGCCCACAGCCACGGCCAGGCGCTTGCTGCCGGAAGCGCCGCCGGGAGCACCGGCTTAAGCATCACCAGCAGGATATTTTCCAGCCCGACGCCCATCGCCCCACCGGCAATCACCGCCAGCGCCAGCAGCATCAGCCATTGCCCGACGATCAGCTTGCGCAGCTGTGTCCGCCCGGCACCGAGGGTTTTGAGGATCGCCACCAGATCGTAACGGCTGCGGCAATAATGGCTCATCGCCACTGCCACTGCGGCAACCGCCAACAGCAGTGTTAACAGCGCCGACAGCAGTAAAAACTGCTGCGAGCGCTCCAGCGATTTACCTAACGCGCTGTCGTCCTGCTCCAGGCCAATCCAGCGATGTTCCGGCCCCAGCTTCGGCAGCAGCCACTTTTCATAGTCCGCCAGCTGCTGCGGAGTTCCGGCATATTTATAGCGCCAGGAGACGCGGCTGCCGGGCTGCACCGCGCCGGTTTTCGCCACATCAGCGGTATTCATCATCAGCCGCGGTGCCATCTGGAAAGGGTTAAATCCGGCGTCCGGCTCCTGAATCACCTCTCCGGCAATGCGCAGCGTGGCGTCACCCACGTCAATGGTGTCGCCGGTTTTCAGGTTCAACAGAGCCATCAATCGCGGCGCCAGCAGCACGGTTCCGGCCTGCAGCTTCAGCCCCGGCGGCTGGGTTTGCAGCTGACCATATAGCGGATAAGTGTCGTCAACCGCTTTCACCTCCGCCAGCTGCGGCGTATCGCCGGAAAAAGTCATGGTAGCGAAGTTCAGCTGCTCGCCAACGGTTAAGCCGAGCCGACGCGCTTCGTCAATCCACGCGCCAGGGACCTCGCGCGAACTGCGCAGCGTGCGGTCTCCGGCCATAAATTCCCGGCTCTGTTGGCTGAGGCCTTTCTCCATGCGGTCGCTTATCGATCCCAGCGCCAGCACGCAGGCCACCGCCAGGCTCAGCGCCAGCCAGACAATCAGCAGCGACGGCGAGCGCCATTCGCGCCAGAACCAGCGGGCAATCATGCTTCCTCCTGCAGTTGGCCATCAACCAGCCGCAGCCGTCGGTCGCAGCGCCCCGCCAGCAGCGGGTCGTGGGTCACCAGAATTAGCGTAGTGCCGTGCTCGCGGTTCAGTGAAAACAGCAGGTCGGCAATTTTATCCCCGGTCTGCCTGTCGAGGTTACCGGTGGGTTCATCAGCAAACAGCAGCTCCGGGCGGCCGTTAAACGCACGCGCCAGCGCCACCCGCTGCTGCTCACCGCCGGAAAGTTGTACTGGCAGATGATGCAGGCGTTTACCCAGACCTAGCTGCTCCAGCAATGCCTGAGCGCCGCCGCGGCTTTTCCTGTCGCTTTCACCGCGCAGCAGCGCCGGAAGCTCGACGTTTTCCAGCGCATTAAGCGTCGGTATCAGCATAAAAGATTGAAAAACAAAGCCGACATGCTTAGCGCGCAGCTTTGCTCGCGCCTCTTCGTCCATCTGATGCAGCGGCTGCCCGATCAGCGAGACTTCTCCGCTCGTGCCGTCATCCAGACCGGCGAGAATCGCCAGCAGCGTCGATTTACCGGAACCCGACTCGCCAATCAGGGCGATGGTCTGCCCCTGTTTGACAACCAGCTCAACTCCGGTAAGGATGGAAAGCTGATGCTCACCCTGACCGACGGACTTCTTAAGATGATGAACTTCAAGTATGTTTTCCGCTGGCATTTGCCTTTCCTGTTTCTGGTCCTGTTTACCTGCCGCGCGATGGCGGCCGATACGCTGTTGGTTCTCGGCGACAGTCTGAGCGCCGGTTATCGAATGGCGGGCAATACCGCCTGGCCTGCGCTGCTTAATGATAAGTGGCAGGCAAAAACGCCGGTCGTTAACGCCAGCATCAGCGGCGATACCTCACAGCAGGGGCTGGCAAGGCTTCCGGCGTTGCTCAAACAGCATCAGCCGCGCTGGGTGCTGGTTGAGCTGGGTGGCAACGATGGGCTGCGCGGTTTCCCGCCGCAGCAGACGGAGCAGACCCTGCGTACCATTATTCAGGATATCAAGGCGGCGAACGCCGAGCCTTTGCTGATGCAAATTCGCCTGCCCGCTAACTATGGTCGCCGTTATAATGAAGCCTTTAGCGCAATCTATCCGGCACTAGCCAAAGAGTTTGATATTCCTCTGCTGCCCTTTTTTATGGAAGAGGTTTATCTGAAACCGCAATGGATGCAGGACGATGGAATTCACCCTAATCGCGACGCCCAGCCGTTTATCGCCGACTGGATGGCCACGCGTTTGGCTCCCTTAGTTAATCATGACTCCTGATAGCCGGGAGTCGTCTGCAGGTAAAGTTATGCAAAAATCGGTTTTAGTTACAGGATGTTCCAGCGGAATTGGCCTTGAAAGCGCGCTGGATTTAAAGCGCCAGGGCTTTAATGTGCTGGCCGCCTGCCGTAAAGCGGACGATGTCGCGCGGATGCAGGAGCTTGGTATGACCGGTGTTTTGCTGGATCTTGACGATCCGCAGAGCGTTGAACGCGCTGCCGCAGAGGTCATCGCCCTGACTGGCAATCGTTTGTACGGCCTGTTTAACAACGCGGGCTACGGTGTCTACGGCCCGCTGCCGACCATTAGCCGTCAGCAGATGGAGCAGCAGTTTTCCGCTAACTTTTTTGGCGCACATCAGTTAACGATGCTGCTGCTTCCAGCAATGGAGCCGCATGGAGAAGGGCGTATCGTGATGACCTCATCGGTGATGGGGATAATCTCCAGCCCAGGTCGCGGCGCCTATGCCGCCAGTAAATATGCGCTGGAGGCGTGGTCCGATGCCCTGCGCATGGAACTGCGCCATAGCGGGATTAAGGTCAGCCTGATTGAGCCTGGCCCTATCCGCACCCAATTTACCACCAACGTTAACCAGACTCAGGCCGACAAGCCAGTGGAAAACCCGGGTATCGCCGCCCGTTTTACCCTCGGGCCGGAAGCGGTGGTGGAAAAGGTGCGCCATGCATTTGTCAGCGATAAACCAAAACTGCGCTATCCGGTAACCCTGGTGACGCACGCGGTGGCCCTGTTGAAACGTCTGCTGCCGACCCGCGCGATGGACAAAATTATCCAGGGCTGAGTTGAAGCGTCTGCCGCTGGCCCCATATATCTATACAAATATCGACTAAAGAGACTCGCTCATGTCCGCACAAAATATTGTCAATATTACCGAAGCTAACCTACACCAGACGCTGCAGCAATCCGCGACTACGCCAGTGCTGTTCTATTTCTGGTCCGCGCGCAGCCAACACTGCGAACAGCTGACGCCGGTGCTGGAAAGCCTGGCCGCGCAGTACAACGGTCTGTTTACTCTGGCAAAAGTTGACTGCGACGCCGAGCAAATGCTGGCTTCACAGTTTGGCCTGCGCGCTATCCCTACGGTATACCTGTTCCAGAACGGCCAGCCGGTGGACGGATTCGAAGGGCCGCAGCCGGAAGAAGCGGTTCGTGCGCTGCTGGATAAATTCCTGCCTCGCGAAGAGGAGCTGAAAGCGCAGCAGGCAATGGCGCTGATGCAGGAAGAGAACTACGCCGATGCATTACCGCTGCTGAAAGATGCCTGGCAGTTGTCGAACCAGGACAGCCAGATTGGCCTGCTGCTGGCGGAAACGTTGATTGCGCTGCATCGTTCCGATGAAGCGGAAACCGTGTTGAAGACCGTGCCATTGCAGGATCAGGACACCCGTTATCAGGGACTGGTGGCGCAGATTGAGCTGCTGAAAAAAGCTGCCGATACGCCGGAAATCCAGCAACTGCAGCAGCAGGTGGAGCAGAATCCGGAAGACGCAGCGCTGGCCGCCCAACTGGCGTTGCAGCTGCATCAGGTGGGGCGTAATGAAGAGGCGCTGGCGCTGCTGTTCAGCCATCTGCAAAAAGACTTAGGCGCTGGCAACGGCGAAGTACGTAAGATGCTTCAGGAGATCCTCTCCGCGCTCGGCACAGGTGACGCACTGGCCGCGAAGTACCGCCGCCAGCTCTATTCACTGCTTTATTAATAGTAACGACCCCAGCTCTCGCTGACCGGGCTACAGGTTCACCGCCGTCTGCGGGCCGGTAGCCCGGACAAATGCGCAGCATCGCCTCCGGGAAATTTGCCGGATCTGATACCCAGGCGTGGCATCTTCCCGGTGGCGCTATGCTGACCGGGCTACGGGTTCATCGCCGTCTGCGGGCCGGTAGCCCGGGTAAGGCGTTTACGCCGCAACCCGGGAGGAAACTTACGATCGCTTTTTCAACTGCGTCACCACCAGCTGATGGCGAGCGTTGAAGAACTTCAGATAGGTCAGATACCCGGCAATAATCGTTGACAGACTGGCGGTCGATAGCAGCATAAACGTCACCATAATCTGATACTTAATCGCTTTTACCGGGTCAATTCCGGCAAAAATCAAGCCCGACATCATCCCAGGCAAACTCACCAGCCCAACCGTTTTTGCGGAATCGACTGTTGGGATCAGCGCGGCGCGAATGCTATCGCGAATCAGCCTTGCCGAGGCCATCTTCGGCGTCGCCCCCAGGCTCAATTTCTCCTGAATCTGCTGCTGCTCGCTGCTAAAACGCTGGCCCATATTGTTGTAGCACAGCCCCACCGCCACCATTGCGTTTCCAGCGACCATCCCGGCAATCGGGATCACCTGCATCGGCACAAAAGCAATCGACCCGGAAAAGACCAGCACCGCCAGCGTTAACCCGGCACCGGTCGTTATCGCGATAAACGAGGAGACAAAGGCTTTATCGATATATTTACTGCGTTTTTTCGCATTCCACGCCGCGTTAAAACAGATAAACAGCACCATTAGCAGGGTCAGTACGGCATGATTGACGTTAAAGATATATTTCAGTACGTAGCCGACGATAATCAGTTGCACAATCGCCCGGCAAATACTCCAGATAATATCTTTTTCCAGCGCCAGCTTTTCCCGGTAGCTGACCACAATCGCCACCAGCACCAGAAGCATGGATAACGCCAGCGACTCATTGGTAATATTATGCCCGTTCACTTTTCACCTCCTGAACTTTCCCCGTGACAGGCTGGAGCGTAATCACCTCATCCGCATGAGCGATTTCATTTTGATCGTGAGTCACCCACAACACGGCAATATTTTTTTCCGTCACATAGCGATGAATAATGTCATTCACATTGCTTTTATTACTCTCGTCCAGCGCGCTGGTAATTTCATCTAATAGCAGCACCTGCGGTAAAAATTGCAGATTACGAATCAATGACACGCGCTGTTTTTCGCCGCCGGAAAGTTCATTGATTGATTTTTCCAGCGTGTTTTCCGCCAGCCCAAAGCGCAACAGATCGGCCACCAGTGCTTTCTGATCCGGCTGTTTATTACGGATTTGCCACGGAAAGACCAGATTGTCATACACCGAATCACCAAACAGTGCGGGAGTCTGCGCACAGTACGAAACCTGCTGGCGGTAGGTTTCCGGCGATAACGTATTGATATCCTTACCTTCAAAAAAAATCCGCCCTGAGGTTGGACTGAGAAGGGAGGCAATAATTTTTAATAGCGTGCTTTTCCCACAACCGGAAGGTCCGGTAATCAGTTTAAATTCCCCGGCCCTGAGCTGAAGATTAACCTCGTTGAGAATCACCACATCGTCGGCCTGAAACCCCACACCTTCCAGGTGCAAAATAGCGTTACTTTCCGTCATTATTCTTCCTATTTTTTCCACAACGATGCTAGTTTACTCCAGTTTTCTTTCACCTGGATGCGCAGAAAGATATACTCTGGTTAAACATGCGCCACGCTCTCGGTGCGCCAACAGGCAACAAGACAGGAGGTTTTTGATGCTGATTTTTATCCCCATTCTTATTTTCGTCGCACTGGTTATCGTTATTGCCGGTGTAAAAATCGTCCCTCAGGGATTCCAGTGGACCGTCGAACGCTTTGGTCGTTATACAAAAACGCTACAACCCGGCTTAAACCTTGTTGTGCCGTTTATGGATCGTGTCGGGCGCAAAATTAACATGATGGAGCAGGTCCTTGACATCCCTTCGCAGGAGGTCATTTCGCGCGATAACGCCAACGTTACTATTGATGCGGTGTGCTTTATTCAGGTCATCGACGCGCCAAAAGCCGCCTATGAGGTTAGCAACCTTGAGCTAGCGATCATCAACCTGACCATGACCAACATTCGTACCGTACTGGGCTCCATGGAACTGGACGAAATGCTCTCCCAGCGCGACAGCATCAATACCCGCCTGCTGCATATTGTCGATGAAGCGACTAACCCGTGGGGGATCAAAATCACCCGCGTGGAGATCCGCGACGTGCGCCCACCGGCTGAGCTGATTGCCTCAATGAATGCTCAGATGAAAGCCGAACGAACCAAACGTGCCTATATCCTTGAGGCCGAAGGGGTGCGTCAGGCGGAAATTCTCAAAGCAGAGGGTGAGAAACAGTCGCAGATCCTCAAGGCTGAAGGTGAGCGTCAGTCAGCGTTTTTACAGGCAGAGGCCCGCGAACGTTCTGCGGAAGCGGAAGCTCGAGCCACACAGATGGTTTCTACGGCGATTGCCGAAGGCGATATTCAGGCAATCAACTACTTTGTCGCGCAGAAATATACCGATGCGCTACAACAGATTGGTGCCGCCAACAATAGTAAAGTGGTGCTGATGCCACTGGATGCCACCAGCCTGATGGGCTCCATCGCCGGGATTAGCGAGTTGATTAAAGAAGGCGCTGGCGACCGGAAAAAATCATGATTGAGATGATTATTGCCCATCCACATATTTTCTGGCTCAGCCTCGGCGGGTTGCTGCTGGCGGCGGAAATGCTTGGCGGCAACGGTTATCTGCTGTGGAGCGGCATCGCGGGGGTCATTACCGGCTTGTTAATCTGGATGCTACCGTTTAGCTGGGAGTGGCAGGGAACGCTGTTCGCCGTGCTGACCCTGCTGGCGGCCTGGCTGTGGTCACGCTGGTTGCGTAACAGCGTCAAGCGCCAGAAACCCGCAGATGCCCAGCTCAATCAGCGTGGGCTACAGCTGATCGGTCGTCGCTTCACGCTGGAAACCGCGCTGATCAACGGTCGCGGCCACGTGCGCGTCGGCGATAGCTCATGGCCGGTGATTGCCGAGGACGACCTCGCGGCGGGCAGCAAGGTTGAAGTGGTCGCCATCGAAGGCATAACCCTACATATAAGAGCCGTACCACGATAATCACGCCACAGGACACCTGTCATGGTCAGGAAGACAACGTTTACCCTTTCGCTCTGCGCCCTGCTCGCGGCAGCCACCCAGTCATATGCTTCTTCTGATATCGAAGATTGCTCATGGAGCGACGAGCTATGCCGGTTAAAAGGCGTTCCAATCCTCACCCCTGAAAACGATTCTCGCGATAATCTGTTGCGCCTGCTGAGCGAAGCGAAATCTTTCGCCCTGCCTGTTCAGGCCATTCCCGTTGATGTCAGCCGTACCCGCGATGTTTACTTCGCCTGGCATCCGGAGTGGGATAGCGCGCCGCCTCCCGCGCCGCCTGCGCAAAGCGAAGACGAAATATTTACCCGACAAATGGCGGTGCTGAATATCGATCCCGCACAGGTCATGGCTGCCGATTCGGCTGAACGGCTGGGAACATCCGACTATGAACTGGAAAACCGCTTTGTCAGCAACACTCTTGCTGCCGTCAGCCAGTTCAACGCCGCCCTGCTGGCCACCCCCTCTGTGACCCCGCAGCAGCGTCATGACCTGGCGCTGGCGCGGCTGAAACTGTTTTATGGTGCCAATATCACCGCAGTCGCTGATATCCTCAATAGCTTCCCGGCAGATGCGGACGCCGACTTATTCGCTTATTACCTTTCCGGCATCGCTCACTTCTATGGCGGCAATTACACCGCCGCGACCCAAGATTTCACCCTGTTGCTGGAAAGTAATCAACCCTGGCTGACCGAGACCGCGCAATATATGCTGATGCGCACGGCGCTCAACAAGAGTAGCCAGAACAGCGTTGGGCAGTACGGCGATTTTGATATCGCGCGGATCAATCGTGATGATGCCGCACAAGCGCAAAAAGAAGCACAAGCCTATTTGCAACGCTGGCCCGCAGGGATTTATGCCGACTCCGCGCGCAACATGTTGCGCCGCATTAACTGGTATCTGCAGGCGTGGCCGCAGCTGGCAGAACTCTATGAGCAGGCCTTCCGGCAAACTGCCGACGCCGGGGAACTGCGTAGACTGGTGAGTGAATATGACAATGTCTTCGGCATGCCGTTCTACGCGCAGCCCGTTCTGGCAGCATTCCCGGACGCGCCGCAGGTCAGCTATGTCGAACTTCTCCGCGCCCTGCGCCTGAATGCTGACAATAAGCCGACCTTAACTCAGGCACAGCTTGACGCCAACAAAGCAGAGTTTGAGAAGAGCGGAAATCTGCCGCTATGGCGCGACCTACAGCTGCAGCTGTGGGGCGCGACGGGCAACGATGCCGCCATCCTGCAGGCTGTCACGCCAGCGAAAACGCTGCCGGCGAATGATATTCTCGCCTTCAGCGAACAGGTCCTCTACGGCGAAGCGCTAATGGGACAAAAACAGTGGTCCGCGGCGCGCGATTTTTGGCAGCAGCTGCTACAACTTAGCCAAAACCCCGAGCAACAGCAGTATACCCAGGCAAAACTGGCGGCAACACTGGTCTACAGCGGTAACGCGGCAGCTATTTTTGCCGCCAATAGCCCGGTGACCAATCTACGCTTTCGCTCCCGAGTGCTTAAAACCCAGGCCTCGCCAGAACTGCTACGCCAACAGGCAGCCAAAGGCCCCAATAATGAAGAACGTACTATCGCTCTGCATACGCTGCTGGTGCGGGATCTCACGGAAAGTCGTTTCAGCGACTGGCTGAACGACAAAAAGCTCGCCACCGCCATTACCCAGCCAGTAATCAGCGAGGCCTTTAACGACGTCAATCTTAGCAGCTTCGACTGGAGTGGCGAGGCGACTGAAGCCGGTTATGCCTGCCGCAGCCTGGATGATACCGTCGCCGTGCTCAGTAAAAACTCCGACGATGCCCATGCGCTTAACTGCCTGGGCGAGTTCTTTCGCACCACGCAGACGCATGTTGATCTGTGGAAAGATCAATCCGGCAACGATATGCTCGAGGCCGCCATCAACCGCCAGCAGCCTCTGGGACAGTACGATCGCCAAAGCTATTACCAGCAGATTATCACCTCGCCGAAAGCGGAGCCGGAAGATAAAAGCTATGCGCTCTATCGGGCGATTCTCTGTTACGCCCCCTCCGGTAGCAACGAATGCGGCGGCGAAGATGTCGAAAAACTACAGCGTAAGGGCTGGTTCACGCAGTTGAAAACGCAGTATCCGGGAAGCCCGTGGGCACAAAAACTCAAATATTACTGGTAATCGCGCTGCTATCCGGGCCAGCGCAGGCGGCAGAGCACGTTGATGCGCGCCAGCATTCTGCCTTCTGGCTGTGGTCTGGGGTGAAAGCCAGCAACGATCTGCAGAACGCGCAGACGGTGTATCTGCATCAAGGCGAGGTGCTGACGCGCGCGGGCGAGGTCATATTCCAGCGTCTCGGCTTGCCGGTCAGCCGCCTGACGTTTCCCGCAATCTGGCTTACCGTCCGGTTTACCACACTTGATGTACCACAGACGATTGTGCCGCGGATCGTACGCCTGATGCAGCGTTGGCGGGCGGCAGGCAATCAGGTGGTTGGTCTGCAGGTTGATTTTGACGCAGCCACATATCAGCTCGCCGACTACGCCCAGTTTTTGCAACAGCTACGCCAGCAGCTGCCGCCTGAGTTCGCGCTGGGGGTAACAGGCCTGCTGGACTGGGCCAAAACCGGCGATATTGCCACACTGAACGCACTTGCGGTTGATGAACTGGTAGTGCAAAGCTATCAAGGACGCCACACGGTGGCGAATTATCAGGACTATCTCCCCGCGCTCAGCCGGCTGCGTATTCCGTTCAAACTCGGGCTGGTACAAAACGGCAGTCGCGATCGGCAGGCGGAAATGCAGTTGAATGACTCCCCCTATTACCGCGGCACGGTGGTCTTTATGCTCAACCCGGCACGGCGTTAAGCCTGCGCCTTGCGATGACAGCAACCCGAGAGGTTATCGATTATCGGGCAATCCGCGCTGTCATCGCCGGGACAGGACTCCGCCAGCGCCAGCAACTGCGCGCGCATGCTTTGCAGCTCACTGATATGGCGTTCAATTTCCGCCACTTTTTCCAGCGTCCGGCGTTTAACGTCGGCGCTGTGTCGTGACGGATCGTTAAACAGAAATACCAGCTCGCGACACTCTTCCAGATTAAACCCCACCTGGCGGGCCTGTCGCAGCAAAGTCAGTTCATCCAGATGCTGCTGGCTGTAGCTACGATAGCCGTTCTCGCTACGCAGCGGAGGCGTCACCAGCCCCTTCTCTTCATAAAAACGAATCGCTTTACTGGTTAAGCCGGTTTTTTTCGCCACATCGCTAATATTCATGTTTCCTCCTGACGGAACAACCAACGGTGCTACGCCGTCATTCTAGCGCCAATCAGCATAAAAACTATAGCGGAGCCTGCTGGCATATCAGGGTGAAGGGAACAGACAGAATGCGAACATCGTTATTGTAATCATTGATATAGCGATAAATCATAGTGCCATCGGCCGGGAAAAATGTACTGGCGTCCATATAGTCGCCAATATGCGGGCACATAATGCTCCACGGGTTTCTGCCATTATAGGCAGGGCTACTATCGACAATGGTCTTCGCTACAAATGTCGCAGGGTTTAACGTGATATTTGCGCTTTGAGAATAGTAATGAATGTCATACACCAGCGAGTGACCATCAATAAAGATATCGCCTAAGTTAAGGCCTTTATTTTTATAAGAAGGAGCCGACTTTTGCCTGGCATCAGCTTCATTGCTCATTAATGAGCGCATAAAATTATTACTGGCCGTTTCCTGGTCAGTGACCGATGCAGGCGCGTTGACCACACTTTCGACCGCCGTTTTACTTACTTCACGGCCAATCACTCTAATCACCCCAATGACAATAAGCAGCACCACCAGGCCAAGGGTGAATTTGAAAATTCGCACAACCAGTCTTTTTCCAGCGCTCACCACCGGCGCGCCTTTCTGTTTAACAAAATCTTTGCCTTTACCAAATATCTCTTCCGCTACGGTAAAAGCTTCGCTGGCTTTTGCCTGATAAGAGTAATCAGGATCCTGCTTGCGGCGCTGATTCATCCACTCATCTTTGCGCTTTTGTAACTGATACTCTTCTTCCCATTCCGCTTCCATCTTCTGCCAGAAATCGCGATAGGCACGCTCTTCCTGCTGGCGTTCACGCTGGCGATCGTGCTGTGTGAATGCGCTGTTTTCCCGATTCTCCTGCTGAGCAATCCACGCATCGTGCTGGGCGCGAAGTGCTGGATCGGCAAGCGTACGCCAGGCTTCATTTAATAGCTGGATGATTTTGGTTTTTTCATCTTTTAGTTCAGGCGGATGGCGATCCGGATGGTGAATAAAAATAAGGCGTTTATACGCTTTCTTAATCTCCTCCACCGACGCGGTGCGAGAAACTTTAAGATTATCATAATGAGTTTGCACTTCTCTTCTCCCGGGATACTGCGTGAAACACCTTCCCTTTTCCTCAATCAGGGTCGGCATCCGGCTCGCCCTGCAAAAATAAGCTCTTTCTGAAACCAAAAAACACAGAAGCCACGCACTCATATTTGAGCGTTCTAAAGTCAGCCTGGAGATAATTATCAGAGAGCAAGTCTTTCATTTTACGCCGCGCGCGCTTTTATCCGCTATTCCTTATTTAACGTGGGGGACGAACGATAAAAATCACCAGGATTAACGCTTGACCTTCCAGTTGCTGGAAGGTTTAAGCTTAAGCACAGTTGTTAAACCAAGGAGTCAAAACCATGTCTCATACTATTGACCTGGCGCTTGATGGCCTCTCCTGCGGCCACTGCGTTAAACGCGTGAAAGAAAGTCTGGAACAGCGTCCTGATGTAGAACAGGCGGACGTTACCGTTACCGAAGCCCACGTCACGGGCAGCGCCAGCGCTGAATCGCTGATTGAAACCATCAAACAGGCCGGATACGGCGCGGAGCTCAGCCACCCAAAGGCTAAACCGCTGGCAGAATCATCAATCCCGTCGGAAGCGCTGACAGCGGCCACCTCTGAGCTTCCGGCAGCCCGTGACGAGGATGACAGCCAACAACTGTTAATCAACGGCATGAGCTGCGCCAGCTGCGTCTCCCGGGTACAAAACGCGCTTGCCGCGGTACCGGGCGTGTCGCAGGCGCGGGTCAACCTTGCGGAACGCACTGCGCTGGTGATGGGCAGCGCGTCCGCAGCAGAATTAGTGCAGGCGGTGGAAAAAGCAGGCTACGGCGCGGAGGCCATCGAAGATGATCTCGAACGCCGCGAGCGCCAGCAGGAGACCGCCGTCGCCACCATGAAACGCTTCCGCTGGCAGGCTATCGTCGCTCTGCTGATCGGTATCCCGGTGATGGGCTGGGGGATGATCGGCGACAACATGATGGTCAGCGATGACAACCGTTCGCTATGGCTGGTTATCGGTCTTATCACTCTGGCGGTGATGGTATTTGCTGGCGGTCATTTCTACCGCAGCGCATGGAAAAGCCTGAAGAACGGCACCGCCACCATGGACACGCTGGTGGCGCTCGGTACCGGAGTCGCCTGGCTCTACTCGATGAGCGTCAACCTGTGGCCGCAGTGGTTCCCGATGGAAGCCCGCCACCTCTATTATGAAGCCAGCGCGATGATTATCGGCCTGATTAACCTCGGCCATATGCTGGAAGCCCGCGCGCGCCAGCGTTCTTCTAAAGCGCTGGAAAAATTGCTCGATTTAACCCCGCCGACCGCGCGTGTGGTCACCGATGAAGGCGAAAAAGATCTGCCGCTGGCGGAAGTTCAGGCTGGGATGACCCTGCGCCTGACCACCGGCGATCGCGTCCCGGTCGACGGCGTGATTAGCCAGGGAGAAGCGTGGTTTGATGAAGCCATGTTGACCGGTGAACCAATACCGCAGCAAAAAGGCAACGGTGACGCCGTTCACGCCGGGACCGTGGTGCAGGACGGCAGCGTGCTGTTTACCGCCAGCGCCGTCGGCAGCCAGACAACCCTGGCGCGAATCATCCGTATGGTGCGCCAGGCACAAAGCAGCAAACCGGAAATTGGCCAACTGGCGGACAAAATCTCCGCCGTGTTCGTCCCGGCGGTGGTGGCGATTGCCCTGTTCAGCGCCGCGATCTGGTACTTCTTCGGCCCGGCACCGCAAATTGTTTATACCCTGGTGATCGCCACCACGGTGCTGATTATTGCCTGTCCTTGCGCACTGGGGCTGGCGACGCCGATGTCGATTATTTCCGGCGTGGGTCGTGCGGCTGAATATGGCGTGTTGGTTCGCGATGCCGATGCGCTGCAGCGCGCCAGCACGCTGGATACGCTGGTCTTTGATAAAACCGGCACCCTGACCGAAGGTAAGCCGCAGGTGGTAGCGATAAAAACCTTTGCCGCAATTGATGAAACAACCGCTCTGCGTCTGGCTGCGTCTCTGGAACAAGGCTCCAGCCACCCGTTGGCGCGAGCCATCCTTGATAAAGCCGCCGACGACCGACTGCCGACGGTCAATAACTTCCGTACTCTGCGCGGGCTGGGCGTCAGCGGAGAAGCCGAAGGTCATAACCTGCTGCTCGGCAATCAGGCGTTACTCAATGAGAACAATGTGCTGACCGCCGAAATAGAAAGCGAAATGACCGCCCAGGCTTCTCAAGGGGCAACGCCGGTGCTGCTGGCGGTGGATGGCCAGGCGGCGGCGCTATTCGCCATTCGCGATCCGCTGCGTGAAGATAGCGTGGCGGCACTCGCCAGACTGCATCGTCAGGGCTATCGGCTGGTGATGTTGACCGGAGATAACCCGACCACCGCCAATGCCATTGCCAAAGAAGCGGGTATTGATGAGGTAATTGCCGGGGTGCTACCGGACGGTAAAGCCGATGCCATTAAGCGTCTGCAAAGCCAGGGGCATCAGGTGGCGATGGTTGGCGACGGTATCAACGATGCGCCCGCGTTGGCGCAGGCCGATGTCGGTATCGCCATGGGCGGCGGCAGCGATGTCGCCATTGAAACGGCGGCGATCACTCTGATGCGCCATAGCCTGAACGGCGTCGCCGATGCGCTGGAAATTTCAAAAGCGACGTTGCGTAATATGAAGCAGAACCTGCTGGGAGCGTTTGTTTATAACTCACTGGGCCTTCCGATTGCCGCTGGGATCCTCTGGCCGCTGACCGGTACCCTGCTTAACCCGGTAGTCGCCGGAGCGGCAATGGCGCTTTCCTCGATTACGGTCGTGAGCAATGCCAACCGTCTGCTGCGCTTTAAACCGAAATCATAGGTGGCGCTGAACCGGTAGCCCGATTGCGGTACAGCAATTTCCGTGCATTCCCCGGAGGCGGCGTTAACACGCCAGTCCGGGCTACCATCCCTGAGACAGCAGAGACCCCATCCCCCCGGTAAGCAATCGCGCCACCGGGGATCTTCCCTCAAACCGCGTTGAACTGTACCCTGATTTTCTATTCATGCTCGCGACCTGGATGCGGGGCCGGATAATCGAAGTCAACTTTGATCGGCTCCGCGTAGCGGCTGTTCCATAGCTGACTGTAAAGCGCGTCCACGCGCTCTGCCATCGGTACGCTATTCAGCACCAGCTCAAGGTTGCGTGAGTTATCAAAATAGCCCCCGCTCCAGTTGCTGGTTCCCACCCACGCCGTCGAACCGTCGATAGTCATCAGCTTACTGTGCACCACCCTCGCAAACGGGATAAATCCCCGACTGGCGGGAGGAATGGTCACTACCTTTAGCTGAACGTTAGGCACCAGAGACAGGCTCTTTAACCAGAACACCTCCGGTTTTTTCAGATTCCAGCTGGCAACCATCAGTTCAACCTGCACGCCGCGCGCTGCCGCGCTGCGCAGAGCGTTATCAATGGGGGCATAGAAAGGTCGGTTTCCCTTCTCACCCCATGATAGCGGCGCGTAGTCCATCACCTGCACCCGGATCCGCGACTTCGCATTGGCCAGCAGACGCGGCAGTTCAACCTGCGAATCGATCACCCCGCTCGGGTTGTAATCGCGCGGGCTGGCAACCAGATAATTGCCCTGCGGGGCTGATTCCGGAGCCTGCCATGCCAGCTTCGGCACCGGTTTATTTTCTGCAAGCAGGGCCTGCGCCTGCCAGTCCTGATCGAAAATAGCCTGAATCTGCTGTACCGCTTGCGCATCGCTGATGCGCAGACCGGTTTCCTGAATCTGCTCCAGCGCACGCCAGTCAAAATTCTGGCTACCAACAAAAGCTTGTTTACCATCTACCAGCAAATACTTGGCGTGGACAATCCCGCCGGTCAGCCGATGGAACGGAATAATTCGCAGCTCCAGATTCGGGATCGTTTTCAGCGCCGCCAGCGTTTCCGGCGTCGACAGGCCAACGCCCTTCTCCTCCATCAGAAAACGAATTTTCACCCCGCGTTCACCGGCTGCCCGCAGATGATTCAACACGCCGTCCAGCAGAGAGCCTTTTTCATTTGCCACGTAAAACTGCGCCAGATCGATATGACTGTGCGCCGCGTCAAACATCTGCTGCCAGACTTCGGCAGCATTACGCAAATCGTTATCCTGTAGCGTAGTTTCCTGCGGCGCGTTATACACCAGTTCATAACCCGGTATCGAAAACGCCGCCTGCGCGGGCAGGCTTAGCAGCACCCAGGCGCTCGCGAACAGGCTCATCAGGCGGCCTCCCGGCCACCCGCATCGACGATAATCAGGCATAACGCTGCGCCTCACGACCATCCCAGCGATTACTGCCCTGCTCCGGACGACTAGCCGGGCTACCGGCGCGGATCAGCAGTACCTTCAGCAGTTCGTTAATGCGTTCCATGCGGCTTTGCAGGTAGTTATTACCTACCAGGCACAGCAGCGCGATCGCGATCCCCAGGCCGGTGGCATACAACGCGGTGCCCATCCCGGCTGAAACCATACTGGCATCAGAGACGCCCGAGGCGGAGAGCGCCTTAAAGGTATCCATAATCCCCAGAATCGTACCCAGCAGGCCCAGCAGCGGCGCGGCGGTAACGACGGTTTCGAGCATCCATAGCCCGCGCGACATCTGCGGTTTACTCAGCAGGTACTGGGCGTCAATTAAGTCGCTCATTGCCTCCCGGTCTTCCGCCGTCTGTTTTTTCTCCAGCACCGGCAGAATAATGGTCAGCGGAAGGCTATTGCGCCCGGTCAGTGATTCCGGCAAGTCCGACACACGGCGGACCTCCGGCGTCAGCGCCTTCTCAAAGCGCTGAGCCTGACGCTGGGCCCATGAAAAATAGAGCCCGCGTTCCACCAGAATCACCACGGCGATCGCCAGCGCGGCATACATAACGTAGAAAATAATGTCGTGAATCAGGTTGGCATCCATCAAAGTGCCCTCCGGTTAATTAAAAGGTGGCTTCCAGCGAAACGCTAAAGGTGCGCTCTTCGCCGACGTTGTAATACGGGGTACTCGCCTTCACGCCGTCGTAAGGAGCAGCGTTAAAGGTCGTCGAGCGTACGGAGGTCAGGTACTGTTTATCGAACAGGTTATCGATACCAAAGCGCAAAGTGGCGCTTTTAACTATTTTTTTGTCCACCGGCAGATGAACGCCCGCGGCGACATCAAACACCGTGCGCCCGCCGATTTTTTCGTCGTTGGTCAAATCGCCATAGAACGAGCTAACGTATTTACCGCCGAAGCTCCCGTAATAGAGGCCATCGTCATAACCCAGCGATGCGTTGAGCATGTTTTTCGGTACGTTAGGCACGGTTTTGCCTGCCGTTGGCAGCGGATGACCGCCGTTGCTGACAATGTCATCTTTTTGTTCGGAATGGGTATAGGTGTAAGAGGTGTAGTAGTTAAAGTTGTGCGGCAGCTTACCGCTCCACTCCAGCTCTACCCCTTTACTTTCGACGCTGCCGATATTCATCATTTCGTAGTCGCCATCCGCATTGGTGGTCGAAATCTGACGGTCGGTATAGCGCATGTAGAAAAGCGTCGCGCTCAGCAGCATATCTTCACGCTGGAAACGCCAGCCCAGCTCGTGGTTCCAGCTCAGCTCCGGCTTGGTGTTGATTGAATCGCCGACGTTGTAGAGCACGTAGTTTGGCGGCGTACGCATGTTGCGGGTCAGGTTATAGAACAACTGGTTTTCCATATCCGGCTTATAGCTAATGCTAAAGTTCGGCAGGAATTCATGGTAGGTCGCATTGCGTTTTTCCGGGGCGTTATACAGGCTGCCTTTGTTATCGCCTTTACGTTCGACGTACTGGTATGCCAGCCCGCCCACCAGCGTCCAGTCTGGTGTCACAAACCAGGTATCCTGAAGCCATACTTTTTGCGCCGGAGTGACGGTGTACTGGTTACGGCCCTGTACCGTGTTGCCGTTGGCGTCTTTCACCTGATCGGAGCCGCCCGGTTTACCGGAGACGTTCGCCGGATTGCCGTCATCCTGAATGCTGATAAACGGCTGGGTCTGCGACTGGCGCGCCCGTTCGTACCAGTAGCCGATATCCAGACTGTGCTCGTCGTTAATGTCCCACTTCAGCTTAGTGGTGACGCCCGGTCGCCAGGTCTGGGTCCACGAAGGTCGGTAGTAGGTATTGGAACTCAAATTGCTCAGGTCGTACTGCCCGGCTTTATCGGAGGTATTCGACAGCACCGACGCCGTTTGCCCGGTAAAGCTGCCACCGTTACCCCAGTAGTAATAGGGTTGAACGGTTAACGCGAGGTTGTCACGCAACTGCAATCGCTGTGAGAAAGAAAGCGTGAAGGTTTCAAACGGGTTGCGGTTGAGCTTGTAATATTTGCTCAACTGACCTTTGTTGTTATAGACCGGAGAGGTCGAGTAGTCCTGACGCGGGTCTTCATCAAACTGCGCTTTGCTTAGAGTGTTGTAGTTGCTGTTATCCTGACGGTTGTACTTCATGATCAGGTTACTGCTGTTGCCATTCCCGTCCTCATAAAGCGAGTTCATCTCGAACTTATCGGAATAGTTACGCCCTTCTCCGCGCCATTTTTTGGCTTCAGTGTGCGAGTAAGAGAGCCAGTTGCTGAAACCGTTGTACTCGCCGGTCTCCAGGCGGGCGAAAGTTTTGCTCAGATTATTGCTGCCCAGCGTTTGCTTAACGAAGCCACCGAACTCTTTGGAGGGGCGCCTGGTAACGAGACCAATGTTACCGCCGCTGGATCCGATATGCGGGCCGTCAGCTTCGGAAGATCCCTGAGTAACAAAGATCTGCTCAAGGTTTTCCGCATCGCCCAACAGGTTCGGATAGACCGCGTAGTTGCCCGAATCGTTAATCGGAATGCCATCCATCGACAGGCCGATTTGATCGGAGTTCATCCCGCGCATGGTGTAATCGATACCGCTCAGGCCGCTGGCGTCATTACTGTTGACGTTCATACCCGGCGTATATTTCAGCATGTCGATGGCATTGCTGGCACCCGGCGCTTTATCCATCGCTTCTTTGGTCAGAGTGGAGCGCGCTTTGCTGCTGTCTTCCTGCACCATCAGACCGCCGCCGAGCGACTGTCCTTTGACGTTAATCTCCCCCACATCGCTACTTTCCGCCGCCAGCGAGGAACCCGATAACAATGCCGACACCACAGCTAATGCAATCCCAGAATAACGAAAATTCTTCATTTCTTTTCCTATAAAAAACAAATGATTAATTAGGCTTTATGGAGCCTGATAATTAAACGTCGCGGTAAATTTTTTGCTTCTTTGTCCGGCAAAAGCCTCTTCAGGAAAGGGCTTCAGCTGGCTAATACTTTGTAAAGAGCTCAGCGCAGCACGATTGAGCAGCATGCTCGGGGCCTTGCTGGCAATACCGGAAGCCAGCACTCTGCCGCTACGGTCGACTTCCAGCCACACCTCAACGTTGCCCTGCGGACGTTCCAGCGAAGCCTGGCGGCCGCTCGGGTAGCGTTTGCGCTGCTCCAGCTCGCGTCGCAACATCTGCAGATAGCCATTTTCCACCGCCTGCGCGTTCACTTTCGGCGCCGGAGGAGAAGACGGCACGGCGGGTTTACTCACCACCGGGCTGCGCACGACGGCGGGCTGCGGCGCCACACGTTCCTGTAGCTTCGGCGCTTTCTCCTGAACCGGTTTTGGCTTCGGCTTAGGTTTTGGTTTAACAACTGGTTTGGCCTGGATAATGGGATCCGGAGCAGGAACAACGGGCTCAGCAATCGGCTCCGGCTCAGGTTGGGGTTCCGGCGGCGGCTCTGGCTGCGGTTCCGGGACAGGTTCTGGCTGCGGTGGCTCGGGTTCGGCCAGCGACAGTTCCATCACCGTATCGTCATAATGCGGTTTCACCTGCAGGACGGCCTGCTGGCTGACGAACAGCAAGCATCCGGCGATGACTATCGCGGGTAACCAGCTAACAACGTGACGTGAGCGATAAAGCAGATACATATCACTGCTTCCGTGTGGCGATGGAAATGGAGAAGAAACCGCCCTGACGCAAGGTATCCATCACTGCGACCAGGCGTTCCACCGCAACCTCTTTATCGCTGTTGACGATAATGGTGGTGGTTTGATTTTCCTGCTGTTGTTGCTTCAGGGTATTAACCAGCGCATCAAGCACCAGCGGCTGGCCATCAAGCTGCAGCCGATCGTCAGCGCCGAGGGTGATAATGGCTTTTTTCTGCGGCTTAAGCTGTTGGGCGCTGCTGGCCGATGGCAGCTGGGTTTTCAGGCCCAGAGCCGGGATCACATTCAGGCTAATCAGGACAAAGAAGACCAGTAAAAACATCATCACATCGATCATCGGGATCAGTTCGATATGGGCTTTATTCTTTTTAGGCTCACTCCAATTACGCATGACACTCCCCCCAAAAATTGAAGGGGTCAATATAGAAGCGCTTTGTTTATTTTTCGTTACAGATTTTTTATTTTATTATCACAATTCACCCATTTTTGAGAAAAAAGCACCATCCACGACTTGCGCATAAAAACACAACAATTTGATTTTAATATATAATTTATTTCAAAATGCCATTGCGAAAATTGCAAAAAACAAGAACATCAAATTTTTTTGTTATTTTTATGACATTGCAAAAGACCTGTTCCTTTGCGCCCTATCCGCCCTCTTGCGCCTCTGTTTCCCGCGCGATAGCATGGGCTCCTCACACTACGGAGTACGTATGGGCCTGTTAAACCGAATAAAAATGCTGTGGCAAACCGCCGTCGGTTCGTCTTATTCCTGGCCCGCGCTGGATATCACTCTTCCCGGCGAACGCTATTTGCACCTGGTTGGCAGTATTCATATGGGCACCCGCGATATGTCGCCCCCTCCCGCCAGGCTGTTGAAAAAGATTCGCCAGGCCGATGCGCTCATTGTTGAGGCCGATATTACCGGCAGCGAAACGCCGTTCAGTAACCTCCCCTCCTGTCCGCCGCTGGCGGAACGCCTGAGCGCATCCCTGCTCACTGAACTAAAAGAGCGAACGGGAGAAATGGGCCTGTCTGTTGCGCTATTTGATAGTCAGCCGCTGTGGCAGGTCGCGATGGTCTTGCAGGCCACCCAGGCGCAAAAGCTCGGGCTAAGGGCGGATTACGGTATTGATTATCAGCTACTGATGGCGGCGCGTGAGAGCAATATCCGCGTGATGGAGTTGGAGGGTGCCGACAGCCAGATTGCGCTGCTGCGGGATCTGCCCGACGGCGGACTGGCGCTGCTGGAGGATACGCTGACCCACTGGCGCACGAATGCGCGTCTGCTGCAGGTGATGATTAGCTGGTGGCTGGAGCAGCCGCCATCAAAAGGTGCAACCGTGCTACCAACAACCTTTAGCCAGTCGCTATATGATGTGCTGATGCATCAGCGCAACCTGGCCTGGCGAGAAACGCTGCAGGGGCTGCCGCCGGGGCGCTACGTGGTTGCCGTAGGAGCGTTACACTTGTACGGGGAAGGGAATCTGCCGGATATGCTGACATAAAAAAATGGCCAATATCTCTATTGGCCCGTCAAAGAGGAATTTCATCATTATTATTATTCCGGGGTTCACGCCCCGGATCGTCTGATTGTCGCTCAAAGTGACCATCACTGCCAATACTATTGCGCAAGATGATACTATTTTTTAGACAGCCGTCGGGCGTATGCTTAAGTCACATGAAATCGGTTGGTAAGAAGGATAACGATGACTCCCGCCGTAAAATTACTCGAAAAAAACAAAATCTCTTTTAAGATCCACAGCTACGATCACGATCCGAACGAAACCAATTTTGGCGATGAGGTAGTGCGTAAGCTGGGGCTGAACGCTGACCAGGTCTATAAGACTCTGCTGGTCGCCATCAACGGCGATATGAAACACCTTGCCGTCGCGGTAACTCCGGTAGCGGGTCAGCTGGATTTGAAAAAGGTAGCGAAGGCCTTAGGCGCGAAGAAAGTGGATATGGCCGATCCGATGATCGCGCAGCGCGTCACCGGTTACCTGGTGGGCGGTATCAGCCCGCTTGGGCAGAAAAAGCGCCTGCCAACGGTAATTGACGCTCCGGCCCAGGCGTTTGCCACCATTTATATTTCAGGCGGCAAGCGCGGGCTGGATATTGAACTGGCAGCCAGCGATCTGGCGAAGATCCTTGAGGCGAAATTCGCCGATATCGCGCGGCGCGATTAACCCCTGCTTTATCTCAGAGGATAATCCCGGAGGCGGCGCTTGACGCGCCTTGTCCGGGCTACCAATCCACAGATGGCTGCAAACCCGTAGCCCGGTCAGCGTAAGCGCCACCGGGAAGAAGCAACGCCAGGGGATCAGGTACGGCACATTTCCCGGAGGCCGCGCTTGACGCGCCTTACCCTGGCTACAAAACCCAAACCGCATGGCCACGTAGCCCCGGTAAGCGTAAGCGTCACCGGGGAGTTTCAGACGTTACTGCCAGCTCACCTCGCCTTTCGGCTCAAATGCTTCAACATCCAGCGGAGAGTTTTTCTGGATGTACTCCTTCAGCACTTCGGCGTCGATAAAACCGGTATTGACATAGCCTGGTTTGGTATCGATATGCGGATAGCCATCGCCACCGGTAGCGTTAAAGCTCAGCGTCGCCATGCGGTAGGTTTTCGCTGGGTCTACCGGCTCGCCCTTGATGGTCAAATCGTTAAGCTTGCCGTCTTTAGCCACAAAACCAACGTTAGCAAACTGCGGATAAGCACCGGAATCCGGCTTCATCTGCGCCACGGCGGTCAGATACTCCGTGACTTCCTTGCCGCTCATATCGACATACACCAGCACGTTGCCGAAGGGTTGCACCTTCATCACGTCTTTATAGGTGATATCGCCCGCTTCAATCGAATCACGCACCCCGCCGCCGCTCATCACCGCAAAGTCGGCATTACTACGCGCCATTTGCGCCGCCAGCAGCAGACGACCCATATTGGTTTGCACGAAACGAACTTTGCTGCGATCGCCCTCCAGATGCCCGTTCACACTGCCAATTTTCACCTGCAGCTGCGCTTTGCCTTTATTCTGGAACGGCGTTAGCAGAGAGAGCATCTGCGGGTTTTCGGCGATTAGCGGCGTATAGAGCACACGCTCGCTGTCACCGTTATCGTAGGTGATCTTTTTCTTCAGGTTGACCGGAATCAGCTGATAGTGCACCAGCTTCATTTCACCATTGCGGAATTCAAAGTCGGCGCGGCCAACATATTTACCCCACTCGTGGGCCTGGACTATCCAGATACCGTTCTGTTTGTCCGGTGCGCACGGGCTGCCCGGCACATAATCCACCTGTTTTTTATTCTCAGACGCCATACATACCGGATCCTGAGAGTGGCCGCCGACGATCATTGCCAGCGATCCTGCCGGCAAGCTACGCGCCATCTCAACGTCGCCCGGTGCATTAGAACCGTGCGCGCCGTTGTCATAATGTCCCATATGGGTGGTCGCCAGAATCACGTCCGGCTTTTCGTTCTGCTGCAGCTCCTGAATCACTAATTTGGCTTCTTCCGTCGGTTTGCGGAATTCGATATCCGTAAAATACTCAGGATTACCAATTTTCGCCGTATCGTCGGTCGTCAGGCCGATAACCGCAATATTCAGCCCGCCGCGTTTAAACAGCGCCCACGGTTTAAACAGACGCTCACCAGTACTTTTCTGGTAAATATTGGCGGAGAGGAACGGAAACTTCGCCCATTTTTCCTGCTGACGCAGTACGCTAAGCGGATTATCAAACTCATGGTTACCCACCGCCATCGCATCATAGCCAATCAGGTTCATACCGCGAAAATCAGGTTCCGCGTCCTGTAAATCTGATTCCGGTACGCCGGTGTTAATATCACCACCGGATAACAGCAGCACGCTGCCGCCTTCTGCGGCGACCTCTTTACGAATACCGTCCACCAGCGTTTTTTGTGCCGATAGCCCATATTCGCCGTAATCGCTACGCCAGAAGTGACCATGATGATCGTTAGTATGCAGGATGGTAATTTTGTAGGTTTTATCCTGCTCATAAGCCCGTGCCGACAGGCTTCCCAGCGATAGCGCGGTGAATAATGCCAGCGCAACGCCCCGTTTGATCAATTGCATATTTCTCTCCCTGACAAAGTAACAAGTGCCGAAAGTATAGCGAGTTGGTGAATTAGACAACTTTGTTTTCAGAAATGAGACTTTATTCAAACCTTAGGGGCAGGTATGTTAGGCGGATAATAATTCCACCTGCATCCTCTATAAAAAACACTTAAGTGAACCTATGGCAATGAATCAGACCGCACAACCCTTATCCGGCCCCGCTGCTGCGCCGCAAAAAGCACGCACCTCGTTTCGCATTCTGGGGGCCATCAGCCTCTCTCATTTGCTAAACGATATGATCCAGTCGCTCATCCTGGCTATCTACCCGCTGCTACAGGCCGAGTTTTCCCTGTCCTTCGTACAGATTGGGATGATCACCCTCACCTTCCAGCTGGCATCGTCACTTTTGCAGCCGGTGGTTGGCTATCTGACCGACAAGCACCCGATGCCGTGGTCGCTGCCCATTGGCATGTGCTTTACGCTTTGCGGTCTGGTCCTGCTGGCGATCTCCGGAAGCTTCGGAATGGTTCTGCTGGCCGCTGCGCTAGTGGGTACCGGCTCATCGGTGTTTCACCCGGAATCTTCGCGCGTTGCGCGAATGGCCTCGGGCGGACGCCACGGCCTGGCGCAGTCAATATTCCAGGTTGGCGGTAATTTTGGTAGCTCATTAGGGCCGTTACTCGCCGCTCTCATTATCGCCCCGTATGGCAAAGGTAATGTAGGCTGGTTTGTGCTGGCTGCGCTGCTGGCCATCGTGGTGCTGGCGCAAATTAGTCGCTGGTATGCCGCCCAGCATCGTATGAACAAAGGTAAACCAAAACCGGTAATTGTTAATCCGTTGCCGAAAAACAAAGTGATTCTTGCGGTTAGCATCCTGTTAATGCTGATTTTCTCAAAATACTTCTATATGGCGAGCATTAGCAGCTATTACACCTTTTATCTGATGCAAAAATTCGGATTATCGGTGCAAAATGCGCAATTCCACCTGTTTGCTTTCCTTTTTGCGGTAGCGGCAGGAACGGTGATTGGCGGGCCTGTTGGCGATAAGATCGGGCGTAAATATGTTATTTGGGGCTCTATCCTTGGCGTCGCACCGTTTACCCTTTTTTTACCCTACGCCACATTAGAATGGACCGGTATTTTGACGGTAATCATTGGTTTTATCCTCGCATCGGCCTTTTCCGCCATTTTGGTCTACGCACAGGAGCTGCTGCCGGGCCGTATTGGCATGGTTTCTGGTTTGTTCTTTGGTTTTGCCTTTGGCATGGGCGGACTCGGAGCCGCGGTACTGGGGCTGTTAGCTGACCATACCAGTATCGACCTGGTCTATAAAATCTGTGCTTTCCTGCCTCTTCTCGGCATCCTGACGATATTTCTTCCTAATAACCACCAAAAATCGTGAATATCCGGCAGCCAAAGTGAAACCTTGGCTGCCGCAACCCCTTACCCCATCAGCATCATCCCGCATTATCTTCTGCCATTTTGCTGTCCGTGCTTTTTTGCGGATTAATTCCATTTTTCTGCAAAATTCAACAATTATTCATAAACAAAACCGCTGAAACTGTCATAAACTATTACTCGGTTTTTTGGTTTTTATACCCTAAATAATTCAAGTTGCAGGACAAGGCGCTTGTGCCTTGAACAGTGCTTGCGCTGGCCCCGTAGGGGCGAGGCCGTAGGCCGAGTAACGCGGCGACGCAGGGAATCCCCAGGAGCTTGACTTCCGTAAGTGACTGGGGTGAGCGACAAATCTGTCAGGAACAGATTTGAACACCGTATCGCGGTGGCCCGTAAGGGCGAGGCTCATGGATGAGCCGAGTAACAAAGCCAACGCCCATGCAAATTGAAGTATGACGGGTATATGCCGAAAATGGATCAGCTCACCACTGCAAGGAGACGGAATGCACCACGCAACACCGCTAATCACCACCATTGTCGGCGGCCTTGTGCTCGCCTTTATTCTCGGCATGATTGCCAATAAGCTACGTATTTCTCCTCTGGTGGGATATTTATTAGCGGGCGTGCTGGCCGGACCTTTTACCCCTGGCTTCGTTGCTGATACCAAGCTGGCGCCTGAACTGGCCGAGCTTGGCGTGATCCTGCTGATGTTCGGCGTGGGTCTGCACTTCTCCTTAAAAGATTTAATGGCGGTAAAGGCCATCGCTATTCCCGGCGCCATCGCCCAGATAGCTGTGGCGACGCTGCTGGGTATGGCGCTCTCGGCAATGCTTGGCTGGTCGCTGATGACCGGCATTGTTTTTGGTTTGTGTCTTTCTACCGCCAGTACCGTGGTGCTGCTGCGCGCGTTGGAAGAACGACAGCTTATTGATAGCCAGCGGGGGCAAATCGCCATCGGCTGGCTGATTGTTGAAGATCTGGTGATGGTGCTGACGCTGGTTCTGCTGCCGGCCGTCGCAGGTATGGCGGAGAAAGGCGACGTTGGTCTGGCCTCCCTGGCACTCGATATGGGCATTACCATCGGTAAAGTCGTCGCCTTTATTGCAATTATGATGCTGGTCGGCCGCCGCCTGGTGCCGTGGATTATGTCACGCAGCGCCGCCACCGGCTCACGCGAGCTGTTTACGCTGTCGGTACTGGCGCTGGCGCTCGGTATCGCCTTCGGCGCGGTTGAGCTGTTTGACGTCTCCTTCGCCCTGGGCGCATTCTTCGCCGGTATGGTGCTGAATGAATCCGAACTGAGCCATCGCGCAGCCCACGATACGCTGCCGCTGCGCGATGCGTTCGCCGTTCTGTTCTTCGTTTCTGTGGGTATGCTGTTTGACCCGATGATCCTGCTGGAGCAGCCGCTGGCGGTACTGGCTACGCTGGCTATTATTATCTTTGGTAAATCGGCTGCGGCCTTCTTCCTGGTGCGGATGTTCGGTCACTCGCCGCGCACCGCGCTAACGATTGCCGCCAGCCTGGCGCAAATCGGCGAATTCGCCTTTATCCTCGCGGGTCTGGGAATGGCGCTGAATCTGCTGCCGCAGGCCGGGCAAAATCTGGTGCTCGCCGGGGCGATAATCTCAATCATGCTCAACCCGGTGCTGTTTACCCTACTGGAAAAATACCTCGATAAAACGGAGACGCTGGACGATCAGACTCTGGAAGAGGTGCTTGAAGAAGAGAAACAGATCCCCGTCGATATTTGCAACCATGCGCTGCTGGTGGGTTTCGGTCGCGTCGGCAGCCTGCTTGGCGAAAAACTGATGGCCCAGGGCGTGCCGCTGGTGGTCATCGAAACGTCGCGTACCCGCGTAGACGAGCTGCGTGCGCGGGGCATTCGCGCGGTATTAGGTAATGCCGCCAACGAAGAAATTATGAACCTGGCGCATCTGGACTGCGCCCGCTGGCTGTTGCTGACCATACCTAACGGCTATGAAGCCGGGGAAATCGTCGCTTCGGCACGCGAGAAGTGCCCAAATATCGAGATCATCGCCCGCGCCCACTATGACGATGAAGTGGAATACATTATTGAACGCGGCGCGAATCAGGTGGTGATGGGCGAGCGTGAAATTGCCCGCGCAATGATAAAACTGCTGGAAACACCACCAGCGCCACTGGAAGTGACCACGGGATAAGACTGAAGCGGAGCCGATATCGACAAAGTGTCGGCTCCCGTTAATGACTAATTATTTTCAAATATCAAAAAACACTCCAAATTATTTACCACCCGTTATTACCCGTTAATTTAAACACAACCCATAACAATTCATAGCTATAATAAAACCGTCATAAAAAGTCAAAATAAACAACCTCATTAACCACCTTATTTTGTTTACTACAAAACAATTTTCCATTAATCTCTAGAGACATCTATTTTTTATATTAATGGAAGCCATAATAATGACGTGTAAAAATATGCTATGGAGCAGCATAATAAGTTTTATTATGCTATCCGCTAATACTCATGCCATCGATGGAACAATAATATTCAAAAGCACATTAACAATCGGTGCTTGCAAGGTACACGCTAACACTCACAGTACTCCGGCAACAATGCTAAATGACATCAGTTTAGCCATGCCTGCAGTTTCGGCCAGCAACCTTAACGGCAGCGTGTCGTTCATCATCAACGTCAACTGTTACTCCGAACAGATTAATCTCGATAACGTAAAAATCCGCTTTACCTCCGACTCGGCAAATGAAAATGGTATTTTACTAAATACCGCAGCAAACGGAGCATCCAATATAGGTATCAGGATTGCTACAGCAACAGGAGTACCGATAAAAATCAACGCACCGGGAGAACGTAGCGCTGTGGCACCCCATTACAGTAGTTCATACAGTTCGCTTCGAACCGAATACATCGCTTCTTATCAAAAACTGAACGAGATGCAAGAAGTGAATGCTGGCCCAGTAGAAAGCATGCTGAATTACGAAGTCATCTATTTTTAACCTGCAGAGAGTTAACCATAATGAAGAAAATGTTAAAGTTAGCAGGTCGAGGAATAATGACCATCGGCCTCATGACATCGTTATTAATATCCCCAGCGCACTCTGTTGATGGTTCGTTTAATGTTGCAGGAAACATTGTTAATGAAACCTGTATTGTTGAAGGAGTAGTTGTCATTCCTCCATATGGTGGCAATAATATACCAGCCAGAGATATGGTCATTGAATTTGGCTCACATATTTCTTTCGATGGTGATGAGACAACAACCTATTTCGTTACCGGAATCCCTTTCAGTATCAAACTATCTAACTGCGCCGCTACGGTAGCATGGCAGAATGTTCGCCCCAGATTTACCACATCAGGGAAACTGGATGGCAAAGGTATGTTGATTAATATGGATAAAGCCGGGCCGCAGAATATATCAATGTACATTGATAAATATACAGATGGTAGCTTTACAAAAATTAAGTTTAACGAAAGCTCAGGCCCCGCAACGCCCCTGCCAACCTCGCCAGGTAACGTTAATCTCAACTATCGTTTTTCACCCTATAAAACCGGAAGTTTACCGACCAAAGGCGGGCCGATTCTTGGTATTGTTAATTATGAGATCGAGTATCTCTAACGTTTTGCATAAAAGGAATATGCCATGACACATACCCGATTTAAGCTCTGGAGCGGCACATTTGCATTGCTAGTGTGGCCGGGTATTTCGCAAGCCGCTGATGGCACCATGATATTCAGAAGTACACTGTATGCCGGTGCCTGCATGATTAGCGCTGACACTCCGGAAGTTTATAAGGGGTTACGCAACCTCACCATTCCGCTACCCGTAGTCTCAACCAGCAGCCTTAGCAGTAGCGTACAGTTTAATATCTATATTTCGTGCCAATGGACGGAGTTAGTTAATCTCGACAACGTGAAAGTCAGTATGACATCCGATGCAACCAACAGTGACGGTGTTTTGCTGAATACCGCAGCCAATGGCGCTACCAACGTTGGCATCCAGATCAGCCATGATTCAGGAGCGCGGGTGAAAGTGAATGGCCCCGCTGAGAGCAGCAATGCAACTCCCCGCTACAGAACCGGCACATCATGGAATATCCACGGAAGTTACCTGACAATGAAATATAGCGCTTCGTATCAAAAACTGGATCCCTCTCAGGCCGTTACTCCCGGCCCCGTACAGAGCGTACTGAACTATGAAGTTATCTACTTTTAATACCCGCGGATACGAAGCATAAAGTCTGATAATAAAAGGTTCACATTATGTTAAGCATAGTTCGAATAACGATGATGGTATTCACCTTATTTTCCATCACTGCATGGGCTGCCGATGGTAGCATTAATGTAGAAGGAAATATTATTAACAGTACCTGTAAGGTCGAAGGGGTAGTCATCGATCCCGATGACGGCGGCAGCGGCGTTCCCAGCAGGGATATTGACTTTGAATTTAGCTCCCATGTTTTTATCGATGGCGATCAGCAAACCACTAATCAGACAGGTGACGTCCGTTTTTTTATCCGACTCGCCCATTGCCAGGCAACTGCAGAGATACAAAATGTCCGCCCGCGATTTATTACCTCAGGCACGCTTGATAGCGGAGGCAGATTAATCAATATGGATAAAAATGGTCCACAGAACTTTTCGATGTATATCTATAGCAACCAGGATGTGGGTTATCCCGCCGACATGATCGGTTTTAACCAGAGCACCGGAAAGAGCTACGCCCTTCCAGCATCCCCTGAAAAAATTGATATGTATTACATATTCAGAGTATGGAAAACCGACGGCCAGCCCACAAAGCTCGGGCCAATTCTCGGCATTATCAGTTATGAAATAGAATATTTTTAACCCCCCGGAACCGGCATCGAAGCGCTTTCCGGGGAGGGACATCTTTACATCTTGCCCGGAATTAACGCTCCCAGTAGGCCTCTTCCAGGCTGTCTTCACGCTCCGGCAGGCCGCGGGTCAGGCGCGGCGAGTGCTGATTCAGCACCTGATAACTCACGCGGTTTGCGTATTTGCATACCTGGGCCAGCGATGAATAGGTCAGCCACTTGCACTTGTGCTTACTGGAGTTCGGCACGTTGTTGCGATGATAGTTGTTGGCGGTGATATCATGCAGCAGCGCCGCCAGCGCACCGTCGCCCGCGCCGTTGGTATTCATGATCTTCTCCGGCCCGCCCATATAGGGTGCGATATGTGAATAAATACGCAGAGGATTCACGCAATCCTGATGGCGCATCGCGCGGCTGAACTCAAACTGGTTAAACTCGGCAATCGCTCCCGGCAGCAGCGGATGCTGGGTTTTACGCTTAGCCTCTTCCTCAGTAAAACTCGCCATATAAAGCCCGGCAGGCCCGGCGGTGCACAGCACGAGATCAACCCACTCCAGCGCCTTATCCGATGCCAGAAGCGGATCGCCAATGCCCGTCAGCGCTTCAGCTTCCTCTTCGTTCATCGCCAGAATAGATACGTGCTCCTTAAGGAACGTCTGCCACCACTGCGGGTTATCAGCGATGACGTATTTGGTTCCCAGCGTCAGGACCACCGGCACGTCATGCTTTTTCGCATATTCGATGGCTTTCATCGTGGCGTCCGGCATCGGCTCGCCCGGTTTGCAGCGCACAAGATAGGAGGTCAGTACCAGTGCGGATGCTCCGGCAATAACGGCTTCCGGGATACTTTCCGGACGCAGCTTATTCATATGGCCGGGACTAATCGCAAAGGTCCGCTCGCCGGAATCGCTAATCAGCGTAAAGCAGCGGCCAATCGCGCCCTCTACGCCTTGCAGGTAGTTCAAATCGGTTCGGCTGGAGGTATTACATAAATAGCGATAGGCGTAGCCACCAATTTCTATATTGCTGCACATGACGCCAAGCAAAACCGAGCGGTCATCCGCCAACACCGAGTAATTGTGCATGGTATTACCAATGGTGCCACCGGCAAACTGATGGGTGATCAGGTCATTACGTACCAGTTCCTGATACAGCGCCTCAGCAACATCATCCTCAATCACCAGCGAATGACCGGCGCTCAGACCGTAGCGTACGATAAACGACTCATCCACTTTCGCCTCGATATCCACCAGCGTTTGATCGATACCGACCACCCAGGCGACGTTAGACTCATTTTCTGGCTGAATTTGTTGCAGCAGCGGATCGCGAGCGTTGACGGGAAAGTAGTGTTTAGACTTGCGTTTACCGGGAAATTTCATAGTGATGGTTTATGGACAGTGAACAAGCGGGAAATAGTAGCATACTCCCCGCGACAGGCGCGATCAGCGATAGGTTGCTGTCAGGTTAACCATCATTTCGATATGCGCGGAGTCCGCGTTAAGTGCAGGAATATATTCATATTGCTGCCCACCGGCTTCAAGGAAAAATTCCCGGTTCTGTACCGCTATCTCTTCCAACGTTTCCAGACAATCAGCGGAAAAGCCCGGGCAGATAACCTGAACATTCTTCACGCCCTTCTCACCAAGCATTTTCAACGTTTCATCGGTGTAGGGTGTCAGCCAGGGTTCGCGGCCAAAGCGCGACTGAAAAGTCATCATCACGCGGTCCGGAGGGAGCCCCAGAGCCGAAACCAGCTCACGTGTAGTGTCGCGACAGCGCTGGGGATAGCTATCCCCTTCATGGGCATAACGCTGCGGGATCCCATGATAAGAGAGCAGAAGTAAATCAGGCTCACCATGCACCGCAAACGAAGCGCGCACGCTGGCGGCCAGCGCGTGAATATAGTCCACATCATCGGCATAATCGCGAATAAAGGAGATGCCTGGGATTGCGCGCTTTTTGGCAAGAATACGCGCCAGTTCATCCCACACGGCCGCCACGGTGGAGCAGGAGTACTGCGGATAGAGCGGGAGCACCACAATATGGTCAACGCCCTGCTCCATGAGTTCATCCACTGCGCTTTCCAGCGACGGCGAGCCATAGCTCATCCCCAGCGCAACGGGCGTATCTGGAAGGCGTTCTGCCAGCGCCTTCTGCTGCTGACGACTGTAGACCATCAGCGGCGACCCCTCTTCCATCCAGATAGACTGATAGAGTTTGGCTACTCGGGGCGCGCGCAGAGGCAGTATCACACCGCGCAGCAGCGGCCACCACAACAGACGAGAGGTATCCACCACCCGCTTGTCGCTAAGAAATTGTCGCAGATAGCGCTTTACCGCATCGGGCGTGGGCGCATCGGGGGTGCCTAAATTGGCTAATAAGATACCTGTTTTCGTCTGATGCATTACCGCCTCTTAACCATTTGAATCGCTGACAATTGTAGCTGAAATGGCGCTAAACGGAACCAATCATAGAAAAAGGTAATATGAGAGGAATTCTCATCCCACAGTTGCAGGATGAGAACGGGCTGGATTAACCGAGGATTTTTTCCAGTTCTACGCGAACGTCAGCCACCGCTTTGGTGCCGTCGACTTTCGCGTATTGGGTGTTGCCCGCTTCGGCTTCTTTCTGATAGTAGCCGATCAGCGGAGCCGTCATCTGATGATACTCAACCAGACGCTTACGCACGGTCTCTTCCTGATCGTCTTTACGGGTGGTCAGCTCTTCGCCGGTCACGTCGTCTTTGCCTTCAACTTTCGGCGGATTAAATTTAATGTGGTAAACGCGGCCGGAGGCGGCGTGGACGCGGCGACCGATAATACGGTCAACGATCAGTTCGTCGGGAACGTCAAATTCCAGAACGTAATCAACGGCGATGCCTGCTTCTTTCATCGCGTCAGCCTGCGGAATAGTGCGCGGGAAGCCATCCAACAGGAAGCCGTTACGGCAATCTTCCTGAGTAATACGCTCTTTGACCAGGGCGATAACCAGTTCGTCGGTCACCAGCTTACCGGCATCCATGATGTCTTTTGCTTGTTTGCCCAGCTCGGAGCCAGATTTCACCGCGGCACGCAGCATGTCGCCGGTGGAGATTTGCGGAATACCGTATTTCTCCATGATGAACTGAGCCTGAGTTCCTTTACCCGCGCCCGGAGCGCCAAGCAGAATAATACGCATTACGAAAATCCCCTCAAAAGTTGATTCAATTCTTCAAAAAGCGCTAAACCATACCACCAGAACGCGGATGGCTCAAGGAAGGCGGGGCGGCTGAAACGGTTAATGGTGAGATATTTTACGTAGAGTGCGCCTGGAGGCCCTCACCCCGAAGGGTGAGGGTCAGGGTGAAGGTAAAGATTACGACGCCAGCAGCTGGTTCATACGGCGGATAAACTGGTTAGGATCTTCCAGCGTCCCGCGCTCAGCCAGCAGTGCCTGATCGAGAAGCAGCTCAACCCACTCGCCGAACTGAGCATCGTCCTGAGTGTCCGCCGCGCGTTTCACCAGCGGGTGGACCGGGTTTAGTTCAAAGATATATTTCACTTCCGGCGCAGCCTGGCCCGCAGCGGCAAACAGTTTCGCCATCTGGGTACTCATTTCATCTGCATCAGTCGTAACGATAGCGGGTGTATCGGTCAGACGATGGGTCAGACGGACTTCTTTCACTCGATCGCCCAGCAGCGTTTTCGCTCGCTCAACGAACGGCTCCAGTGCCTTCTCGGCTTCTTTGGTGGTTTCATCCACTTCATCCGTCAGCTTATCCAGCGACTCATCAGCTTTCGCGACCGACTGGAACGGTTTACCGTCGAACTCGGTCAGATAGCTCATCATCCACTCGTCGATGCGATCGGAAAGCAGCAGAACTTCGATGCCTTTCTTACGCAGCAGTTCCAGATGCGGGCTGCTCTTCGCAGCGGCGTAGCTGTCAGCAGTGATGTAATAAATCTTCTCCTGCCCTTCTTTCATGCGCGATACGTACTCTTCCAGCGACACGGTCTGCGCAGCGGAATCGGTATGCGTGCTGGCGAAGCGCAGCAGTTTGGCGATAGTCTGCAGGTTGGCGTTGTCTTCCGCCGGGCCTTCTTTCAGCGCCAGGCCAAACTGCTGCCAGAAGGTCTGATATTTTTCCGCGTCGTCTTTCGCCAGTTTTTCCAGCATTTGCAGAGCGCGCTTACTCAACGCCGTGCGCAGGTTGCGGGTTACGCTGCTATCCTGGAGAATTTCACGCGATACGTTCAGCGGCAGATCGCTGGAATCCACAAGGCCGCGCACAAAGCGCAGGTAATTCGGCATAAACTGCTCGGCGTCATCCATAATGAAGACGCGCTGCACATACAGCTTCAAACCGTGTTTGTGATCGCGATTCCACATATCCCAGGGCGCCTGCGACGGGATATACAGCAGGCTGGTGTACTCCTGCTTACCTTCTACGCGGTTGTGGCTCCAGGTCAACGGATCGCTGTAGTCATGAGCAATGTGCTTATAGAATTCGTTGTATTCGTCGTCTTTAATTTCCGACTTATTGCGGGTCCACAGCGCCTGAGCTTTGTTAATTTTCTCCCAGGAGATAACGGTTTCACCGTCAACCTCTTCCTGCTTTTCAATCTCAACCGGCAGCGCAATGTGATCAGAGTATTTGCTGATGATCGAACGCACGCGCCAGTCGTTGAGGAAATCGTCCTCACCTTCGCGCAGGTGCAGCGTGATCTCCGTTCCGCGATCGGCTTTAGTGATGTCGGCAACCGTATAATCGCCTTCACCAGCAGATTCCCAGAATACGCCGTTTTCGGCGCTATCGCCCGCCGCGCGGGTACGCACGGTGACTTTGTCAGCGACAATAAACGCCGAATAGAAGCCTACGCCGAACTGGCCGATCAGCTGACTGTCTTTCGCCTGATCGGAGCCCATTGATTCAAGGAATGATTTGGTTCCGGATTTCGCAATCGTCCCCAGGTGATCGATAACTTCATCACGGTTCATACCGATTCCGTTATCGGCGATGGTCAGGGTGCGGTTGTCTTTATCAAATGAAACGCGCACGCGCAGCTCGCCGTCGCCTTCATACAGATCCGGCTGGGACAGCGCGCGAAAGCGCAGCTTATCGGCCGCATCGGAGGCGTTGGAAATCAGTTCACGCAGGAAAATTTCTTTATTGGAATAAAGAGAATGGATCATCAGGTGCAGAAGCTGTTTTACTTCTGACTGAAAACCACGAGTTTCTTGTCCTTTCATCTAAATCAACCTCAACAATGCCATTGTTAATGGTAAAAAAACCGTTGAGTGTGAGATGGGGACAGAGAGGGAAATTTTCAAGCGGAGGCCCTGAAAAGCGCCTCCGTTTGATTAAAAACGAATCTTATGGCGCCCGGCGAGAGAGTGGGACAGCGTAGTGCCGTCAACCATTTCCAGCTCGCCGCCAACCGGTACGCCATGGGCAATACGGCTCGCGTCTACGTCATACTGCGCGCAAAGCTCGGCGATATAATTCGCAGTGGCCTCGCCTTCAACCGTAGGGTTGGTGGCGAGGATCACTTCCTGCATCGATTCGTCACGCAGACGCTGTTCCAGACGATCGAGCCCGATATCATCCGGCCCGATACCATCGAGCGGCGACAGGTGGCCCATCAATACGAAATAACGACCGGAAAATTGCCCGGTCTGCTCGATGGCGTAGATATCCGCCGGGCTCTCTACAACGCAGATCTGGCCGTTTTCTTTACGTCGCGGGTTGCTGCAAATATTGCACACTTCCTGCTCGGTGAAGGTGCGGCAATCGGCGCAATGGCCGATTTCCGACATCGCGCGCGTCAGTGCCTGCGCAAGGCGCATCCCGCCGCTGCGGTCACGCTGCAGCAGGGTAAACGCCATACGCTGCGCCGACTTCGGGCCAACACCCGGCAGGCAGCGCAGCGCTTCCATCAGCTGAGTTAACAGCGGACTGGTTTGCATCAGAACGGCATCTTAAAGCCTGGCGGCAGTTGCATACCGGAAGAGACAGAAGCCATTTTTTCTTTCTGGGTCTCTTCAATGCGGCGAGCGGCATCGTTGAATGCAGCAGCCACCAGATCTTCCAGCATGTCTTTGTCGTCTTCCAGCAGGCTTGGGTCAATTTCAACGCGACGGCAGTTGTGCGCGCCGTTGATGGTCACTTTTACCAGACCTGCACCGGATTCACCGGTCACTTCCAGCCTGGCCACTTCTTCCTGCATCTGCTGCATTTTTTCTTGCATCTGCTGGGCCTGCTTCATCAGGTTACCCAGACCGCCTTTTCCACCAAACATAGGCTTCTCTCTCAGTAAGTCGTCGTTAAGGATGATGATCGCAAGTTTAACTTGCAATCAAATGGGGCGAATACTTTCTTCATCCAGGTCCGCATCAAAGAACCGACGCAGCGTCTGGATGTTGTTATCCGCAATAATCGCTTCACGCGCCTGCGTGAGCTTTTCTTCATAAATTGCCTGCCGCCATTCAAGCGGCGTGCGCATCGCGGGATTATCATCTTCCACGATGGTCAATTCAACCGGCGTACCGTACAAAATACCCAGCGCTTCCGCCAGCTTTTGCTGCGCGCCCGCCGAGTTCAGATGGCGCTGGCTCGGCCGTAAGTGCAGGCAGACACGGTTACCCTCCTGCTCTTTCCATGCGTTGAGAGCCACCTGCTCCACCAGCTTCGGTACCGCGAGCTGGCTAACTTCCGCCGCCCAGCTATCCCGCTCGACCGCTTCGATGGCCAGCTTAGCCGCCAGTTCTGGCGTTTTTTCATGCTCCAGTGCTTTTTTCAGCGCTTTCGGCGTTGCAACTTCTTCTTTTACCGTTTCAACAATCATCGTCGATTTCCAACGGTAAGCTTCTTTTTTCGCCGGAGCTTGCTCCAGAGCGGCAACTGCCGGACGCGCCTGTACGCGCTCGCTAATCGAACTCAGTCGTTCCAGCGCAGCGTTATTCACCGGCCGCGCGCGGGAAGCGGCTGCCGGTTCACTCTTTTTTGGGTTGGGTGCTCCCTGGCTACGCTGCAGCTGACTGCGGGCCGCCAGCACCTGGCTGGTGGTCTGCGGCAAATTCTGCGGCGGCGGTGGAGCAGATACCGGGACGGACTGCTGTACAGGTGCGGCTGGGACCGTTTGCGCCGGAGGGGCTTCCGGTTCCGGCAACGGCATGCGCGGGTGGAATGCCAGCGCCCGCAGAAGCGTCATTTCAACACCCATCCGTCTGTCCGGCGCGTACGGTAGCTCTTTGCGGCCAATCAACAACGTTTGATAGTACAGCTGAACATCGGTTGGCGGCACGGTCCGCGCCAGCTCGCGCATACGCAGCTCTATCGCCGCCATATCCGCGCCGAGCGCCGACGGCGAGAGCTGGACCATTGCAATACGGTGCAGCAAACTTTGCATCTCGACCAACAGGGCTTCCCACTCGACACCACGAGCAGCCGCCTCATTGACGCCCGCCATCACGCGTTCGCCATCGGCAGCCACCAGCGCTTCAATCAACGAGAGCGCCTGATCGTCATCAAGAGTGCCAAGCATGGTGCTGACAGATTCTGCGGTCAGGTGGCCATCGCCGCTGGCGATAGCCTGATCGGTCAGGCTCAACGCATCGCGCAGGCTTCCGTCAGCCGCGCGCGCGAGCAGTTGTAGCGCCCGAGGCTCAAAAGCAATCTGTTCTTCACCGAGAATATGCTCTAACTGATGACGGATCTGTTCAACATCCAGCGCCTTGAGATGAAACTGCAGGCAGCGGGAAAGAATAGTGACCGGCAGCTTTTGCGGATCGGTCGTCGCCAGCAGGAATTTAACGTGCGCAGGCGGCTCCTCTAGCGTTTTTAGTAACGCGTTGAAGCTGTGGCGCGACAGCATGTGGACTTCATCGATCAGATAGACCTTGAAGCGACCACGGGCCGGTGCGTACTGGACGTTATCCAGCAAATCGCGGGTATCTTCGACTTTGGTGCGCGAGGCGGCATCGATCTCGATCAGATCGACAAAACGCCCTTGCTCTATTTCTCGGCAGTTATCGCAGACGCCACAAGGCGTGGCAGTAACGCCGGTTTCACAGTTTAACCCTTTCGCCAATAAGCGAGCGATGGAGGTTTTACCCACCCCGCGGGTACCGGAAAAGAGATATGCGTGATGAATGCGCCCTAACGATAAGCCGTTCGCCAGTGCGGTCAGCACATGTTCCTGGCCGACGACGTCAGCAAAGGTTTGTGGGCGCCATTTACGGGCTAAGACCTGATAACTCATGGGCTGGCTCTGAAACGCTGGAAGGTGAAATCACGAGGGGGCCATGCTATCACAGCCCCGCCCAATCAGCGAGGCTATGTGTCGGGAAATGCTTAGTGGCCCGGGAAGGGAACCAGGCTATAGCTGTTGATTCCCAACTTCTCCAGGCGCTGTTCGCCGCCCAGATCAAACAGATTGATAATAAAGGCTGCATCATGTACTTCACCGCCCAAACGACGGATCAGCTTCACGGTCGCATCGATGGTGCCGCCGGTCGCCAGCAGGTCGTCAACCACCAGTACCTTGTCGCCTTCTTTAATGGCATCAACATGGATTTCCAGCTGATCGGTACCGTATTCGAGCTCGTAGCTCTCCGCGATGGTTTCACGCGGCAACTTACGCGGCTTGCGCACTGGAACAAAGCCAACGCCCAGCGCCAGCGCAACCGGTGCGCCAAACAGGAAACCACGCGCTTCGGTGCCCACCACTTTGGTAATACCCGCGTCTTTGTAGCGCTCTGCCAGCAGTTCAATGCTAAGCGCGTAGGCTTTTGGGTCTTCCAGCAAACTGGTGACATCACGGAAAAGGATACCAGGCTTCGGGTAGTCCTGGATGCTTTGGATGCTGTTCTTCAGATATTCAAGCTGCTGTGCAGTTGCGGTCATAAGTTTATGCCTGATTAAAACGGTGTTACTCACGGGCATGACAAACGGGCCAAAGAAACATTTGTTTAACCTTTGACCAGTCGTACCCGCGCTCGAAAACGCCAGAATTTACTGTCTGTCAGCGACAATTGCAACCATCATTATTGCGCATCAGTGCTTTTGTTGCTTTGCATCAACCACCGGAATGCGCCACATAAATATCAGCAGACAGGTGAGAATCACCAGCAGCAGGATGCGCACCCACGTAAGATTAACCAGCCACAGGGAAATGGCAAAGGTCAGCAAAATCATCACCACCGCCCGAGGTTTAGCTCCAGGCGGCATAGCGCGGTATTTCTGCCAATGGCGCAGGTAGCCACCAAACCACGAACGGTACAGCAGCCAGTGGTGAAAGCGCGGCGACGAGCGGGCAAAACACCAGGCCGCAAGCAGGATAAACGGCGTCGTCGGCAATAAGGGTAAAAACACGCCCAGCGTTCCTAATGCTACCGCCAGCCAGCCAATGATGATTAAAATAATACGTGGCATAATGCGAATCGTTATCAAAAAGATAACGCTAATGTAGCACAGTTGTTTATCTGGGTAGGGAGGAGTTATTTGAAAACGGCCCGGCTTTTACACTCGCTGGAAAATCAACTGGCAGCGCTGGCAACGCAAGTTGCGCCACTGGCGGATCACGCGACGCTCAGCCCACGCTTCGATCGCCAACTGTTCCGCACCCGCAGCACGCAAATGCAGGCTTATCTGGATGAAGCCAACGAATGCTTCACCGAGCTACAGCAGGCAGTCGAACGCCAGCAACTGCCGCAGGTCACCTGGTTGGCGGAACGTCTCGTTGCCCAGATCGCCGCTATCAGCCGGGAAACGGCAACCTGGTCGCTACGCAACTGGGATAGCGCTTCGCCCACTCTAAACCGCTGGCAGCGCCGACGTCTGCAGCATCAGGAATACGAACGCAGGTTGCTGGCGATGAGAAACGATCGCCAGCGTCAGCTCGTGCAAGCCACAACCTTTGATGAACAGCAGCGGTTGGCAAAAGAAGTGGACGCCTATGCCGGACGTCTGGCCCGCTGTCGTGACGCGCTGGAGAAAATCGAATACGTACTGGCACGTTTAACCCGCTAAGTGGAGGAAGAAATATGTCGCTGGAAAACGCATCAGACGAGGTCAAGCTAGCGGTCGATTTAATTATGTTGCTTGAAGAGAATAAGGTCCCAGCGCAAACCGTGCTAGCTGCGTTGGAGATTATTCGTCATGATTATGAAAACAAAGTAAAAAGTGCGGAAGAAGCCTCTTAAAACACGCAAAACACGCAAAACACGCAAAACACGCAAAAGTAGTCTATTACCGGATCGTTGAAGGTGCCAGAGGTCAGCTATATCCTGCAGGCGGGAACCACGGAAAAGCCCGAGCCTCTCATTCGCGAGCTGGCGAAACAGTCGCCCAGGCATAAGGAGCCACTGATGACGATTGCCGAATGGCGGGAAGAGGAAGGTCGTAAAAAAGGTTTACTGGAAGGCCGTCAAGAAATCTCGCGCAGCATTGCCCTGAAAATGCTCGCCAGCGGGCTGGATGCCGGGATGATAATGGAAATGACCGGACTGAGTCAGGAAGAACTCTCCTCTCTCGCCCCATAAAACTAAGAGGGGCGGCATGCTTGCCGCCCCAGTAACCTTAACCTATCGCCGGAGCCGCATCGCCCCCATTTGCATCACGCTTCACCTCAGTGATTTCATCGCCCTTCTCATTACGTAAATGAACTTCCAGTTGGTTAAAGGCGATATTGATATCATTCTCCCGACACAAGCGATCGATAGCGCGGTTTAATTCATCTACCGCGTAGCTACGATCGCGCAGTTCGCGCACGTACAGGCGCAGTTCGTGATCGAGCGTACTGGCACCAAAGGTGGTAAAGAAGACCGACGGCGCGGGCTCTTGCATCACTTTAGGATGCTCGTGCGCAGCCTGTAGCAGAACTTCTTTCACCTTATCCAGGTCGGAACCATAGGCCACGCCCAAGCGGATGACGACGCGGGTCACGGTGTCGGAAAGCGACCAGTTAATCAAACGCTCCGTAACGAAGGCTTTATTCGGGATAATCACTTCTTTGCGGTCAAAGTCAGTGATCGTCGTGGCGCGGATGCGGATCTTACTGACGGTGCCGGAGAACGTACCGATGGTCACCGTATCGCCAATACGTACTGGGCGTTCGAACAAGATAATCAGACCGGAGACAAAGTTACCGAAAATTTCCTGCAGGCCGAAGCCTAAACCAACCGACAGCGCTGCTGCCAACCACTGCAGCTTATCCCACGAAACGCCCAGCGAACCAAAGACTGTCATCGCGCCAATAACAATAATGGCGTAGTTCAGGATCGTGGTAATCGCATATGACGCCCCCTGACGCATATTCAACCGTGAGAGCACCAGGACTTCCAGTAGCCCTGGTAGGTTGCGAATTAACGCCCAGGCCACCATGGACGCCACAATCGCAAACAGCAAGCTGCCCATGGTGACGCTTTTTATGACACTGACCCCGGCCTCTGTACCGTTGTAGTGCCAAAGCGTAATACTGTCGAGATAAGCAAAAACGGTGATCAGATCCGACCAAATAGCCCAGAACAGTACGCCGAACAGCGCGATCATTACCAACATCGTAATACGCAACGTCTGCTGGTTAACCTGCTCCAGTGCTATCGTCGGTTCCTCCTGTGGCTCAGCGCCTTCGGCCCCTTCTTTAACCAGGTGCTGACGGCGCGCCAGCGCCCGACGCCAGGCGATGCGTCGGGCAGCTACGCTCAAACCACGCAGCACAGTCTGGTACAGTAGATTCCACAACATCACCAGATAAACGGTTTCAATCCAGCGACCCGCAAGACGCAGCGTGGTGTAGAAGTAGCCCGTTGCCGTCAAAATCATCAGCGCAATCGGCACAATCGACAGTACGGTCACGGTGATTAGACGCAGACCGTGGGACTCTTTATCTCGCCAGCTTTCACGAAATATTGGCCAGACGAGAACCGCAATCAGCAGCAGGTTGAGGAAAATAACGAACTGCCCCAGCACATCGTCCATCAGATGCAGCGGCGACAGTTCCGACATCACCGACCAGAAATTCAGTGGCAGTAGCGCAAGGCTGACGCGCACAATTTGCCGCCGCCAGTGGCTGGTCAACTGTGATGGCATATTGAAGTGGCTCACCGCCACGCCGTCTTTTTCCAGCACCTTCCAGCACAGGCCAAATACCAGCCAGAATATCGCCAGCTTTTTGCTATAGGCCCACAGCAAATCGCTGATATTCAGCTGCATCGTTAGCAGAATCAGGCCAATGGCCAGAATCAACAACACCACTGGCAGCGCTCGAATCAGATCGATGAGAATCGCTTTCGGCGTATGAAGCTGAGTGTCATTGCGTAGTTGTCCGACCTGCGATGCCAGCTTCGCCTGATACGCTTTAAGCCATTTCAGACGCCAGCGAATCAGCCCGGCAATCAGCAATAGCGGCAAACCGGCGAGAAATGCAATAAATACCGCAGGCCAGGCCTTTTCCCAGTTTACGGTGATTTTCATCGCCTTAAACTGACCTTGCAGCGCTTCCGGGAAGGCTTTAATCCATTCCCAATCCATCGGACGGTTACTGTTGACCCAGAAAATCTGCTGCGTCAGGATGGCTTTGAGGTTGGTCGAGACGCTCATTAACTGCTGCTGGTTGATTTGCAGGTTAATCGCCATCATCAACTGATTGCCAAGCTGTTTATTAAACTGATCGAGCAGCTCCCGGCGCATATCAATCAGCTCCAGCAAGGCATCATGCACTTCGGGGTTAACATCGCTGCTATGCCCTTCTTCCAGTTTCGCAACGTAAGCATCACTCTGGAACAACGCGTCTCGCTGCTGGTTAACCTCAAACTGCTCAAGGCGCAGGTCAGCGATGCGGTTAGTCATATCGCTCAGTTCATCCGCCGAGGGCAGCGTCTGTTGTTGCTGGTAAAGAATGCGCGACAGTAACAGGCTGCCTTTCAGCACCGAGATCTGCTCTTTAATATCGCGTTCAGACTGTAAAGCGCGATCGAGCCAGGTCTTTACCTTGATATTACGCTGGACCAGCTGATTGCCGTTTTCCGTTGCTGAAATAAGTTTTTCACTAAGCTGATGGTTAATATCCAGCTCTTGTTTCACCAGCGGGTTAGTCTGAATCTTTGCTGCTTCATCTGGAGAAACCGCCTCCTGAGCAGTCTTCTCAGTGAGCGTTAAGCGCTTAGTGTTGACAGCTTCTTGCAATAACTGAAGCTGATGCTGTAAACGGTTACTATTGGCGGTAACATAATCACGCTGCTTTTGCAGGGTATCCTGCAGCACCGTGTTGCCTTCCAGACTTTTGCGCTGCTGATCGATCTGCGCGTTCAGTAAAGCCTGCTGTACCAGCAGCAAATTCTGCTGAGTGGGGCGCAACGCTTCCTCGCCTGTCGAAGTGCCATTCAGACGATTACGGATTTGCTGGAGCTGCTGAGAAGCTGAATACATCGCATTTTGCACGCGCTCCGGCTGCGTCTGCAGGGAGACTAACTGGCTGTTATAAGTTGCCAGATCGTTCTGTGCATTTTGTAGATCGTCCAGCGTCTGAGAAACGCGCGATTCCAGCTGACGCAGTGACAAGGAGCTCAACGTTTTTCGCGTCGCCTCATCATCAGTAGCATCGCTCAATGCATTCAGGCTATCGATGGCCTGATTCATTTTAGCAGGGGCCTGAGCGACCTGCTGACGCAGTTGGGCCGTTTCCGACTTTATGCGTTCAATTTTATCGAGAGTTTCCAGTGTCTGAGTCAGGTCCTGCTGAACCAGCTTATCCTGCGGGGTCAGATCTTTTTGCTTATTCAGCGTGTTGAGTTGACTTTGGACTTCGGCACGTTCAGGTAAATCAGCCGCTAGCGCCTGGTTGACGCTGATACAGCCGACGAAAAAAATCAGGGTAAAAATAAAAGCGGATATGGCATTTCGCCAACGGATAGTATGCAGCATAGTGTTAACATGAGTGGTTGCAAAAGCCGGAGAATACCGGGGATCGTCGCAGCGCGAAGGATAGCACTTATGACATCGCGCGAATAGCGGCGAAAAGCAGGAAATATTGGCTATTTCTCTGCTGACGCGCTTAAGCTTCGACTCCTTCTGGAGCTCGTAGAGAAGGGCAGAATTGATACATTTCGAGCAGCGTCGCGACGTACTCTCGCGCATCTTTTTGCAGATCGAAGGCGTTCGGCGCCAATAGCCAGTTTTCCATCAGGCCCGAAAGATAGCTGCGCATCAGTATTGCCGCTCTCCGGGTGAGCAAATTGGCAGGCAACATCTTTGCCGCAATACATTCCTTTAATGTTTGTTCGATGCGATCGTAGCTCTCCAGGCACATACTTCGCTGAGCCTGTTGAAGCGTTACCATTTCACCAACGAATTCACATTTATGGAAGATGATTTCCATCATCAACCGCCTGCGTTTTTCTGTCACAGTGGCTTCAAGGATATACACTAAGATCTCGCGAACGACTGACAGTGGATCGTTAGGGAATTTTGCCCGATACTCAACTTCGAGGTCACTAATACTGGCTTCTGAAAGTACCCATATTTCATTAAATAAATCTGATTTATTTTTGAAATGCCAGTAGATAGCGCCCCTTGTCACGCCAGCGGCTTTTGCAATTGCGGCCAACGAGGTGGATGATACGCCTTGCTGCGAAAACAAACGCAGAGCAACATCCAGAATCTGTTGCCGGGTCTCAAGCGCCTGTTGTTTGGTTTTTCGTGCCATAGGTCGATGAGTTTACAGAGGTTACGTTTACATACATTTGTGAATGTATGTACCATAGCATGACCATAATAGAAACACAGCAGTGGGTTTGTGGTCGATTGAGCCACTGAACAATTTGAAATTGGACACTCGAGGTTTACATATGAACAAAAACAGAGGGTTAACGCCTCTGGCGGTCGTTCTGATGCTCTCAGGCAGCTTAGCGCTAACAGGATGTGACGACAAACCGGCTCAGCAAGGGGCCCAACAAATGCCGGAAGTCGGTATTGTGACGCTCAAATCCGCTCCGCTACAAATCACAACTGAACTGCCAGGTCGCACCAGCGCTTATCGCGTTGCGGAAGTTCGCCCTCAGGTCAGTGGCATTATTCTGAAACGTAACTTCACTGAAGGCAGCGATATTCAGGCTGGCGTGTCTCTTTATCAAATTGATCCCGCGACCTATCAGGCCACCTATGAAAGCGCAAAAGGTGATTTAGCAAAAGCGCAAGCTGCGGCAAATATGGACCAGTTGACGGTAAAACGTTATCAGAAACTGCTAGGCACTAAATACATTAGCCAACAGGATTACGATACTGCCGTTGCAGCCGCTCAGCAGAGTAATGCTGCAGTGGTCGCCGCCAAAGCTGCTGTAGAAACTGCACGCATCAATCTGGCATACACCAAAGTCACCTCTCCTATCAGCGGTCGCATTGGTAAATCCGCTGTAACCGAAGGCGCCCTGGTGCAAAACGGCCAAACCACTGCGCTGGCTACCGTGCAGCAGCTTGATCCTATTTATGTCGACGTGACTCAATCAAGCAATGATTTTCTGCGTTTAAAACAAGAGTTAGCCAACGGCAAACTGCAGCAGGAAAACGGTAAAGCGAAGGTTGAGCTGGTCACTAACGACGGCCTTACCTACCCGCAGGGCGGTACGCTGGAGTTTTCCGACGTCACCGTTGACCAGACTACCGGCTCTATCACGCTGCGCGCTATCTTCCCCAACCCGGATCACACTCTGCTACCTGGAATGTTCGTCCGTGCACGTCTGGAAGAAGGTGTAAACCCTGATGCTATGCTGGTTCCTCAGCAGGGCGTAACTCGTACGCCACGCGGTGATGCGAGCGCCATGGTTGTTGGCGAAGGCGATAAAGTCGAAGTCCGTCAGATTACCGCCACTCAGGCAATTGGCGACAAATGGCTGGTCACCGAAGGTTTGAAAACGGGCGATCGCGTGATCATCACTGGTCTGCAAAAAATCAAACCAGGCGTACAGGTAAAAGCGCAGGAAGTCGTTTCTGACGATAAACAGCAAGCCGCTGGCAATGCTCAGTCAGAACAACCCAAGTCTTAACTTAAACAGGAGCCGTTAAGACATGCCTAATTTCTTTATCGATCGCCCCATATTTGCATGGGTGATCGCCATTATTATCATGCTGGCTGGGGGACTTTCGATCCTCAAATTGCCGATAGCGCAATATCCAACGATTGCGCCTCCGGCAATTTCCATCACAGCCATGTACCCCGGTGCTGATGCAGAAACCGTGCAGAACACCGTAACTCAGGTTATCGAACAGAACATGAACGGTATCGATCACCTGATGTACATGTCATCAAATGGCGACTCCACTGGTACGGCGACAATCACCCTCACCTTTGAATCCGGTACCGATCCGGATATCGCTCAGGTTCAGGTACAGAACAAGCTGGCACTTGCAACACCGTTGTTGCCGCAAGAAGTACAGCAACAGGGTATTAGCGTTGAAAAGGCATCCAGCAGCTTCCTGATGGTTGTCGGCGTTATCAATACCAACGGCACCATGAATCAGGATGACATTTCTGACTATGTTGCTGCCAACATGAAGGATGCCATTAGCCGTACCAGCGGCGTAGGTGACGTGCAGCTATTTGGCTCACAATACGCCATGCGTATCTGGATGGATCCAAACAAACTGAACAACTTCCAGCTAACGCCGGTTGACGTGATTAGCGCCCTGAAAGCGCAGAACGCCCAGGTTGCGGCAGGTCAGTTAGGCGGTACGCCACCGGTGAAAGGCCAGCAGTTGAATGCCTCCATCGTGGCGCAGACTCGTCTGACTAATACTGAAGAGTTCGGCAACATTCTGTTGAAGGTCAACCAGGATGGTTCCCAGGTTCGTCTGCGCGATGTCGCGAGGATTGAATTGGGTGGTGAGAACTACGATGTCATCGCAAAGTTTAACGGCCAGCCGGCTTCCGGTCTGGGGATTAAACTGGCGACTGGTGCGAACGCCCTGGATACCGCTAACGCCATTCGTGCTGAGCTGGTGAAGATGGAGCCGTTCTTCCCTTCAGGACTGAAAATCGTTTACCCATATGACACCACTCCATTCGTTAAAATATCTATTAACGAAGTGGTGAAAACGCTGGTTGAAGCGATCCTGTTGGTGTTCCTGGTCATGTACCTGTTCCTGCAGAACTTCCGCGCGACGCTGATTCCGACGATCGCGGTACCGGTTGTATTGCTGGGGACCTTTGCGATACTTGCTGCGTTTGGCTTCTCGATAAACACCCTCACTATGTTTGGTATGGTGCTCGCCATCGGTCTACTCGTGGATGACGCCATCGTGGTGGTGGAAAACGTCGAGCGTGTTATGGCTGAGGAAGGGCTACCGCCGAAGGAGGCAACGCGTAAATCAATGGGCCAGATTCAAGGCGCACTGGTGGGCATCGCGATGGTGCTTTCGGCAGTATTTATCCCGATGGCCTTCTTCGGCGGCTCTACCGGTGCGATTTATCGTCAGTTCTCTATCACTATCGTTTCGGCCATGGCGCTGTCGGTACTGGTAGCGCTGATCCTGACCCCGGCGCTTTGCGCCACGATGCTTAAACCCGTCGCGAAAGGCAGCCATGGTGCAACCACCGGCTTCTTTGGCTGGTTTAACCGCATGTTTGATAAGAGCACGCATCACTACACCGATAGCGTAGGCAACATTCTGCGCAGTACCGGTCGTTATCTGGTGCTGTATCTGATCATCGTAGTGGGAATGGCCTGGCTGTTCGTGCGTCTGCCAAGTTCCTTCCTGCCAGACGAAGATCAGGGCGTGTTCCTCAGCATGGCGCAGCTACCTGCCGGGGCAACTCAGGAGCGTACGCAAAAAGTTCTGGATGAGATGACCGACTACTATCTCACCAAAGAGAAAGACAACGTTGAATCAGTATTCGCCGTTAACGGCTTTGGTTTCGCGGGTCGCGGACAAAACACCGGTATCGCGTTCGTTTCTCTGAAAGACTGGAGTCAGCGTCCAGGCGACGAGAACAAGGTTGAGGCGATTACAGGTCGAGCAATGGGCTACTTCTCGCAAATTAAAGACGCAATGGTCTTCGCCTTTAACCTGCCAGCTATTGTCGAACTGGGTACCGCTACCGGCTTTGACTTCCAGCTGATCGATCAGGCTGGATTGGGTCACGAAAAACTCACTCAGGCACGTAACCAGCTCTTTGGCATGATTGCGCAGCATCCTGACGTATTAAGTGGCGTTCGTCCAAACGGCCTGGAAGATACACCGCAGTTTAAGGTCGATATCGATCAGGAAAAAGCGCAGGCTCTCGGCGTTTCGATTAGCGATATCAACACCACACTGGGTTCGGCCTGGGGTGGTAGCTATGTCAACGACTTTATCGACCGTGGTCGCGTCAAGAAAGTCTATATCATGTCCGAAGCCAAATACCGTATGCTGCCAGAAGATATTGGCAACTGGTACGTGCGCGGTAGCGATGGACAGATGGTGCCGTTCTCCGCCTTCTCCACTTCACGCTGGGAATATGGATCTCCGCGTCTGGAACGCTATAACGGTCTGCCATCAATGGAAATCCTCGGTCAAGCAACGCCTGGTAAGAGTACCGGTGAAGCAATGAACCTGATGGAGGAGCTGGCGGGCAAACTGCCTTCTGGTATTGGCTACGACTGGACCGGTATGTCCTATCAGGAACGGTTGTCCGGCAACCAGGCACCTGCGCTCTACGCGATCTCGCTGATTGTCGTATTCTTGTGCCTGGCGGCATTGTATGAGAGCTGGTCAATTCCGTTCTCGGTCATGCTGGTCGTTCCGCTCGGGGTTGTTGGTGCACTGCTGGCGGCAACTTTCCGCGGGCTGACTAATGACGTCTACTTCCAGGTTGGTCTGCTAACAACCATTGGTCTGTCGGCGAAGAACGCGATTCTTATCGTTGAATTCGCCAAAGACCTAATGGATAAAGAAGGTAAAGGCCTGATTGAAGCGACGCTCGAAGCAGTACGTATGCGTCTACGTCCGATCCTGATGACCTCACTGGCATTTATCCTGGGGGTAATGCCGCTGGTTATTAGCTCTGGGGCAGGCTCCGGCGCGCAGAACGCCGTAGGTACTGGCGTAATGGGCGGGATGGTGACCGCGACGGTTCTGGCTATTTTCTTTGTACCAGTATTCTTCGTGGTGGTTCGCCGCCGTTTTAGCAAGAGAAATGAAGATATTGAGCACAGCCATACGGTTGAGCATCACTAATCTCCCCTCTAAGGGCCGCATTTGCGGCCCTTTCCTTTTCTATCTATATTAAGCGCACTCATTGTCATTGTTTATTTTGTAGCCTGTTATATAATATTTAATGATGAGTTCTGCCATATATCTCTGTTTTTTTCATCCACTGATTTGTCACTCCGACCTAACTAAGAATATTCTCAATCACTGACATTGTGTATGGTTGTCCGACAACAACCACAAAAATGCTCAGCTAACCCGATGAAATATAAGGTTTGCTTTCATTTTTTCCGTTGAAACTAATGTTGCTATATAATAAAGCGCACAGTGTTTAAGATAAATTAACCGTGATAATTGTAATTTTTCGTAATAGCACGGTGAAATCTTTTTGAGAGTGGATTATAGTTAAAACAGCAAGATTACATTGTATGTGTCAGGTCTGTTAGTCGTGTTCATCCCACAACGGTGCTGTTAGTCGTCGTTTAAACCACTTAAAAGGGGATGTTTTATGGACGAATACTCGCCAAAAAGACATGATATTGCGCAGCTTAAATTTCTCTGCGAAACCCTGTATCATGACTGTCTTGCAAACCTTGATGAGAGCAACCATGGCTGGGTTAATGACCCGACTTCGGCTGTCAATCTTCAACTAAATGAATTGATCGAGCACATTGCCGCATTCGCACTTAATTATAAAATTAAGTATGCTGAGGATAATAAACTGATTACTCAGCTTGACGAATACCTGGATGACACTTTCGTGCTGTTCAGCAACTACGGCATTAACACAACAGATCTACAGAAATGGCGCAAATCAGGCAACCGGTTATTTCGTTGCTTCGTGAACGCCAGTCGGGAAAACCCGGCAAGTCTTTCTTGTTAGTATTATTACAATCAAAAGGTGAATTTATGTCTGATAAAACATTAACCAAAATAGACTATTTGATGCGTTTACGACGCTGTCAGACAATTGATACGCTGGAACGCGTAATTGAAAAAAACAAATATGAACTTCCCGATAATGAACTGACGGTATTTTACTCAGCAGCTGACCATCGTCTTGCTGAATTGACGATGAATAAACTGTACGACAAGATCCCTCCCTCAGTTTGGAAATTTATCCGCTAATATATTTCAAATGAAAGACAAGCAACAGGTAGCGCCTCCCCCTTCAACAGCAATAACTGTGATATCAATCACATATATTAGCAAGTGGCGCATATGAAACCGGTTTCTTTTTATACTATGGCGGCATTTACGATAAGGAAAGCCCCATGAGTGAAGAGAAACATAAAATGATTGCCGGAGAGCCGTATCTACCCGGTGATGCTACCTTACAAGCAGACCGTCTGCGTGCCAGGCAACTGCTGCATCGTTACAATCTTTCAGCACCGGAAGAGCATGAATTACGCAAATCATTACTGGCCGATCTCTTTGGTCAAGCTAATGATGCCTATATTGAACCCACCTTCCGCTGTGACTATGGTTACAATATTTTCCCGGGTAAAAATTTCTACGCTAACTTTGATTGCGTCATGCTGGATGTCTGCCCAATTCATATTGGTGATAACTGTATGCTGGCTCCCGGCGTGCATATCTACACCGCAACTCATCCACTGGATGCCATCGAACGCAACAGCGGTAAAGAGTACGGCAAACCGGTGGTCATCGGTCACAATGTCTGGATTGGCGGTCGGGCAGTCATCAATCCCGGAATCACGATTGGCGACAATGCCGTCATTGCGTCCGGCTCCGTGGTAGTGAAAAATGTCCCCGCGAATGCCGTCGTTGGCGGAAACCCGGCACAAATCATAAAAATGCTGCCAAGCGAAGGACTGTAACTGTTATGCTTTTTCGCAACTGATCTGTTACTTTTCCCTGTGATTTACGCAACATAAAATAGCCTTCAGGCTGAGCCCAAATTGCATCTTGTTCTTCAAGCATGCATCCGGGCTCTTAGCAGAATTTGGGGAATAAGATGACAGAAATACAGCTGCTGCTGAAGAACACCATTGATGAGCTTAATGTAAAGGAGAAACGCGACAACCGTCCGCGTTTTAGTATTAGCTTTATTCGCAATCATCCATGGCTGTTTGTCGCAATGTATGCCGCCTTCCTGGCTACGCTCACCGTGATGCTACGTTCAGAAACATTGGTAGATTCTGTCTGGCTGTTAATCGTGCTGTTCGTCCTGCTCAACGGCTTCTTCTTCTTTGACGTCTATCCGCGCTATCGCTATGAAGACATTGATGTTCTGGACTTTCGCGTTTGTTACAACGGCGAGTGGTATAACACGCGGTACGTCCCTGACCAATTGATAGAGAGAATCCTGCAATCACCACGCGTCGCCGGTGAACAAAAGGCTCAGTTGCAAAAAATGGTCGATACCAAGGGTGAACTTTCGTTTTACGATGTGTTTTCCCTTACCCGCGCCGGCACTGCGTAATAAGACGATTTAGCGTCCGCACCGCAGGAATGAAATGCGAAGCGGACGTATTACCGTAGCCCAAAACCAGTCCACTTTTCGCATTTTTAACATCAAGATAAAAACGGCTTAATGCCGCTGGTGCCTGCTGAAACTGGCGAGCCAACTGAACAAGTGCTTCATCATCAATGCCTTCGATAGCGACCGTCAAATGCAACCCACCTTCTCCACCAAAGAGCTCATAAGGTACCTTAAGCTCCTCTGCCAAAACCTCCCGTAATTGCTGCTGACGTTTACGATACAAACGACGCATGGCCGCAAGATGGCGCGCGTAATGTCCCTCTTCGATAAATAACGCCAACGCCCGCTGCTCCACCCTGTGTCCACCGCGCAATAGTGCACCAATCGCTCCCTGAGCCGCATCAGCCAACGCCGAGGGCATCACCACAAAGCCAATGCGTAGCGCGGGAAACAACGTTTTGCTGAAAGTCCCGAGATACACTACCGGTGCCTGTTTGACCATTCCCAACATTGCCGGAATCGGTTCGCCGCTGTAGCGAAACTCGCTGTCATAATCATCTTCAATAATCCACGTATTATGCTGGCGTGCATACTCCAGTAACGCCAGTCGTCGCCCTGCGCTCATGACTGCGCCATAGGGATATTGATGTGAAGGTGAAGTGAAGATCAATCGCGGGGCCTTACTCTCATCACTCATATCAGGCCGCATGCCTTCACAATCCACTGGTACACCTTTCATATGAAGCCCGGCTTTGAGAAACATACTTTTTACCCCCAGGTAGCCAGGTTCTTCCACCCAGGCGGTATCCCCAGTTTCGCCCAGCAGATGCGTGCATAAATTGATACCTTCCAGTGCACCCTCCGTAATCACAATTTGTCGGACATCGCAGCGAATCCCTCGCGATAGCGCCAGATGGCGGGCAATCGCCTCGCGCAGAGCAGGTTCACCTTGCGGGTCACCATAGCCCAGCAACGCGGTCCCCTCTTCACGCAATATTCTGTCGAGAAGCCGACGCCAGAGGGGAAGAGGAAAATAGTTAACCGCAGGCATTCCCGGCGTAAAGAGCAACGTGGGCGAATCACGCCGCATGCCCCCAGGCAACCCCTGTAAGCGCTCGGGAAGCGCGATTGCGTGCACCTCAACATCACGCTCCCCCTGAGACGTCAAAGGCGCTACGTGCGTCCCCTGACGGCTGCGTAGCAAATAGCCCTCGATGGCCAATTGCTCAAGCGCGCTGTTGATCGTGTTACGCGAAAGCCCTAACCGCTGAGCCATAGCACGTGAACCTGGTAAACGGCTATTGCCTGCCAGTCGCCCCTGCAAAACGGCCTCACGCAGCAGTTGATACAGCGCACGCTGCAAGGTTTCACACCCTCTACTGCGCAGGCCGTGCTCCAACAAAGTAAAAAACGCATCGTCTGGAATATTCATCGCGGCTCCTCGTGGCACCATAAAAACATACACCCTTGGTACTTTTTATAGAACCAATAAGCTCTTAATCTCATTGCATTCGACCAAACAAGGAAAACCGCATGAGCCTCCTTAACCAGTTTAATCAACCTGTTGGTACTGCCCTGCCCGATTGGCAACCTCGGCCCCACCCCGAAAAACAAAATCTGCAAGGGCGTTTTTGCCACCTTGAGCCTTTAAGTACACAACACGCCAGCGCACTATTCGCCGCCCACCAGCTAGCCCCAGATACACGCAGTTGGACATGGTTGCTGCGCGAACCAGATAACAGCATTGAGGAGTACCGTACGTGGATTGATAGCGTTGCCGGACTGGCCGACCCCATTCACTTTGCGGTGATTGACGGGCGGACAGGTCTCCCCGTCGGGTCGTTGGCGCTGATGAGAATTGATGCAAAAAACGGCGTTGTTGAAGTCGGTCATGTCCACTTCTCACCGTTACTAAGCCGGACGGCGATGGCAACCGAAGCGCAGTGGCTGCTGATGCGTTACGTTTTTGATATTCTCGGCTACCGCCGCTATGAATGGAAATGTAACAGCCTGAACGAACCCTCACGCCGGGCGGCGCTACGTCTGGGGTTTCAGTATGAGGGGCGTTTTCGTCAGGCTCTGGTGATAAAAGGCCACAACCGCGATACCGACTGGTTTTCCATTATCGATGACGAATGGCCTCAGATTGATAACGCTATGCAGCAGTGGCTGGCCGCCGACAACTTCAACGACGGCCAACAGTTGCGCACGCTGGAGAGCTTCCGCAAACGGGTAAGTTAACGTCTTTTCTTACGTCCCTGCACGGCTTTAAAGCGGGGATTGCTTTTGCAGATCACGTACAGCCGCCCTTTGCGCTTAACTATCTGACAATCCGGGTGGCGCTGTTTGGCGCTACGTAACGAGTTGAGTACCTGCATTATTTGCTCCTTTTCGCATCGATAAAACCACCGAAGCGCTGGCGGAAGCGTGCGGTGCTGCCTTCATTATTGAAAGCCTTCTGTTTACCGGTGTAATACGGATGCGATTTGGATGACACATCAAGCGTCACGTACGGATACGTCTCACCTTCGAGCTCAATCTCACGCTCGGTCCTGATGGTTGAACCGACTTTAAAGAATTCGTTGGCACTGGTGTCGTAAAAGACCACGGTACGATAGTGCGGATGAATGTTGGGTTTCATAGCGACCTCGATCATTACGTTATAACATAACAATACGGTACGCCGAGTTAATACAAAGATCAACCATGAGAACGAAAAGGGTAATGGGCGACGCAGGCCGCCCGTTGCAGATTAGGGATTCAGCTGATGCGCTAACGCCCGCAGCTGTTCGGCTATGGACTGCAGATCTTTACCGGGCTCCGTTTTCGGCCCGGTAGAATGGCGAATAACCAGTCGTGCGGGGAGAATAGAGGAAGTATGCAGCGTTTCGTTATCACCGCTATCAAGGATGCGGCGCACAGCCTCTTTACCTTGTAAATCGAGGTCTAGCGAAACAGTCGTCAGCGCCGGATAGAAGAATGAACTTTCATAGGTATCATCGTAACCAATCACCGATTTCTCCCCCGGGATCGGCACCTGATGCTGATGAAAAGCGCTCAGGACACCCAATGCCATCTGATCGTTTCCCACCAGCACTGCGGTGAAGTTCGGTGTCTCGCGCAGCATTTGCAGCGCACCGGCGTAACCACTCTGTGCATCCCAGTTGCCACGAACAACTGTAACAGGTTGCAGGCCATAGCCCTCAAGTGTTTCCATCCAGCTTTTCAAACGTAGCTTTGCCGATACCGAGCTTTCCGGCCCGGCCAGCAGCGCGATGTCCCGATGCCCCATTTCATAGAGATATTTGACGCTCGCTCGGGTGCCATCCGCCGGGTTAAACGAAACGTTAAACACAGAACTGTAGGGATCGACATCTAAAAAAAGACAGACAATATCATCGTTGTCAGTGGCTATTTTCTGGGCCTGTTCGGTCTCCAGAGGCACGTTAATAATAACCTTATCCACCAGCTGAGACTTCAGCTCGTTAATAGATTCTTGAATACTTTGGTTGACGCTCTCATCAATCATTGAGATGAGCACCTGATAGCCCTCAACGTTCGCGTAGCGTTTTACCGCTGCGGCTACCTGGGAAGGTGCGTGCAATGCGAGGGAAATGGTGACCAATCCCACGGTATGGCTTTGCTTACCTACCAGCTGTTGCGCCAGACGGTTAGGGACATAGCGTAGCTCTTCAATGGATTTCTCCACCTTGCTGCGCGTGGCTTTGGATACATTAGCAGACTTGTTGAGTACCCTGGACACGGTCTGATAGGAGACGCCCGCATGGCGAGCAACGTCTTCTAAGGTCGCGCTTTTAGACTTCATGGTCCGGTTCCTTATGTTGTTATCCCTGGATTGTAACAGGGGCAATTTGAAAAAACGCTCATTGCCGCATCCCCTGAGCAACAACAACCAATAAAAGTATGACGCTCACAATACAACAAATTGTGAATAGACTCACTACTCGTAACAAAACCTGCTTATTTATTTGCAGTTAATCACACTATTAAGATCATTAAATTGCCTGAATTATGGTTTAGGCATTTCATGACACAAGTTATGTGAACGTAATACAAAAAAATAAGAGGATAGACATGAACACTACGCTGCGCACACTCTCCGTTGCGTTGGCCGCTGCGCTGATTTCACCATCCGTGTTTGCTGCTTCCGCCACCCTTCCGGGTATCGATTTTCATGGTTATATGCGCGCCGGGGTTGGGGTCTCCGGTGACGGTAGCCAGGCCGAATGGCAAAAGAATAAAATTGGTCGTCTGGGTAACGAGTCCGATACCTACGGCGAGCTGGAGTTAGGTTCAGAGGTCTACAAAAAGAATGATGTTAGCTTCTATCTTGATAGCATGGTCAGTATGGTTTCTGACGGCTCCAATGATAACGAAACCACACTGGATGACGATGCGCAATTCGGCCTGCGCCAGCTAAACCTGCAGATCAAAGGCCTGGTCCCCGGCGATCCAAACGCGGTGATTTGGGGCGGTAAACGCTACTATCAACGCCACGATCTGCACATCATCGATACCAAATACTGGAACATTTCCGGATCCGGTGCGGGAATCGAAAACTATACGCTCGGCCCGGGCGCCGTCTCATTTGCCTGGATCCGCGGCGATGCTAACGACGTCGATTACCGCGTCGATGGTGATAGCAACGTCAATATTAACTACCTCGATCTGCGCTACGCAGGCTGGAAGCCATGGTCCGGATCGTGGACTGAATTTGGTATCGACTACGCGATGCCGAATACCACCAAAAAGCAGGACACTTACGGCGGGCTGTATGATGCTGAAAATGGCGTCATGCTAACCGGTGAGATTAGCCAGGATATGCTGGGTGGTTACAACAAAATGGTGCTGCAATACGCCAACAAAGGGCTGGCGCAGAATATGGTCTCCCAGGGCGGCGGTTGGTACGACATGTGGAACTACGTCAACGACGCTACCGGCTACCGCGTTATCAACACCGGTTTAATCCCGATTACCGACAAGTTCTCCATTAACCATGTCCTGACATGGGGCTCTGCAGACAACATAACCGAGTACACGGATAAAACGCGTATGCTGTCGCTGGTCGCTCGCGGGCAATATCAGTTTACCGAGTACGTGCGCCTGATTGGTGAGGTGGGCGGTTTCTATCAAAAAGACAGCTACAAGAACAACACCGAATACAAACAGGCCGGTGAAAAATACACTATTGCGCTGGGCCTGGCCGATGGCCCTGACTTTATGTCACGCCCGGAACTGCGTATCTTCGCTTCATATTTGAATGATTCTGAAAATGGCAAACCATTCGAAGATCAGACTGCCAATAATACGTGGAACTTTGGCGTACAGGTAGAAGCCTGGTGGTAATAAGATGTAAACCGTTTCATCTCCAACTGTAAGGCCGTTAATTACCCTCCGGTAATGATTATTGCCATTGAACACCTGCTTTACTTTCGGGATAACCCTTTATTGAGTTATCCCGTTTTTATTTTATTTACGGTTAGCAAAGTGTTCATCTAGTAATTGTCGCAATGCATCCGACTGTTTACCAAAAATAGCATGCACCTGCTGCCCAAGAATAATAACCCCAAGCGCTCCCTGCTGCTGTAATGCCTGAGAATCAACAACCGCCAGATTATTCACCGTGACGCGTAGGCGGGTAATACAAGCATCGACATTAATAATATTGGCCTCGCCGCCGAAAGCCTGAATTAAATGCTCAATTTGCTGTTGTTCCACCTGACTCAAAGATACCGCCGGACGAGGCTGGGAGAAGTAATTCAGAAAGGATTTTAAACTCACCATAATAGACTCCTGATAAGCAGATAAAAAAACGCCTGCTCGCAGGAGCAGGCGCGGGTAGAGAGAAATTACGCGTGACGACTAAGAATACGGCAGTCCCATGCATTTAAGGCCAACGGCGCATTCAGAACCGTGCCGGTGAGGCTGTCCTGATAGCCTTGCGGCAGGGTTACGCTATGCTGTTGCGCGCTGTAGTTTTGCAGGAATACATACGTGGTTTCACCATCCGTGCGTGCTGTCGCTACCACGCCCGGAGGGAAATCAGCCTCAACCGCACGCGGCAGCGCCAATTCTTTACTTATGGTGTTGAAGAAATCTCGCTGAAAAGCCAGATCGTTGCGCGAAGCAACATGCCAGGCCTTGCCTTTACCAAAGTGGTTGACGGTGACTGCCGGTCTTCCGGCATAAAAATCATCGCGGTATGTCGCCAACGGCTGCGCCGTTTCAGTATGAATCAGTTCACACAGATGACGAACCTGGTAAGGTCCCTGCAACCCGCCTTCATTCCCTGCCAGTCCCTGCACCAGATTGCGTTCGCCATCGTTCAGGCAGTCGATCTCTTCCGCCCAAATGCCCAGCAGTTTACGCAGAGGACCAGGGAAACCACCTAAGTGGCAGAGATCGGACTCGTTAACGATACCCGTCCAGTATGTTGTAACTAAGTGACCACCGTTGGCGACGAAATCTTCGGCGCGCTCAGCAAATCCCTCGCGTACCATGTACAACATAGGTGCAATAACCAGCTGATAGGCGCTCAGGTCAACATCCGCATCGATAATATCGACGGCGATCCCCTGCTCCCAGAATGGACGATAGTGTTCGTTGACGGTATTTTCATACTCCATCCCGAGATTACGCGGTCCCTGAGCATCATCCAGCGCCCAGCGGTTTTGCTGGTCGAAGATAATCGCCACTTTCGCATCCGTCCGGCAACCCACCACGCCCGGTAACTTGCTTAACATATCGCCGAGCTTAGTCACTTCACGGCCTACTCGAGTATCCAGGTGGCCTACGTGATCGATAATAGCCCCGTGGAACTTCTCTACTGAGCCACGGCTCTTACGCCACTGGAAGTACTGTACCGAATCAGCACCGTGTGCGACGGCCTGCATAGAAGAAAGAATATGCATTCCCGGCTTTTTCAGCTTGCTGGTCGGCTGCCAGTTGGTTGCGCTCGGCGTGGACTCCATCAAGACAAACGGTTTACCACCCTTCAGGCTGCGCATCATGTCGTGATACATGGCGGTATAGCAGGCCAGGGTGGTTTCATCTTTGTCACGGTGCCACATGGGATAGCTATCCCACGAGATGAAGTCCAGCGCCTGCGCCAACTGCCAGTAGTCGTAATCGTAAAAATACTCCATGAAGTTGGTTGTCACCGGCAGTTCAGCATTCGCTGCTTTCAGAGGGGCAACCTCATGGTGGCAGAAGTCAGTCACCTGCGCGGTGTTGAAACGATGCCAGTCAAGGTTCAGACCATGAATTGAGACTTCTCCTTGCGGTGCCGGAGATTCAATCTGCGACCAGTCGCTATAGGTGTGGCTCCAGAAGGCGCTCCACCAGGCATGATTGAGGTTATCCAGCGTTTCATAACGCGCCTTCAGCCAGTCTCGGAAACGCTCCTGGCACAGGCTACAGTGGCACTCACCGCCGTATTCGTTGGAGATATGCCAGCCCAGCACCGCCGGGTGCTGCGAATAACGCTCCGCCAGCAGCGTATTGATTTTCAAGGTTTTCTCACGATAAACCGGTGACGACATACAGTGGTTATGGCGTCCACCGTGCAGCGCAGGCACCCGATCGCGACCAACGCGTAGCACCTGAGGATACTTCTGCGACATCCACGCCGGACGCGCGCCGCTTGGGGTGGCGAGATAGACATGAATTCCGGCGGCATACAGTTTATCGAGAATACTGTCCAGCCAGCCAAACTCAAATACGCCTTCCTGAGGTTCAAGCTTCGCCCAGCTAAATATCCCCACCGACATCACATTACATTTTGCCTGCTGCATCATGGCAATATCTTTGTCGATAATATCGGGATAATTCTCCCACTGCTCCGGGTTATAGTCAGCGCCATGCAATAGCGCATTAACCTTAGGACTCAAAGGCGCAAATTTTTTCATAATAAACATCCTGAAGTTTAAAGCTGAATAATTAATTAAATACTTTCATTGACGGCAATGCTTTCCCCTGACAATCAAATAGAGCCTGATTTTCCCGGGCATTACCTTCTTTCCACTCATCGTGGATATATTTCATTCCGGCAGGCGTCGCCCAGGTATTTCCCGGTACGGCAATCCATGTCGGCTCCCAATAAAAGATACCTTTACCACGATGTTCCGGAACGTCAGCCACGGCCTGCATTAAATCGTGAATATAATTATATTGCCCCTGCACGGTAGCAGGATAACCGCCATCCTTTTCCTCTTTTGCCTGAAAACTATTTTCGGCATTATCGCAGTTATCCAGGGTATAAGCGTAAGCGGCTTCAACCACAATCACGTCTTTGTTATAGCGCTTGCTGATATCGTCCATATTGGCTTTCAACGCGCTAATCGGTCCATTCCAATAGGTATACATCGACAGGCCAATGATGTCGTAAGGCACGTTACGCTTGCTGATTTCATCAAACCACCAGCGGAAGGTGTCATTTTTGGTCCCTTCAGCCAGATGAAGCATGATTTTGACTTGCTCGCCGCCGGTGAGGTTCTCCTTCAGGCCGTCAATGGCAGCATTAAGCAGTCCCGCCAGGCGATCGAATTCGCCGCCGCCCTGCCCCCAGCTTTTGCCCTCCGGCCACAGCATACCGCCGTTAATCTCGTTGCCGATCTGCACCATATCCGGCAGCACGCCCTCCTGTTTAAAGCGGGCAATCGTGTCGCGAGTGTAGTCGTGGATGGTGGTTTTCAGCTGTGGGTAGTCCATTTTCTCCCAGGCTTTAGGCTTGAACTGCTTACCCGGATCGGTCCAGAAGTCACTGTAATGGAAATCCAGCAGCAGCTTCATGCCCTGTGCTTTTGCACGCTTTGCCAGCGCCAGCGTTGCCGCCAGATCGTTATCACCGCCACCGTAGCCCTGACCCTGAGCATCTTTAGGATCAACCCACAGACGCAGGCGAACATAGTTCACGCCGTCGGCCTTCAGAATTGCGATAGGATCCTGCTGCTGGTTGTTGTGGTTAAAAAACTTTGCGCCGTGCTTTTCAGCATCCAGCAACGTGGAAATATCCGCCCCTTTAATAAAATCAGCGGGCATATTGTTAAAAGCTTTTGTTTGCAGCGCATCTGCCGCCAGCGTACTGGCTGAAAAACAGCATGCCAGAGAAACAGCAAGCCACGCGGGTGTTAATCTTTTCATGAAGTTATCCTTTTGTACTGCCAGAGGTGAGGCCGGAAACAAAGTACTTTTGCAGCGCCAGGTAAAGAATCGCTACCGGGACGGCAATCAGTACCGCGCCCGCTGCATAAGTGGTGTAGCTGGCACCCATTTTCTGCGCTACCAGGTTGTACAGGCCAATCGGTAGCGTGTACTTATCCGGGGTGCGCAAGATGGTGCTGGAGAGAATGAAATCTCCCAATGGGCCGGTAAATGAAAATAGCGCAACCACCGCCAGAATCGGTTTTGACAGCGGCATGATGATTTCGGAAAAGATACGGAAGCTGCTGGCACCATCCATACGTGCGGACTCATCCAGATCTTTAGGGATCGCATCCAGATACCCCTTCATAAGCCAGGTATTCATCGGGATCATGCCGCCAACGTAGATCAGCACCAGCGCCAGATGACTATTGATCAGCCCCAACAACTGCGAAAGAACAAAGATCGCAATCAGCGCTGAGAACTGCGGGATCATCTGCAGCAGCAGGAACAGCATCAGCCCGTTCTGCCGTCCTTTAAAACGAAAACGGGAGAACGCATAGGCAGTAAAGCTCACGCTGATGAGGGTCAGCACCATGGTCATGAAACTGATTTTCATCGAGTTCCAGTACCAGGTCAGGTAGTTCACATTGCCATTAAACAGGTCTGCATAGTGCTGAAATGACAGGTTCTCAGGAATAATCGACGTACTCAGCAGACTATTCCCGGCATTCAGTGACGCCCCTACCGTCCAGACCAGCGGATAAATAATAATCGTTGATACCAGGATGACCACCAGCCAGGTCAGTGACAGGCGAATCCACTTTTCGCGTTTAATACTCGGTGATTTAGCCATGTTGCTTCCCTTACGCCATATCGTCATTTTTGAAGGATTTCGTGGCGCGGAACTGCCACAACGCCAGACCAACGACAAAAATCGACAGCAGGATCGTAATGGTGGCCGCGATGGCATATTGCGAAGACGACATCGTCAATTTGTAGATCCACGACACCAGGATATCCGTACCGCCAGCATTAGACCCCGCCACCGCCGGTCCACCGTTGTTGAACAGATAGATGATGTTGAAGTTGTTAAAGTTGAAGGTGTACTGGGTGATGATGATCGGCGCAATGGAGTACAACACCAGCGGCAGAGTGATCGTCCGCAGGCGGGTAAACGCGCTGGCCCCATCCATCGTGGCCGCTTCATAAAGATCGTCCGGAATCGCCTGCAGTACGCCGGTAGTCATGGCGAAAACAAACGGGAAGCCCAGCCAGGTTTGCATCATGATCAATGCAGTCTTAGTCCAGAACGGGTCGGTCAACCACGCCTTCGGGCTGATGCCGAAGAAGGACAAAATAGCGTTGTTAATTACCCCGAATGAATCGTTAAACATCCCGGCAAAAACCAGAATCGTCACGAATCCAGGCACCGCCCACGGCAGAATAAAAATAGTACGAATCATCGGCTTAAAGCGCAGGTCTTTCTGGTTGACCAGAATCGCCAGCAGCACGCCGACGGTACATTGCAACGTCGTCGCCAGCAGAGTCCACACCACCGTCCACTGCAGCACATCAAAGAAGGTTGAGCGCCAGATGGACAATGTGAAGATGTTGATGAAGTTTTTGAACCCGACCCAATCCACCAGCTTCGCCGGTGGCGTGTGGTAAAGGTTGTAGTTGGTAAAGGCAATGGCAAAACCAAACAAAATCGGGAAGATGACGACAAACACCAGCAGAATAAAGCCGGGGGTGATCATCAAATAAGGAAAACCATCGCTAAGCAGCATCTGATACTGCTTACGTACGCTATTCAGCGCCATGCCCTCATCGCGCTTTTTGCCGTTAACCCAGGCATCGCGTAACGAGAGGAAATAGACCAGCAGGCCAAAAGCGATAATCAGCACGCTGATAATCCCTTCCGCCAGCAGGAAGATTGAGTTATCCCGCGGAACTTCCTCGCCCAGGGTATATAACCCCCACAGGCCTTCGCTGAGAAAGTCATAAAAAATGCTCATAAAACTGCTCAGCAGCACCAGGAAAACAATCCCCTTCAGCCACTGGCGATGATAAAACTGCCCAAAACCCGGCACGATAGCCAGCAACAGGCCGCACCACGCATGGCGTCCTGCGCCACGCGCTTCGGCGATATTTTCGCTGGGATTGATAATCACACACGACTCCTTCTGAAAACGGGAGGGCCTCCTCCCGTTCTGTTACATCACCTGATTACTGATTGCTGGCCTGCATCGCTTCGATTTGCATTTTGATCTGCTTCTCTGCGTTATCGAGCGCCGCTTTAGGCTCTTGTTTGCCGGTCAGGCTAAGCTCCAGCGCGGCATTAGCCGGGCCCCAGACTTCGCCCATTTCCGGGATCCCCGGCATCGCCGTCGCACGCGCTGACTGCACCGCCACCGCGCTGGCCTTTTCATCATTCTTAATCACCGGATCGTCAATCATTGACTTCAGCGGCGGGATTTCACCGGTCGCGATATAGCGCGCTTTCACGTACTGCGGCTGGTTGATGAATTCGATGAACTGCTGTGCCAGCGCTTTATCTTTACTCCACGTCGAGACCACATAGCCCTTCACGCCGAGGAAAGAACTCATCGGTTTGCCATCAGGCAGCATCGGTAGGGGCGCAACGCCATAATTAATGCCTGCCGCTTCATACGGCTGGAAAGCCCACGGACCGTTAATCACCGCCGCCGCTTTTTTCTCTGTGAACAGGGAATCAATAGCGTTCAGCCCATTGTCCCCGAGGATCCCCGCCGGGAAGACCTTATCGGTGTAGAATTTTTTCAGGAAGGTAACCGCTTCCACAGCACCGGGCTTGTTCAGGCCAACGTCCTGCGGGTTAAAACCACCTTTGTCGTTTTTGCCAAAGATATAGCCGCCCATCGGACCAATAGCACCCCAGCTGTAATAGATCTGATCAAACTTCGCCAACAGACCATACTTGCCCTCTTCGCGCTGCTTTTTCGAATAGTCGAACCACGCCTGCAGGCTATCCAGCGGCTTGTCGATCAGGTCTTTGTTGTAAATCAGTACCAGGGTTTCCACCGCTTTCGGCACGCCATAAAGCACGTTATCCATATGGAAAGCGTTGATTGACGCAGGCGTAAAAGCCTCCTGCTTCGCCTGCTCCATAGTCAGAGGAGACAGCAGCCCCTGGACGACCGCACCACCCAACTGGTCATTAGGGATAACCAGTACATCCGGGCCGATGCCCGCCGGGCCATCAAGTCGCAGCTTTTCCAGCTGCTGGGCGTACGGCATCTCCTGCACGTTAACCTTAACGTCGAACTGCTTTTCAAAATCATTTACCGCAGCTTTAATGCCGTCGGATTTTTTGATGTCTTCCCAGACGTTGAGCTGTCCGGCCGCGTGCGCCTGCAGGCTCACTAGCTGCCCGGCAGCCAGAGTGGTAAGGATCAGTGCAGCAAGAGTGTTCTTTTTCATTACCAACCTCATGTGAAGGTATAACAATTTAATGGTTTTTATTGGACAATTTGACTTCCGGTAATTCCTTAGTCAATTGATAAACGGCGCTTCATAAACAAAACATCCGTCATTCTTGATTTGTTATACGCTACGCTTTGAATGTCGATAAAACTACTGAAAGCTACCAGTTGTGTGATCATGATTGCAGAAATGAAACTTCAATGTATGGTGCTAAAACGCTGGAAGTTATAGTCACAGCATGATTTTAGTGTCGTTGAGCATCGTCCGGCTGAATTGTTACACGTTATACAAATTATACGTCACAGCCCAAATCCCAACGGCAGGAAACGCTACTAACCCGGGGAATGTTGATGTCCAATATACGACTGAGGAATGTCACCAAGCGGTTCGGCAGTACAGTGACGCTGCATCAGGTGAATCTTGATATTGAAGATGGTGAATTTGCAGTTTTCGTTGGTCCATCCGGCTGCGGTAAATCGACGCTACTGCGGATGATTGCCGGCCTGGAAGAGGTCAGCGATGGTGAAGTACTGATTGGCGATGAAGTGATGAATGATGTCGTCCCCGCCCACCGCGGCGTCGCCATGGTATTCCAGTCCTATGCGCTCTATCCGCATATGACGGTGGCGGAAAATATGGGTTATGGCCTGAAGGTCAATAAAGTCCCAAAAGATGAAATTCGCCGTCAGGTTGAAATGGTCGCGAAAACGCTGCAACTCTCTCATCTACTGGATCGTAAACCTAAACAACTTTCCGGAGGTCAGCGCCAGCGCGTGGCAATCGGCCGCGCGATCGTGCGTAATCCACGGGTGTTTATGTTTGATGAGCCCCTTTCTAACCTCGATGCCGAGCTACGCGTTGAAATGCGCCTGCACATCGCGAAGCTGCATCATGAACTTAAGACCACGATGGTCTATGTCACCCACGATCAGGTTGAAGCGATGACCCTGGCCGACAAAATCGTGGTGATGAACTACGGCAAAGTGGAACAAATGGGCTCGCCGATGTCGCTGTATTACAACCCGGTGAATAAATTCGTCGCGGGGTTTATCGGCTCACCCAAAATGAACTTCTTGCCTGCGACAGTAACCGCATGGCAGCCGGGGCAGCTTAGCGTAAAGATGGCGCAAGACCATAACCTGACGCTCAATATCACCACCTCGCCGCTGCTGCCTGGTGCCGCTGTTACGCTCGGTATTCGCCCTGAACATCTCTCAACCAACGTGAACACAGGGACCATAGTTGAGTTTCAATGTGAAGTGGTTGAGAGACTGGGCAATAACACCTATCTGTTCGGCCAGTGCTATGGCCATGATAACGTCAAAATCCTGCTGCCAGGCGACGTTCATTTCCGTCCCTGGCAAAAAATCAGCGTTGCGTTCGACGATCGCTACTGCATGGTCTTCGACGAAAATGACCTGCGGATTAGCGCTGACATCGCCGCGCCAGATGCCCATTAAGCGCAACATCTGATTGTCATGATTGTGCGTTAGAATATGAACATATGCTGATAGCCCTTACTGTCAGCATACCAGCCCTCGTTTTCTCCGCGTCGTTCAAATTTTGGACGACGCGGTTCATCCACTGTTAGCCCGAATTCGTGAGTATCTTGCGGTTCGGGCCTTTTTTATCCCGCTTGCTGAATCCTCTTTTTATCTTTCGCGTATACTCATCGAACCCCTCGATAAAATAAGGAAATACTCATGACAGCCCGGCATCAGGTGAGTCTGGTTACAGGGGTACTGATTCTCGCCATTATTTTGCCGGTCGTACTGAGCATCTGGCTGGCAACTCAGCAAGCTAAAGCACAGTTTTACACCGAGCTGGATAATTTTTCCGTCCGCGTACTGGCCCGCGTTCAGCAGGTTGCCGATCAGGCAAGAGAAGCGCTTAAAGAAGCAGATGCTCATACCGCCGCGACCTGCAGTCCGCAGCATCTGCTCAATATGCGGCAGATTGCCTACACCCACCGCTACGTACAGGAAGTTCTGTGGTTACACGATGGTATTCCGCAGTGCTCTTCCCTCGAAGAGCATCAAGTTTCAGTCATCTTTCCACCTCCCGACCATATTACTGCCGATGGCTATCGCACCTGGCTCACATCGGTTAGCGATCTGGGACTGAAACATAAAATGACGGCAATGGGCAGCGAGCATCATGTGGTGATGATCGACCCCGTTTCATTTATCGATGTGATTCCGTTAGGTCAGGAAGAAATTCACACTCTCCTGTTCGGAACGAAGCACGACCAAATCATTATCAGCAGTAAACCGCTCGACACTGCCGTCTGGGCGCAAATTAAACATCTGGATGCAGAAACGTTAACTCTCAATAACACCGTTTATCGCCTCCACCGTATACCCGAGCTGGGTCTGGCTATCGCCACCTGGTCATCCACGCTGCCATTACAGAAAAAACTCCATCAGCAGCTGATACTGTGGCTGCCGATTGGCCTGTTCACCAGTATTTTGGCCTCATTCCTGCTTATTCGCCTGCTACGAAGATTGCGTTCACCGCGTTACGGGATGCTGGACGCTCTGAACGCCAATGCCATTCAGGTCTATTACCAACCCATTATTTCGTTGCAGAGTGGAAAAATCGCGGGTGCGGAAGCGCTTGCTCGCTGGAAGCAGCCCGACGGGAGCTTCTTATCGCCGGATATTTTTATCCCGCTTGCCGAACAGACGGGACTCATTACCCATTTAACCGAAGATATTGTGAGGAAGATTTTTGCCGAACTGGGTGCATGGCTGCGCCAGCGCCCTGAGGTACACATTTCGATCAATCTGTCGGTCGATGATTTACGTTCGCCTACGCTGCCAATACTTTTGCGTGAGCAGCTTCAGCGCTGGGGTATCAGCGCTCAGCAGATCACTTTGGAAATTACCGAACGCGGTTTCGTCGATCCGCAAACCACTTTACCCGTCATCGCCGGTTATCGTCAGGCCGGCCACCGTATTTCCATTGATGACTTTGGTACCGGCTACTCCAGTCTGAGCTATTTACAAAAGCTGGACGTCGATACCCTGAAAATCGATAAATCGTTTGTCGATACGTTGGAATACAAACCGCTAACGCCACACATTATTGAAATGGCGAAAGCGCTCAACCTGACAACCGTCGCGGAAGGCGTCGAAACCCAAAGCCAGCGCGACTGGCTACGCAGTCATGGGGTGCTGTACGCCCAGGGGTGGCTTTATAGCAAAGCGCTGCCAAAGGAGAAATTTATTCTGTGGGCTGAAAACAACCTTAAAGCACATTCACAACAGCCCGCGAAAAATCTCTCCTGAATCTACTTCAGATAAGATTTTATCACCTGCATGACCACGTCAAGGTCAGCTTCACGTTGGCCTTCCTCCGGCTCTTTAACGACGTGATCCGTTAAGTGTCCCTGGATGACCTGCAACATCATACCGTTGACCGCCCCGCGGATCGCCGCAAGCTGCTGTAAAACCTCAGCGCATTCATGATCGCGATTAAGCATTTTTTCTAATGCGGTATTTTGCCCCTGAATTTTCTTTAATCGAGTCAATAACATCTTCTTGTGACGAACGGTGTGTGACATTACGCGATCCACTATTTGATTGATTGGTCATTTCCACGGACGACCACAGTACACAATAAGAACAGCATAACATGCCCTACTCCCCCGGAGTATTTTTCTACTGGGGGGTAGTATTAGCCTACTGGGGGGGAGTAGCATACAATAACTTCTGATAATGGATCATGTTATGAACGACTTCACTTCGCTGTTGCAACAGGGCAATGCCTGGCTCTTTATACCCAGCGCCATTCTGCTCGGCGCATTGCACGGCCTCGAGCCGGGACACTCTAAAACAATGATGGCGGCATTTATTGTGGCGGTACGTGGAACGCTTAAGCAGGCAGTATTGCTGGGGTTAGCGGCAACGGTATCGCATACAGCAGTGGTCTGGCTGGTGGCAATGGCAGGTCTTTGGTTTGGTCGCGGCTGGGACGCTCAAACATCAGAACCCTGGTTTCAGCTGATTTCCGGGATCCTTATTGTGCTGATTGCCTGCTGGATGCTCTGGCGTACCTGGCACGAATCGCACTCACATGAACATGAACATGAACATGAACATGAACATGAACATGAACATGAACATGAACATGAA